>NZ_CP109137.1:7036984-7345150 GCF_035918095.1 Streptomyces sp. NBC_01750
TGGACGCGGACGGGATCAGTCCGATCACCGCGCCCTATTTCGCGATGAGTCTGTTCGCGTCCCGGCTCGCGGTCGAACACACGATCCACGGATTCACCCTCACGACGAACTCGCCGCGGACCGCGGGTTTCGACGCGGTCCAGGCCGGCGCTCGCGCGCTGGCCTGCGGCCGGGCGGACCTCGTCATCGTCGGCGCGACCGAGGAAACACTGCCGGACAGCGAGCCGGGCGCCGAAGGCAGTGACATCGGTGCCGTCGCCCTGGTCTGCGCCCGGGCCACGGGCGCGCCCAACCCCGCGGCCTACGGCACCTGTCGTATGCGTAACGCCTTCCTCGCACCCGGCGTCGCGCCCGCCGTCGCGCTCGACGAAACCTGGGCGGCACTGACCGCCGACGGGCCGCGGCCGCGCCATGTGCACGCGGTTCTCGACGACTCGCCCACGGGCCGGGCCGTCCTCGACTGGGTGGACGGCAAGGCGGCCGAGGTCTCCGTCTCCCCGGCCGGCCCCGGCTGTCTGTCGCCGATGCGCCATGTGGCCGCGCTGCTCGGTGCCGGGAGCGGTCCCGACCGCGTCGTCGTCACCGCCGCAGCCGAGGGCAACGTGGCGTTCCTGCGACTGACAAATTTCCCTGACAACCACCCTCAGCTGCACGGGAGTCGGTAATGATTACTGAGATCCAGGGGTCCTGGTCCCTCGTCCTCGGCGTGTCCAGTGGCTTCGGACGGGCGACAGCACGCGCGCTCGCGGCCCGCGGCGGAAACATCATCGGAGTCCACTTCGACACCTCCGACGGAGCCGAGGCCGCGGCGAAGTTCGCCGGCGAACTGCGCGACCTCGGGGTGTCCGCCCACTTCTTCAACCTCAACGCGGCCAGCGCCTCCACCCGTTCCGAGGTGATTACCCAAGCCGCCGAGCTGACGGGCGCCCAAGGGGTGCGGATCGTCCTGCACTCGCTCGCCTTCGGCTCACTGCTGCCCTTCGTGCCCACCCCCGAGAAGCCGGAGGTGATCACTTCCAGGCAGATGGCGATGACTGTCGACGTCATGGCCCACAGCCTCGTGTACTGGGTCCAGGACCTTCTCGCGGCAGGACTTCTGCCCCGTGGAGCGAAGATCTACGGCATGACCAGTGCGGGCAGCACCCAGGTCCTGGACAGCTACGGAGCGGTCTCCGCGGCCAAGGCCACGCTGGAGGCTCATCTGCGCCAGCTCGCCGCCGAACTGGCCCCGCGCGGTGTGGCGGTCAACGCGCTCCGGGCCGGCACCACCCTGACGCCCGCCCTCGACAAGATCCCGAACAGCGCCGAGTACGCCGAACTGTGCCGTGCGCGCAATCCCCACGGGCGGCTCACCGAGCCGGAGGACGTCGCAGAGGCGATCGTCCTGCTGTCGATGAGCGATTCGTCCTGGCTCACGGGCAACGTGATCGGCGTCGACGGCGGCGAACTGCTCACCGCATGACTGCTCAGCACACGACTGCTCACCGCATGACCGCTCACCGCACAACCGCCGTCCCGGCCGGGGCGGAAGCGCACCTGCACATCTCCGCGAAGGGAACCACACCCATGTCCGAGAACACCACGTCCACCGCCGGCCTCGACCTCGACGAGCTGCGCACGATCGTCGCCGACGCCCTCGAACTCCCCACGGAAGAAGTCACGGACGAGGCGCACTTCGTGAACGACCTCCAGGTGGACTCGCTGATGGCTCTCGAGATCGTCGTGAATCTGGAGAAGCGATACGGCATCAAGGTCGCCGAGTCCGACTTCAAGGAGCTCACCAACGTGCTCCAGGTCCACGGACTCGTCGAATCCAAGCTCAAGGAACAGGCCCACGCCGCCTGAGCGACGGGCCTCCTCACGGGCGGTGGGCCCGGCACTTCGCACCACACCGGGCCCACGCCCCGGAGCCGCCCCCCGGCCCCCGTCCCTCTCCCACCCAGCCAACCGAAAGGCACTGACATGTCAGACAGTCATCGTCCTGTCGCCCTCGTCTCCGGCGGCTCCCGGGGCATCGGGCGGGCCGTGGTGATCCGGCTCGCCCGGGACGGCTACGACGTGGCGTTCTGCTACCGCTCCGACGCGGAGGCCGCCGACCAGGTGGTGAAGGAAGCCACCGAACTCGGAGCACGTGTGGCCGCCCGCCGGGTCGACGTCTCGGACCCCGCCGCGGCCCGCGCCTTCGTGGAGCTCATGGAATCCGAACTCGGGCCCCTGGACGCCGTCGTCACCTCCGCGGGCGTCACCCGTGACAATCCGCTCGTGCTGATGCGAGACGAGCAGTGGCGGGACGTCATCGCCACCAACCTCGACGGTACGTACAACATCTGCCGGGCTGCGGTCTTCTCCCTGATGAAGCGGCGCACCGGGACGATCACCACCCTGTCCTCGGTCGCCGGGGTCCACGGCAACGCCACCCAGTCCAACTACTCGGCGTCCAAGGCGGGCATCATCGGCTTCACCCGGGCGCTCGCGAAGGAGTGCGGCAAGTACGGGATTCGCGTCAACTCGGTCGCGCCCGGACTCATCGAGACGGACATGACCGCGGCGCTGTCCGGCGAGGCCAGGGAGAGCATCCTGGGGAAGATCCCGCTGGCCCGCTTCGGTTCCCCGGACGACGTCGCCGACCTGGTGTCCTTCCTGGTCTCCCCGCGTGCGGGCTACATCAGCGGCCAAGTGCTCGGCGTGGACGGCGGGCTGGTCGTCTGAGCCCCGCGCCGGCCCGCTTCGAGGAGATCCCGTGAGCAAGCAGCTGATGGCGGTGTGCGCCGCGCCCCTGGTCGCGACCCGTGCGGCGTACTCCGCTTTCCATCCACCCCGTACCGCGCAACGACGGAGACCGGACCAATTCGGTCTCCAGACCGAGGAGTTGACCATCGCCGCCCCCGGCCGCACCCGCCTCAGCGCCTGGCTGTGCCGGGGGGACCCGGGCCGGGTGGTGCTTCTCGGTCACGGCCTCGGGCTGGAGAAGTCCCGCAGTCTGCCGTACGCCCGCTTCCTTCACCGGGGCGGATACACGGTGCTGCTCTTCGACTTCCGCAATCACGGTGACAGCTCCCAGGACCGCGGTTTCGCGGGATTCGACCGGCGCTTCGCCGAGGACGCCGTCGCGGCGGCCACCCACCTCCGGGCCATGCCGGAATTCGCCGAAGCCCGCCTGGCCCTCTACGGATTCTCGCTGTCCTCGTTCGCGATGCTGCGCGCGCTCGCCGCGTTGCACGGCGCGGTCCACGCCGTGGTGTGCGACAGCGGCCCCGCCTGCGATCCGCCCGCGATCTCCCCGAACCTGCTGCGCTCAGGGCTGCTGCCCGTCCCCGCCGTCATGCGGGAAGCCCCTGCCCGGCCCGTGGTGGAGTACGTGTTCCGCATGCTCAATCACATCACGATGGGCGCCTCGGGCGACTGGCCTCCGACGCCGGACCGGCCGGCCTACGCCACCACCCCGATGCTGTTCATCGCCGGCGGCGCGGACTCCGTCGTACCTGCCGACGAGATCCTGCGCCTGGCGCGCCCGTACCCGCGCGCCGAGACCCTGGTCGTTCCCGGTGCGAAACACCTGCGCGCGATGTGGACCGACAAGGACCAGTACACGTCGACCGTCCTCGAATTCCTCGAGCGTTGCCTCGACCCGACGAAAGCGGTGCGCTGATGCGACTGGGCCTGAACCTGCGCTACTTGGGAAACCTGGGCGCGGGGCCCGACCCCAAAGCCTCGGCGCTCTACGTCCAGGAGGCCGAGCAACTCGGCTTCTCCGTGGCGTGGACGGCCGAGGTGTTCAGCTCCGACGCGGTGTCCCTGCTCGGCTGGCTCGCCGCGCACACCAGCAGGATCGACCTCGGCACCGCGGTGATGCAGATCCCGGCCCGCACCCCCACCATGACGGCGATGACCGCAGCGACCCTCGACATCATTTCCGGCGGTCGTTTCCGGCTCGGTCTCGGCGTCTCCGGGCCACAGGTCTCGGAAGGGTGGCACGGCGCCCGGTTCGACCGGCCGCTGGCACGCACCCGCGAGTACATCGACGTGGTGCGCCTCGCGCTGCGCCGGGAGGACGTCGCGTACGACGGCGAGTACCACCGACTGCCTCTGCCGGACGGGCCCGGCAAGGCGCTGCGCCTCGGGACCCGCCCGCTCCGCAAGGACGTCCCGGTGTATCTGGCCGCTGTGGGGCCACGCAATACGACACTCGCCGGGGAGATCGCGGACGGCTGGCTCTCGGTGTTCTTCCAGCCGGAGTCCGGTGCCCTGCACCTGGCGAATCTGCGCGCCGGACGGGAGAAGCGCGGCAAGGACCTCACCGGGTTCGACGTCGTCGCGACGGTGCCCGTCGTGGTGGGCGACGACCTCGCGGAGTGCGCCGACCGGGTCCGGATGTACACCACCCACTACCTCGGCGGCATGGGGTCACGCGGGCAGAACTTCTACAACAGCCTTGCGGTCCGCCTCGGTTACGCGGATGCCGCACGCCGTGTACAGGAGCTGTACCTGGCCGGCAAACCACGCGAGGCGGCGGCGGCCGTACCCCAGGAGTTCCTGGAACGCACCGCTCTGCTGGGCCCGGTCGACCGGATCGCCGACGGCCTGCGCGCCTACGCCGAAGCGGGCGTGACGACCCTGTCCGCCATGATCTTCCCCGAGAACACGCCCGACGGGGTGCGCAGTCTGCGGGCGATCACCGAGGCATTCGAGAAGTCGGGGGCCGGCGGGTGATACCCGGCCTTCCGCACCACGCACCGTCCGGGAAAGGACTCCCCTCGTGTACGACGTCATAGTGGTGGGCGCACGCTGCGCCGGGGCCCCGACGGCCATGCTCTTCGCCCGGGCCGGCTACCGCGTCCTGATGGTGGACAAGGCCCGCTACCCCCGCGACACCATGTCCACCCTCTACATCCATCAGCCCGGTGTGGCCCTGCTCCAGCGGTGGGGCATCCTCGACGCGGTCACGGCCACCGGCTGTCCGCCGATGGAAAAGGCCCGCCACCAGGTGGCGGACGTCCGGCTGGAGGGGTGCTCGTGGCCCGTCGACGGAATCAGCGCCGCCTACGCGCCCCGCCGCTATCTGCTGGACCGGATCCTCGCCGACGCGGCTGTCGCGGCCGGCGCGGAGTTCCGGGAGCAGTGCACGGTGGACGACCTCCTCTTCGAGGGGGACCGGGTGGTCGGGGTCGGCATCCGGACCGCGGCCGGACGGTCCGAGGAACGCGCCCGGCTGGTGGTCGGTGCGGACGGCATGCGGTCCAAGGTGGCGGCGCTGGCCGGTGCGCCCGTCGTCTGTGAAGACCCCCTGATGACGTGTGTCTACTACAGCTTCTGGTCGGGCCTGCCGACCGGCTTCGAGGTGTACCAGTCGACCGGACGGTGGGCGGGTTTCGTGCCCACCAACGACGGGCTGACGCTCGTGGGAACGTACTTCCCGCAGTCCGAGTTCGACACCGTACGGGCGGATGTCCGGCGCGCGTTCCTCGGCAATGTGGCCGCCGCCGCGCCCGGTCTGGACGAACGGCTGGCAGCCGCCACCCAGGAGGACCGGCTCTACGGAACCGGTGACCAGCGGAATTTCTTCCGGCAGGCATCGGGCCCCGGCTGGGCGCTCGTGGGCGACGCGGGCCACCACAAGGACTCGATCACGGGCAAGGGCATCACCGACGCCTTCCGGCAGGCGACGGCCCTGACGGGCTGTGTTGCGGACGGCCTGCAGGACCGGCCCCGGCTGGACGCCGCGCTGCGCCGATACGCCATCGACCGCGACGAGTTGGTCATGGACGGCTACCGGGACACCCTGGCGGTGGCCGAGCTCCGGCCGAATCGCCGTCTGGCGCTGATGCGCGCCATCGCGGACGATCCGGTGATGATCGAGCGTTTCTTCTCCACCGTCTCCGGAGCGTGCCCGTCCAGTGAACTGATCACGCCGGAGTGGCGAGAACGGGCGCGGGCCTGACCGGCTGCTTCACCACGGGACCTCCACCGGGCCGCTGTCGCGGCCCGGTGGATCCGTGTCAGAGGCCGAACACGCCAGGGTCCGAGGCCACGGCGCGGAAGTACTCGCGCGGGTCGGCGACCAGCTTGCGTGCCTTCAGGTCGAGCAGACCGCCGACGTTGAAGACCTCGGCCACGAGGGTGTTGTCGTCCGTACGGTGGAAGGTCTGCTCCACCCGGAACGACTTGCCCTCCCCGAAGATGAAGGCGCAGGTGATGTCGACGTCATCACCCGCGACCACCTCGCGGTGGTACCTGATCGTGCTCTCCAGATTGATCGGGCCGACGCCCTTCGCCAGCAGTGCGTTCTGCTCGATGCCGGCGGCCCGCAGCAACTCCCAGCGCGCGTGCTCCGCATGCTGCAGATACACATTTCCATTGAGGTGGCCCTGGGCATCCGTCTCGTAACCGCGGACGGTAACTCGCACAGTAAACAGGTCTGCCATGAAAATCCCTTCAGAACGGCGCCCTTCAAGCGCCTTGTGCAAGGTAACGGGCCACTTCCACCCGCGAATTGATGTCGAGCTTCCGGAATATCACTCGCAGGTGATAGTTCACGGTGTGCGGGGACAGGCTTACCCGCCGGGCGATCTGGCGATTCGTCAGACCGTCGCCGACCAGACGGGCGATGGCCCGCTCGGCCTCGGTGAGGGCATCCCACCCGGCAGGCGTGTCCACGGGCGGGCGGGCCGGAGCCGGTGCCGGAATCGGAGCTGCCGGGAGACTGTTGTCCCTCAGCAGGTCACGCACCCGGTCCGCGTCCGCCTTCGCCCCGATCTGCTCGAACCTGTGCAGGGCTGCCTGCAGACAGCCCTGAGCCAGCGCCCCGTTCCTGCCCTCGTCCGCGGAGAACAGCACACCGAGATCCTCTTCCGCCAACGCTCCGGAGCAGGGGCTGAGATGCTCCCTGGAGGCTCGGCGCAACGCGGCGGCGTCCCTCTCCAGGAGTCCCCGGGCATGCGCCGCCGAGACACACACCGAGTGGTGCTCGGTATTGGCGGCCGCGAGCGCCTCCACCGAGGCGACCACGGCCGCCGCGAGCGGCGCGTCGTCGGCGGCGAGAGCCAGTCTGACGAACCATGGCGCGGCGCCCGGTTCCTCGACGAACAGTTGCCGCTGCGTCAGCAGATCCGCGTACTGGGTGGTGAGCAGCTCGGCCGTCCGCCGCGGGCCGAGCTGGGCCGTGGCCACCAGACACTCCCCCCAGGAGAAATGGATCGAGGGGAACACCGTGCTGTCCGCGCCCACCACAGCCCGGGTGCGCCACACATAGTCCGCGGCCGATGACAGGTCCCCGCGGCGCAGGGCAACCAGGATGAGGACCGCCTGCCCGACGGGGATGACCCAGCTGCTGCCCGCCTCCACGGCGGCGGACAGCCCGGCCTGGGCGGCGTCCTGCGCCTCCTGGAGCCGGCTCGACTGGAGGAGCAACCGGGAACGGGTGATCAGGATCGCCGCCGCGTGGTCCGTGAGCCCCGCCCGCTCGGCTTCCTCCCGGGCAGTCCGTATCAGCAGTTCGGCTTCGTCGAACTGGCCGAGGTCGGACAGTTTGGAGGCCAGTGCAAGTCGTACGTACGGACGCCACATCGTTGGTGTGGACCGGCCGATGCGACTCACCGCCTGCCGCCCCCACCGCAGCCCCTCGGTCAGGTTGCCCGCGGACCACTCCAGATTGGAGATCACTGTCGTGGCCGTCACGGCGTCCGCGTCGCCGTCCGCCTCCGTGCGCGAGTCGAGGATCGACCGCGCATTACCCCACACGCGGCGCTCGTCGTCGGCAAACAGAGAGACGATATTGCGGGCTGCCGCGTCGGCCTTCCCCGGTGCGACGGCGTGCGCGTCGGCCAGGATGGCGGTGAGTTCGGTCCGCAGTTCCTCGGTCGAGCCCAGTGTCAGCGGCTCCGTACGCGCACTCCTGGCCAGCAGCAGGGCGGGTACCAGGCGGCCGGTCAGACGCTGTGAGACAGAGCCCTGCGCGACAGCCGGCACGGAAGCCGGGACGGGTGGCGTCTTTACGATGGTCACGCCCTGCGACAGCAGAAGTTCGGGTGTGAGCGGCACGTTCGCGCGCCGCTGATTCCGTAGCGTGTCGATGTCATTGTTCAGAGCGAGCCGCACTGCCGGAGGCAATGCCTCCGCTATCGCCCGCCGGATCAGTTCGTGCTGGAGCACCGCTTGCTCACCGGGGCAGATGAGCAACCCCGCGGCCATGGCCTCGTTCAGTGCGGGGAGTAAGGACGCCGTTGTCTCGCGCTGCATCGCGGCCAGTTCACCGATCATGAAGGATCCGCCTATTGCGGCGGCGACTTGGATCAGCTGATGAGATTTCTCCGAGAGCTCATTCAGCCAGCGTGAAGCGACTTCTCGGATTCGCTGAGGGATCCGAACGTCAGTGAGGCGGGCCTGTTCACCGAGGAGTGCAAGGTTTCCCTCTTCCCGTAATCCTCTGACGAGCTCGACAATGAGCAGCGGGTTCCCGCCCGCACTCCGGACCATGGAAATGAGGTCCGCATCAGGCTCCGCGCCCAATAACTCGGCCGCCAATTCCATGGATTCTTCGTCGGACAACCGGCCCAACTCGATCCTGGCCACTCGGGCACTCTCGCCCAACAACCGCCTCACGGTTCGGCTCTCGTGCTGTGCTCGTAGCCCGAGCAGCCAAGTCACCTGAGCATGGCTCCCGTGAGGCTGCGCAGAGAGGACGGAATTTGTAACCTTGGAGTTCGCGTGGTGGAAATTGTCCACGAGAACAAGCCGCGGTCTCGAAGCCCCGAGGGACCCGGACTCAAGTCCGGCCAGGAACGACTCGATTCGGCGGTTCCCCGATGATCCATCGTGCGGGGAGATCGAGAACGACGAGGTGGCGAACCCGAGTTCCGCTGCGAGCCGTTCCGTCTCCCGCATCAAGCGGGTCTTGCCCGTCCCGGCGGGCCCCTCAAGGATCAGGGCGTTACTGCAGCCACTTGAACCTACGGCGAGAAATTCTGCTATTCGTGCCCACTCTCGCCTGCGGCCTAATGGCCGAAGACTGTCAATGTGCTCCGTCATCGATCCCTCGAAACCTTGGGCTGATGTCGCCGAGCCGAGCAGGGTGAAGATTGTGGGGGGAATGACAAGACATGACGGACCCTCCCGGGTATGGATGAGCGGCGAACGGCACCATGTCCGCATCCACATTGCCAGGTTCCCCAGCCTCGTGGCCGATCGGCGGTGCGGCGTGTGCGTGTGATTTGCATCTCATTAAACTTACTGTCGGTTACGGTGTGATCGAGGGTGTCCGAGGTCATGATCCTGGCCCTCTGCCGGGGCGCGTTGGAGGCTGCCGCGGTAAATAAATGGCCGGAAATAAATGGGTGGCGGCGCGTCGCGAGCCGGGGATAGGGTCCCTTCGTTCCCGGACGCGGCCGTGTGCCGCTCTCGAGCGGAACTGCGTTGGATCGTTGAGGAAGCAGGAGGTGAGGACATTGATGACTGGCACGGCGACGGGCTTTACCCGCATTCAGGAGTTCATCGTTCCCACCCCTGTGGTTTCACGCTGACACTCACACCACTTCCGCGCGCCGAGCGCGCTCCTGGGGCCACCCTTCGAAGGCTTTCCCTTGTATCTCCCTTCTGTTTCCGTGCCCGTTCCGTCTTCGTCGCACCCGCTGTCGTCCTACGCCAGGGACGAGCGCTGGACGCCGAGTCCGACTCTGCGGCGCCGTACCGCCTTTGCGCGCTCCACTTCATCGAGCCGCTCCCCGTACCTCCCCGCGTCCTTGGTCAGCATGCCGAGGCCGGCAAGTGCGTCAAGGAAGTCCAGCGAGAACCGCTCGTGCAGCCCCAGACGCTTCCGCAACTCGGGCTCGGTCAGCGGGCCTTCGGCCAATGTGCTGAACAGATCCAGTTCCAGCGCGCTGTGCAGCACCCTCGTCCGACAGGTGAGCGCAGCCAGCCGCAGGATCGGCTCGGGATGCCGCCGGCCCGTGACGCGACCAGTTCGCGAGCCGCAGCTGGCACTCTCCGATGTGTGGCCATCAGAGGGATCAGGCGCATTGCGGTCGATCGCCTGCTGCCGCCGGTCTGGAATGGGCTGGTGGCCTTAGGAATGCTGTACGCGGCCGCGGGGAGGGCCCCGGCCGAGCCACCACTCGCCGGGCCGCCCGAGGGACACCCCGAGCGGGTGCGTGCCGACGTACCGCTGACCGTTGATGAGCGCACGCTCGCCCGCTGCCTGCCCCCTCTGCGCCGGCCGGAGCAAGAAGGTTGATCGGATGGCAACGATCTCCCGGCTTCGACAGTTGGCAGGCACACGTTCGGGCCTGACCGAGCATCGTCGCTGCTGAGCGGGCGGTTCTTCGCGCTTGCGTGGGAAAGTGCCGCGACGCGCACAGCGGTGGGGTCGGGGTGAGCTGACGCGAGCGCGTCGTCGCGGCCGGACTGCTCGGTACCGGCCGCAACCGTGCTCGGCGATGTGTGAGCCGGGCTTGCGGCGTGGCCGTCCCTGCTGAGCGTTGTCCACGGCGGGGACGGCGTCGACCAGCGGCAGACGTCGTTGTGGTTACAGTCAGTCCTGATCACCGCGAGTGGGTGCGGTGACCGTCGGTGATCAGGTGGTGTTTCGATCCGGCTCGGACACAGGAGGCCCGGGGCTCGTCAGAGCCTCCCGCCGATCTCACAGGCCCGGCATGGCGGCCGTCCGCAGGTGCACTGCATGATGGCGTCGAGGACCTCGCGGTCGTGGTAGAGGCACTCGTCCTTGCATGTGTGGCGCGGGATGAATCCTGCCGCGATCTCGCCGGGCCACGGCTCGTGGCCGTCCCGGCAGCGGACGAACCGATCCGGGTCGGTGGAGTGCAGGTCGTGCATGCTCGACCGCGCCTCCTCCTCCAACTCCCGCACTCGCTCCACCAGAGCCTTGAGCTCGGCGGAGATGCCGGAGTACCGGTCGGCGCCGGTCCTTACGTGCGCGGCCCGCAGTGCCATCGCTGCGTTGCCCAAAAACCTGCCGGCATCCTGAAGGTCGGTCACGTGGTGCATCTGAATGCCGGTCACGCCCCGGACCCACACTGCGTCCATGCTCACTGATCCACCTTCCCGGCGTGCGCCTGGTTTTCTTGCGAGAGATTACGCGCGGCGCCGGTATCTCCGCATAATGAGAAACAATCTATTTACGGACGCTAAAGGCCTCGCCTGCGCCCGTCCAGTAAATTGTGCGTGAATCGGCTCACAGCCGGGGTGGTGGATCTTCTATTGAATCTTCAGCTGATTTCTTGTCCGCCGGATGTCACTCCCGCCCGTGTCGGTCATCCGGCGACCGTGTAGGAGCTCGCTCCCGTCCCGGCGAGCCCACCGCCTTCGACGATCAGGTACTCCGGGCGAATGGGGTGCCCGTCGAGCCAGCACTCCAGGATCTCCCGCGTACCGGCCGCGTAGCGTGCCTGCGCCGAGAGGGTCGACCCGGACACGTGCGGCGTCATCGCCTCGTAGGGCATGGTGCGCCAGGGATGGTCGGGCGGTGGCGGCTGCGGGTACCAGACGTCACCGGCGTAACCGGCCAGTTGGCCGCTGTTGAGGGCCCGCACCACGGCGTCCCGGTTGACGATGAGCGCCCGTGCGGTGTTGACGATGTACGAACCGCGCTTCATGGCCCCGATCAGCTCGTCGTCGAAGAGGTTCTTCGTCTGTGGATGCAGCGGAGTGTGGATCGACAGCACATCGACGGAGGAGGCCAGCGAACGGGCGTCGGGATGCCAGGTCAGCTCCAGCTCCTCCTCGACCTTCTTGGACAGCCGGTGCACGTCGCAGTAGTGCAGCGTGACGTCGAACGGCTTGAGGCGGCGCAGTACCGCCTGGCCGATACGGCCGGAGCCGAGGACGCCGACGTCCATGCCTTCGAGGTCGTAGGCGCGCGAGACGCTGTCGGCGATGTTCCATCCCTTCTTGGTGGTCACCCACTCGTGAGCCGGCATGTAGTTGTGCACCAGGGTGAGGATCTGCATCACGGCGTGCTCCGACACACTGATGCTGTTGCTGAAAGTCACCTCGGCCACGGTCATGCCATGGGAGATGGCGCTCGGCAGATCGACGTGGTCCGACCCGATCCCCGCGGTGATCGCGAGTCTGAGCCGGGGAGCCGCGGCGATGCGCTCGGGGGTCAGATAGGCGGGCCAGAATGGCTGCGAGATGACCACGTCGGTGTCGGGAAGCTCGTGATCCAGGGTGGAGTCCGCCCCTTCCTTGTCGCTCGTGACGACGAAGGTGTGACCCCGGTCCTCCAGGAACCGGCGCAGTCCCAGTTCTCCGGAGACGCAGCCGAGGAGGTGCCCCGGGGCGAAATCGATGGCCTGCGGGGTCGGCGCGGTCTGACCGCCCGGATAGCCGGTGATGGTGGGAATCTCGTCGCGGGCGTAGTCGGGAGGATATCCGCCCACGGGATCCGGATAGAGCACCGCAAGGATTTTTGCCATGGCCGTCCTCCATCGGTGGGGCCACTGCTCCGGTGAACGGGTTGGGCACCGGTAAACCGGTCAAACGCCGATGATCTTGAATTTTAGTCGAGTGTGCGTCGGCGCTGCAATCCCCAGGGGATAATGGGGAGGTGTTCCGGTGGATAGGGATGCGGCTATTTCGATGAGGCCTGTGACGGGAGTTCGGGAGCCGTTCCGCGCGCATCTGCGCGGGGGCGTCCTGGCGGCGGTCGCGCTCGGCGGCCTGCTGGGCGGGACGGCCCGTTACGCGCTGGGGCTGGCCTTCCCCGCGCCTGGGGCGACGTTCCCGTGGACGACATTCGCCGTCAACGTGTCCGGATCGTTCGCGCTGGCGCTGCTGCTCTTTTATGTGTTCGAGGCCTGGCCGCCGACCCTGTACGTGCGGCCGTTCGCCGCCGTCGGCTTCCTCGGCGCCTTCACCACCTTCTCGACCTGGATGGTCGACACCGATCGCCTGCTGGGCCACGGCCACTACGCAGCCGCGGCGTTGAACATCGTCGGGAGCCTCTTCGCCGGGGCGGCCGCCACCGTTCTGGGCCTGGCCATCGGCCGGCTGACGTCGGCCCGGCACATACGGCTCGACGCGCGGCGCGGGCGCGCCCGCCGATACGGCTGGTGGGTGCGGTGATCATCCTGCTCGCCGTCGGTGCGGCGGCCGCGGCCGGGGCAGTGGCGCGTTACGTCCTCGGCCAGTACGTGCAGTACCGGAGCCCGGGCGCGTTCCCACGCGGCACCTGGCTGATCAACGTGAGCGGATCGTTCGTGCTGGGGCTTCTGGTGGGCCTCGGCGCACGGCACGCATTGCCGGAGCAGGTCGTGACCATTGCCGGCGTGGGTTTCTGCGGCGCCTATACGACGTTCTCCACATTCAGTTACGAGTTGGTCCTCCTGTGCGAGAAAGGGCAGGTCGGCAAGGCCCTGCTGTACGCCGCTTCGAGTCTCGCGGTGGGTCTTGCGGCAGCAGCGGCGGCGCTCGCGATCGGGTCGTTCTGAGAAGATCCAGGCCCGGCCGTCCGGTACTTGACACCTGGATTTGCGAGACGTCTCCTTGAAGGTAAGAAACGCGCTGCGCCGTGTGCTGATCGGGGCGCATCGCACGCACTCGGGTTGGCTAGCGTCCACGGGCATCCGGAGGCTGCTGATGGCAACCTATGAATATCTATGCAGCCGATGTGGGCCCTTCGACGTGAAGTTGGCGATCGGGACGGCGCCCAAGGTTTACGGTTGCCCTGTTTGCGCAGGCGCTGCGAGACGTGTGTACTCCTCGCCCGGCTTTACGCTGACCTCGAACGCGGTCGCCGCCCTTCATGACCAGGAGGAGCAGGCCCGTGAGGCCCCGGCAGTAGTCTCCGAAGTGCCGTCACGCACAAGGGTGCCACGGCACCCGCACCCCGCGCTCTCGCGGTTGCCGCGTCCCTGAGGGCGTCCACGCGGACTTAGGAGGTGCGTCCTCGTGGGAAACGTGGGACTGCTGTTTGTCGGTGCAGTGCTCTTCATCAACGGAATGCTGTTGCTCGGGAAGGTCGACGCCAAGGCGGCAGCGGTGTTCAACCTGTTCGTGGGCGCACTGCAGGTGCTGACGCCGACTTATCTCATCTTCGTCGCCGCCGGCGAACCCAGAGGGATCCTGGCGGCATCCGGCATCTATCTGTTCGGCTTCACCTACCTGTATGTAGGTGTGGGCCTCCTCGCCGGTCTCGACAGTACCGGCGTCGGCTACTACTCCCTGTTCGTTGCGGTTGCGGCCCTGGGGTACTCGTTCGTCAATTTCCGGATCTTCAGGGACTACCCGTTCGGGGTCATCTGGCTCTACTGGGCGTTCCTGTGGTTCCTGTTCTTCCTGTTGCTCGGTCTCAAGATGGACAGTCTCAGAATCTATACAGGCTGGGTCACGGCGATCCAGGGCTGGGTCACCGGCGCGATTCCCGCGGCGCTGCTGCTCTCCGGCTACTGGGTGAGCCCCAATGAAACCGCCATCGCGCTGGCGGTGTTCGGCGTGGTGGTGTTCGGGGCGCTGTGGCCCCTCACCCGGAATTCGCGGCAACCGGCCCCAGCCGCCCCGGCGGCCGGAAGCGTAGGCGCACAAACGTGACGGGATCAGAAACCAGGAGCTGTCATGCCAGAAATCATCTTCAATGTGGACCACAGTAAGTCGATGCGTGACCAGGACGTTCCCGGACACAACAGGTGGCACCCGGACGTCCCCACCGTCGCCATGGTGAAGCCGGGAGCGGAGTTCCGCATGGAATGCCGCGACTGGACCGACTGCCAGGTCGGCAACAACGACACCGCCAACGACGTACGCGACATCGACCTGACCATCCCTCACATGCTCAGCGGTCCGGTAGGCGTGGAGGGCGCCGAACCCGGCGACCTGCTCGTCGTCGACATACTCGACCTCGGCCCCGTGCCGCAGCAGACCGGGGACGCGGCGGGCCAGGGCTGGGGCTACACCGGTATCTTCGCCAAGGCCAACGGCGGCGGCTTCCTGACCGACTATTTCCCGGACGCCTACAAGGCGATATGGGACTTCCACGGACAGCAGGCGGTCTCCCGCCACCTTCCCGGGATCAGCTTCACCGGGATCACCCACCCCGGGCTGTTCGGAACCGCCCCGTCCACCGAGATGCTCGCACGCTGGAACGCCCGCGAGCAGGCGCTGATCGACACCGACCCGAACCGGGTCCCGCCACTCGCCGTACCGCCGGACAGCACCAACGCACTCGCGGGCACGGCCACCGGAGACCTCGCCACGCGCATCGCCGCGGAAGGCGCACGCACGGTGCCGGCCCGCGAGAACGGAGGCAACCACGACATCAAGAACTTCACGCGCGGTTCGCGGGTCTTCTACCCCGTACACGTCAAGGACGCCAAGCTCTCGGGAGGCGACCTGCACTTCAGTCAGGGCGACGGAGAAATCACCTTCTGCGGCGCCATCGAGATGGGCGGCTTCATCGACTTCCACGTCGACCTGATCAAGGGCGGCATGGAGACGTACGGCATCTCCACCAACCCGGTGTTCATTCCGGGCAACGTCGAACCGAGGTACACGGAGTTCCTCACTTTCATCGGAATCTCCGTCGACCACGACACGGACACGAACTACTACCTCGACGCGACACTGGCCTACCGCCGGGCCTGCCTCAACGCCGTCGAGTACTTCAAGAAGTTCGGCTACAGCGGAGAGCAGGCCTACCTGCTGCTCGGCTCCTCCCCCATAGAGGGACGTATCAGCGGCATCGTCGACATCCCCAACGCCTGCTGCTCGTTGTACGTACCCACCGCCATGTTCGACTTCGAGGTCCGTCCCAGCGCCGCCGGACCGATGAAGGCCGACCGAGGCCAGTGCGCGTTGGCCACCGCCTGACCGGACCCCAGTTGCGGCCCCGCGGTCTCGGCTGCGACTCAGCCCTGCACGTCATCGCCGTTTGCCAGATCCGTGAGGGCGGGCCGCGGCCGGGACCTTGTCTGCGCGGTTGAAGCCCGCAGGCCCAGGACCTCGCGCAGAACACTGTACGAGTCGTGGCGTGAGGTCGGTCGGCCGGCTGCGGGTGTCGTACGGATGAGAGTAATTCGATGGCGCGACGGGCCCGTGTACCCCTAGAGTCGGTGCTGTTCGAGCGGCAACCAGGTGTTGCCGCTGGTGACTTGGCTTGGTTTGGGAGGTGTGACCGATGACTGTCGTTGAGATGGGCGCTGCCCGCATCCGGAAGTTCATCCAGTCCACCTCCGTGGCCTCCGGCTGACCTCTCTCTTCTCCCGCGCCAGTGAGCGCGGAGCCGGGGCCCCCTTGTGAAGGGTCACCCCCTTGTCTTCCTTTTCTCTCATGGGTTCGTCCTCGGCTTCCTCGCATCCCCTCACTCCCTACGGCTGGGATGAGGGCTGGGAGACTGAGTTCGCCCCGTACGCGGAGCAGGGTCTGCTGCTCGGCCGTGTCGTACGTGTCGACCGCGGTCAGTGTGATGTCGTCACTCCGGCAGGCCTTGTCCGTGCTGATACCGAGTTCGTCGTTCCCCGCGACCCGATGAAGGTCGTATGTACGGGGGACTGGGTCGCTGTCGACCCCGAAGGTGGCGATCCGCGGTACGTGCGGACGCTGCTGCCGCGGCGCACCGCCTTTGTGCGGTCGACGTCGTCCAAGCGCTCCGAGGGCCAGGTACTGGCCACCAACATCGATCACGTCGTCATCTGTGTGTCGCTCGCGGTCGAACTCGATCTCGGGCGCATCGAGCGGTTCCTCGCACTCGCGATGTCCAGCTCCAGCGGTGATGCGCTGCTGCATAAATCGGCACATTCCTGGGAGAGCGGCGCGCAGCCGCTCGTCGTGCTCACCAAGGCCGATTTGGTGCCCGATGTGACGGGTCTTTCGTATCTCGTCCAGGACGTGGAGACGACCGCGCCCGGAGTGCAGGTGCTGGGCGTCAGTTCGGCGTCAGGCGAGGGCATCGATGTGCTCTCCGCGATCCTCTCCGGCGGGACGAGTGTGCTGCTCGGCGCGTCCGGCGCGGGCAAGTCGACGCTCGCCAACGCGCTGCTCGGCGAGGACGTGATGGATGTGCGGGCGACCCGTGACGTCGACGGCAAGGGCCGGCACACCACCACGACCCGCAACCTCTTCGTGCTCCCCGGCGGGGGTGTGCTGATCGACACGCCTGGGCTGCGCGGCGTAGGGCTCTGGGACGCGGAGACCGGCGTGGGCCAGGTCTTCTCGGAGATCGAGGAGCTCGCCGAGGAGTGCCGCTTCCACGACTGCGCTCACGAGTCGGAGCCGAGCTGTGCGGTGCTCGTCGCGATCGAGGACGGTTCGCTGCCGGAGCGGCGGCTGGAGAGCTACCGCAAGTTGCTGCGGGAGAACCGGCGCATCGTCGCGAAGACGGACGCGCGGCTGCGGGCGGAGATCCTGCGCGACTGGAAGCAGAAGGGCGCCGAGGGTCGCGCGGCGATGCAGGTGAAGCGCGGCCGGGTGCGCTGAGTGCACAGGGGGACCCGGGCCCGGTGACCTCGCGGTCACCGGCGCCCGGGGCAACACCCCTCAGTCCAGGCCCCAGCTGTGGATCTTCCGCGGGTGGATCCGGATCAGTTCCTCGCTGAAGTGCGGGCCCAACTCGTGCGGGCCCGTGAGCAGTTCCGCCTCGCCCCGGATGTCCACACCGCGGACCTTCCACGGCTGGAGGCTCACGATGTCGTCGACCACCAGCGCCACCTTCGGGTTCTCCCGGAGGTTGCGCCACTTCTTCGTCGTGCCCAGGGCGTAGCCGCCGACCAGGATCGTCCCGTCCTCCTGCGGGAAGAACCCGACCGGGTTCGCCTGTGGCTGCCCCTTCGGGTCGACGGTCGCCAGCCTTCCCAGGCGCTGGGACTTGAGGTACGCGCGCTCGGCGTCGCTGAATTCGGTCATGGATGCAGCCTCACACGCGCGCCTCGTCGTCCGCATCGGCTGCTGGTCCTGGGCGAGTCCTAGGACTTCCGGCCGGTCGGGGACCGGCCAGGGACCGCTCAGGGCCCGGGTCCCGGACCGCTCAGGCCGGGAGCCCCCACGCCGGGGCCGGCGCGTTCGGAGCGACTGGACGGATTCGCAGGTCCGGGTGGTCCCCACGCGCCGTGATCAGCCCCGACTCGCCCCTTCTCAGCGGGATCCGGATCGCACCGTCGCCCGCCTCCTCCCACCACAGCCGCCGGCCCCGCCCGGCGCGGACCTCGATCGGGCCCGCGATGCCGTGGCGTACGACGCACGGCGCGCCCGCCTCGCTGGTCAGCCGGAGGGCCTGAGGGCCTCGTCCGCCGAAAGACGCTGGGCGGCGCTCGGCGGAGGCCGACGGGGCCTCGCTCAGCCCGAGAGGACCGCGCCCAGCCACGCCCCTGCCACCAGCAGACAGGCGAACAGCTCCACCAGCACGCTCGTCCCCACCGCCCGCATCACCGCCCGGGTCGAGGCCATCGCCGGGCCGTGCCCGCCGAGCCGTTGCCGCTCGGAGCCGTAGATCCCCCCGATGAATCCCAGAATCCCGCCCACCACCGGCACCAGAAAGAAGCCGACCAGCGCCCCCGCGCCCGCGAACATCGCCATCCGCCGGGTGACCCCCACCCCGCGCAGCCGGCGCGGTGGCAGCAGCCACACCACCACCTGGGTGACCAGTAGTACGACGGTCGAGCCCACCAGCAGCGCCCAGGCCAGTCCGGACTGCTCGTGCAACGACCACCACAGCATCGCGGCCCAGATCAGCCACGGCCCCGGAACACCGGGCACGAGCACCCCGAGCAGGCCCAGCAGCATCACCAGGCCGACCATCAGGAGCTGCCATGCGCCCATCTGCCAAGGGTGCAGGAAGCTGATTATTCCCGCAGGTCGCGGGCCACCCAGCCCTTCGCGTACGCATGCCAGCCGAGCTGCAGCCGCGTCGTCACGCCGGTCAGCTCCATCAGCCCCTTCACCCGGCGCTGAACGGTCCGCAGCCCAAGATCCAGCTGCTTGGCCACACTCGCGTCCGTCATCCCGGCGAGCAGCAGCGACAGGATCTCCAGATCCGTGGCATCGGGCCCCGTCGCCTCCTCCTCGCCCACCTCGCCGCCCGCGCCGAGCCGCAGCGGCAGCGCCTCCCGCCACACCGCCTCGAACAGACCCGCCAGTGACTCCAGCAGCCCGCTCTCATGCACGACGAGTGCCGCGGGATCGGCCCCGCGCCCGGTCAGCGACACCATCGCGAGCGTGCGGTCGGCGACAAGCAGCTTGGTCGGCACCCGGTCCACCACCCGCACCTGTTCGTCACGGCCCAGCGCCGCGCTCAGCTCGTTGATCCCGTTGGGCCGCGAGAACACCTCGCGCTCGACCACCACCCGGTACCGCACGCCGCGCGTCGCGGCCTTCTCCTCCGCCTCGTTGTCCGTCCCGGTGACCACGACCGGATTTCCGGTGACCAGGGCGCAGACCTCCTGGGTCGCGCCCAGCTGCAGTTGTACGAAGCGGTGCGCGACGGCACTCGCGCCCGTCACCACCTCGACCAGATCGTGCACGGCCGGAGCGGTGGCCTCCGCCCTGAACTCCTCCGCCAGCAGCGCCGCGGCCAGTTCCGCCCGCTCCAGCTCGTGGCGCTGCTGGGTCAGCAGTGCGCCCAGCGCGACACCGGGCGGAGCCGCCACCCACCGTCCGGTGCGGGCCGAGGACTGCGCGGCGAGACCCTGCTGTTCCAGCCGCCGTAGCGCGCGCTCCGTATCCGTCTCAGGGAGCGCCAGCCGGTGCGCGAGATCGGGGACTTCCGCCGCCCCGAGCGCGACGAGTGCGCGGTACGCCGATTCCTGCCTCTCGTCGAGACCTATCGCCTGCAGCATCTGACCCCACCCTCCCCGGACGTGCACTTCTTCGGCCGCACTGGCGGAAACCGGCCAAGGCGTATTCCCGCCGCGTGCATCATCCCCGCACCGCCCGCCCCTCTGCCAATGTGGCGTCACCGCAGCACCAAGAGCCCCGGAAAACAGCGCACTTCCGGCCATATGCGCCGGATTCGGATGGGAGGGGCGATGCGCCCGATATCGCGTTCACCGGGGGCGGCCACCGTGACCGTCCATCACGCGGTGCGCCGGCCACGAACGGTCCGCCGGGCGTCCTTCCCGTGGGGGGTTGGGGCGCCCGGCGGACCACTTGACGCATATTTCTTTTTTCGGGATGCACCGTTTTCGTGCCGCCCGTGCGGTGGACAATAAGGGCATGAGCCAGCAGGGGGAGAGGCCCGCCACCGAGGACGAATGGTGGGACCGGCTGTACGACGAATCCGCCCCGGACACCGGTCCCGCGGCGCCGACGCGCGACACGCTGGACGACCGGTTCGACTCCGCGGCGGATGCGGTGGCCGCGGAGAGTACCCCCGAGCCGTCGCAGCCGGACGACCCTCGCGATCCGGGCGATCGCGGCAGGTGGCGCCCGCGCGCCTGGTGGGAGTCGCGCCCGGCGGATGCGGCGGCTTCCGCCGAGCCGGACATGCCGCGCCGTCCTGCGAGGCCGCCACGGCAACGCGCGCCGTGGGAACGGCCGGCCGCCCCCGACCAGCCGCACGCACCCCCGCCGGCTGCGCTGCCCGAGCCGCCCCGTTCGGATGCCGGGTCCCGCGGGAAAGCCCGGCCGCCGCGGCCGGATGGCGCACCGCGCGACAACGCCCGGCCGCCGCGGCCCGACGTCGCGCCGCGGGAACCATCCCGGCCGCCGTGGGCAAAGGGCCCGCGCGCGCAACTGCCGGTCCCGGAAGAGCCTTTCGACGCCGAACCCGCCGCGCCGGCCGCGCCCGGTTACTCGGCCACCCGGCCGGACGCGGCGCACGGCATCCCCCCGGCCGGCGCGGAGCCGCCCCGGCACGAGGCCCCGCCCGGACGAGCGGCCGCCCAGGACCAGCACGACGACGCGCCCGCACCTGCTCCTGTCCCCGCCCCCGCGGCACCGCGGGCAGCACCCCCGCCGCCGCAGGTCCCCGCGCCGCCGGCCCCGCCCGCACCGCCGCAGACCGCCATGGATCCGCCCCCGCCACCACCCCACGCCGGCCTCGTGGAGCCGCGCCCCCACGTCGCATACGTCGGTGGCGGACCGCCCACCTATGACGCCGAGCCCACCGCGCTGCCCGCGGCCCAGCCGCACGAGCTGGACAACCTCGTCGCCGACACCGTGCTCGACGGAGCCCACTACGGCACGTACACCCTGCGCGCCGCCTCCGTCCGCGGGGACTCCGCGCGCTACCGCGGCGAGCCGCGCCGCGACGCCCTGCTCACCGCGCGCTTCGGCAGCGGCGAGGCGGCGCTTGTCATGGTCGCCGTGGCCAGCGGCGCCCGCGTCGCCGAAGGGGCCCACCTCGCCGCCGCCGAGGCCTGTCGCTGGATAGGCGGCGCCGTCGGCCGCAGCCACGCCCGCCTGGCCGCGGACATCCGGGCCGGACGCCGGGGCGATCTCAAGTCGGGTCTGCACCGGCTCACCGACCGCAGCTTCGGCAAACTGCGGGCCCGCGCCGCCGAGCTCGGCGTCGAGCCCGAGGAGTACACCGCGAACCTCCGGTGTCTGCTGCTCTCCGCCGACCCCGAGTGCCGTACGCGCGTGTTCTTCGGAGTCGGCGGCGGCGGTCTTTTCCGCCTTCGCGACGGCGCCTGGCAGGACATCGAGCCGCATGTCCCCGACTCCGCCGCGGTGGCAGGAGCTCCCGTCGTCGGATACGGCTCGGCGCCCGCGGACACGCCCGCCGAGTCCCCCGACGGCGACCGGCTCACCATGGACCTGGGGATCGCGACGCCTCCGTCCCCGTATATCGAGGCCCCGCCACCGCCCCCCGCCGAACCGTTCAGGTTCCGCGCCTCCGTGGCCCGCCCCGGTGACACCCTGCTGCTGTGCAGCAGCGGACTGGCCGACCCGCTGCGTGGGGAAGCCGCCCTCGCCGAAGAGCTGGCCGAGCGCTGGGCGCCCGCCGGACCGCCGGGACTGGCCACGTTCCTCGCCGACACCCAGCTGAGGGTGAAGGGATACGCCGATGACCGTACGGCTGTCGCAGTCTGGGAGGCGTAACCGCGTTCGCCATGGGTTGATGGAACTGCAGGCCGATGAAGGCCGGAGCAGGCCCGAAGCCGAGAAGGGGTGCGCATCCCATGGCCAAGCAGAACGTGGCGGAGCAGTTCGTCGACGTCCTCGTCCGCGCCGGTGTCCAGCGGCTGTACGGGGTCGTCGGCGACAGTCTCAACCCCATCGTCGACGCCATCCGCCGCAACTCCGCCATCGACTGGATCCAGGTCAGGCACGAGGAGGTCGCCGCCTTCGCGGCCGGCGCCGAGGCCCAGATCACCGGAAAGCTCGCCGCCTGCGCCGGCTCCTGCGGACCCGGTAACCTCCACCTCATCAACGGTCTGTACGACGCCCAGCGCTCGATGGCGCCCGTACTGGCCCTCGCCTCGCACATTCCCTCCAGCGAGATCGGCCTCGGCTACTTCCAGGAGACCCATCCCGACCAGCTGTTCCGCGAGTGCAGCCACTACAACGAGATGATCTCCAGCCCGCAGCAGATGCCGCGACTCCTGCAGACCGCGATCCAGCACGCGATCGGCCGGAGCGGTGTCAGCGTCGTTTCGCTCCCGGGCGACATCGCATCGCACCCAGCCCCGGAGAAGTCGATCGAGCACGCACTGGTCGTCTCACGCCCCACCGTACGGCCGGGGGACACGGAGATCGACAAGCTGGTGCAGATGATCGACGAGGCGGAGCGGGTCACGCTCTTCTGCGGCAGCGGTACGGCGGGCGCGCATGCCGAGGTCATGCAGTTCGCGGAGCGCATCAAGTCCCCGGTCGGACACGCGCTGCGCGGCAAGGAGTGGATTCAGTACGACAACCCGTACGACGTCGGTATGAGCGGACTGCTCGGCTACGGCGCCGCCTACGAGGCCACCCACGAGTGCGATCTGCTGATCCTGCTCGGCACGGACTTCCCGTACAACGCCTTCCTGCCCGACGACGTGAAGATCGTCCAGGTCGATGTCAGGCCCGAACACCTCGGCCGCCGCTCCAAGCTGGACCTGGCCGTCTGGGGCGACGTGCGCGAGACGCTGCGCTGTCTGACGCCACGCGTGCGCCCCAAGACGGACCGCAGATTCCTCGACAAGATGCTGAAGAAGCACGCCGACGCGCTCGAGGGCGTGATCAAGGCGTACACCCGCAAGGTGGAGAAGCACGTCCCGATCCATCCCGAGTACGTCGCCTCCGTACTGGACGAACTCGCCGACGAGGACGCGGTGTTCACCGTGGACACGGGCATGTGCAATGTGTGGGCGGCTCGCTACATCTCGCCCAACGGCCGCCGCAGGATCATCGGTTCGTTCAGCCATGGCTCGATGGCGAATGCCCTGCCGCAGGCGATCGGCGCCCAGTTCATCGACCGGAACCGCCAGGTCGTCTCGATGTCCGGGGACGGCGGTTTCACCATGCTGATGGGCGACTTCCTCACCCTCGTCCAGTACGACCTGCCGGTGAAGATCGTCCTGTTCAACAACTCCTCTCTGGGAATGGTGGAGCTGGAGATGCTGGTGTCGGGACTTCCGTCGTACGGAACCACCAACCGCAACCCCGACTTCGCGGCGATCGCGCGGGCGGCGGGGGCATATGGCGTACGGGTGGAGAAGCCGAAGCAACTCGCGGGCGCGCTCAAGGACGCATTCCGTCACAAGGGCCCGGCGCTCGTGGATGTGGTCACCGACCCGAACGCGCTCTCCATCCCGCCGAAGATCAGCGCCGAGATGGTGACCGGCTTCGCGCTCTCCGCCAGCAAGATGGTGCTGGACGGTGGCGTGGGCCGAATGGTCCAGATGGCGCGCTCGAATCTGCGTAACGTGCCGAGGCCCTGATTCCCGTGACGGCTTCCTCTCGGCGACTCCTGTTTGGTTGAGGAATGGACATGAGTGGCATTCCCCGCGTGGGGCATGCATCTCGTGAACATGCTCGGCAGAAGGGGTAGTTACGAGGAAACCGGAGAAAGGGTCGCTTCGACGTGTGGGTGGGGATGATGACTGGGCGTCAGGGAGGGGCCGGACCTGCTGCGAGCGGGCACGGCCGGGAACCTGGGGCGGAAGGAGAACCGGAGAGCCGGCTGCACCGCCGATTAGGGTGCGCGGATCTTGCGTCCGTTCCGGAAGTACGATGTGCGCTGCGGGACTTGCTGCGGCACTGGGGGAAGCCGGACGCGGCAGATGTGGCGGAGCTGCTCGCGAGCGAGCTGGTGACCAATGCGCTGATCCACACCGATCACGGAGCGGTGGTCACAGCCACCGTCGCCGCTTCCACACTCCGTGTGGAGGTGCGGGATTTCATGGCCGGACTGCCTGTGCAGCCTGTCCCGGCAGGTCGACTCGGTACGAACGGCAGGGGACTCGTGCTGGTGCAGAGTCTCGCGGACGCGTGGGGTGTACGGACCCACGGCGTGGGCAAGGTCGTCTGGTTCGAGCTGCACGGAGGGCCGGCCTGACGGACGCAGACCGGCCCCTGTGACGGTGGATGCACACGCACGCTGTACTCGCCCGGGTGCTCGCCACTCTCGCCCGAGAGCCCCGGCACCCAGCCGGGAAGTCAGCCGAATTGCCGCTCGAGATCCGTGAGTTTGCGCTCCAGGGAGTCGAGACGTGGCAGCGTCTGGGTATCGTCCTCGGCGGTGAGGTCCACGGTGCGCGGCTCAGCGCCAATGGATCCCTTCACGGCCTGAAGCGAGAGCCGGGAGCGAAGCGGCAGTTGTCCCGGCTCCGCTATGGCGGGCTCCGGGCCGGACCCGACAGCTCCGACCGTCTGCGCGCTGCCCGCCCCGGAATTGCCCGAGCCGGCGGAGGCGAGGGCCGGAAGCTCCGTCCGACGCGCGTCGTGTCCGCGCCCCCACGCCCGGTGCTGCCGGTTGAGCGCCCTGATCTGCGCCCGCTCCAGCTTCTCCCGGTCCCGCCTGCGAAGGCGGTTCTGTTCTTTCTCCCGCCGGTCCTCGCGCACCTCGTCGACCGCCTCGTCCAGCGTGCGCACGCCTTCCAGCAGCATCAGCGACCAGGCGCCGAAGGTCTCCCGGGGCGCCCTCAGCCACCGTACGATCCGGATCTGCGGCAGCGGCCGGGGCACGAGGCCCTGCTCGCGCAGCGCGGCCCTGCGGGTCTGCTTCAGCGCACGGTCGAAAAGGACCGCCGCGGAGAGTGACATGCCCGCGAAGAACTGCGGGGCGCCCGCGTGGTCCATTCCGCGTGGCGCATGTACCCAGTTGAACCAGGCGGCCGCGCCCGCGAAAGTCCACACCAGCAGTCGCGAGCCGAGCGCGGCGTCACCGTGGCTGGCCTCACGAACCGCGAGCACCGAGCAGAACATGGCCGCGCCGTCGAGGCCGAAGGGGACCAGATACTCCCAGCCTCCGTAGAGGCTGAGATTCTGCCGGCCGAAGCCGACCAGGCCGTGGAAGGAGAGCGCGGCGGCAACCGCCGCACAGCAGAAGAGGAGCACATAGGAAGCCGTGCCGTAGACCGCCTCCTTGCGTCTGCGACGCTCCTCGCTGCGCTCCCAGCTGTCCTCGGACGCGGCCTTGCCGCCGGCGCGCTTGCCGCGCGCGACCACTGCCACCGCGACCAGGACTCCCACGAGCATCACGCCGCCGGGTAGCAGCCAGTCCAGCGATATGTCGGTCAGTCTCATGTGCGGTGTCCCTTGCATCGCGATAGGTCCATTCGGCCGCCATATTGGCCGAAGTGCCCGCGCGCCCAAGGGGTTTCGCGGCAAGTCGACGCCAACGGGCTTGCGTGGCACACGGATAGGTGCGATCCGGTCGAACTACCGTACGGGTGAAGGGGGTTGAGTTCGATTTATGCCAGGCGGAAGCACGGCGTGGAACCCGGCGCCCGGACACTCAGGCGCTCGGCTGAAGCCTTCCCACGCGGTCGGCGTCGCACGTACGCGGACAGGTGACGCAGGTGTCCTCGGGCCGGAGTGTGTAGAAGAGGCAGCAGCTGGCCCGGTCACGGGTCGGCAGCTGCTCGCCGTTCGGCCCGGTGAGCTCGCGGAATCCGGCGGTGCCGACGTACGGCTTGGTGGCGCCCGGCAGCAGCTGCTCGAGCTCCAGCACGGCCCGCCGCTCCTCACCGAGCAGATGCGCGATGTACCAGAGGCCCTCGGCGATCTCGTCGGTCGCCATGCCCCACAGCGCACGCCTGCCGCGCCGCATCCGCGGCCCGAAGCCGTCCAGGACGGGCCCGATGTGCTCGGCGACGGCGGAGCGCACCTCGGCGCGCAGCGCCTCCTCGTCCGGTACGACACGGGCGCCGGGCAACCGGGCGGCCGGATCGTCCGCCAGGCAGGCGAATTCCCTCACTCGTACCGTCATCCGGCCGGGCATGCGCTGAAAGGCGACATCGTCGACGGGCACCCGCGGCACCCGGCGGTGCAGAAACCAGGGCACCGTGATCAGCAGGCAAGCCGGCCAGGCGTAACGGTGCAGACCGAAGCCGGCGATCACATCGGGGCGGGCCCGCTGTCCGTAGTCCCGCAGGACCTGTGCGTCGTCCCAGGCGAGAAAGCCGTCGAGCGCGGGCCCGCCGGCCGCGAGCTCGCCCGCGCCCACCCAGCCTTCGCCGGCCGGCGCCTGCTCGCCGTCCATGAGCTCCCGTACGCGCAGCCCGGGGAAGACCTCGGCCAGACGCGCGTACGCGTCCTCGACGGGCGAGGTGAGGGCGGGCAGCAGAGCGGGAACGGTCATGCAGGAGACCACCGAATCGCGATCGTTTGCAGGTTAGCCTTACCTTACCCGACGCGATCGATGTTTGAACTGTGACCCCGTCCGCCTATCGTGCTCAAGGGCCCCGCACTCGCGCGCCGGGCCCGGCACCCGGCCGGAGGAGGACTCGAGTGGAGCAGGCCCGAGCGCGCGATGCCGCAGCGCCGCAGCCTTACGCGTCCGCGTCCGCGCCCGTCCCCGGACAGGCTGGTCCTGGCGACCGTACGGGCCCGGGGCGGCCGCGTGTACCGGACGAGGCCCGCCTGCCTGAACAGGCCCGCATGCCGGAACAGGCCCGAGGCGAGCACACCCACAGCGAGCCGCCCGGCCTCGCGCCTCGCCCGGTCCAGCGCCACTCGGTACGCGGCCAGATCCTCGAAGCGCTGAGGGCAGCTCTCGTCGACGGCGAGCTGATCCCCGGCGAGGTCTACTCGGCCCCCGTACTGGGGGAGCGCTTCGGCGTCTCGGCGACCCCCGTGCGCGAGGCGATGCAGCAGTTGGCGACCGAAGGCGCGGTCGAGGTCATCCCGAACCGCGGCTTCCGCGTCACGCGACGCAGTCCCCGCGAGCTGGCCGAGCTGGCCGAGGTCCGCGCCCTCATCGAGATCCCGGTCGTGCTGCGCCTGGCCCGAACGGTCCCGGCCGCCGGCTGGGCGGCGCTGCGCCCGCTGGCCGACGCGACGGCAGCGGCGGCGGCGAGGGGCGACCGCGCGGCGTACGCGGAGACGGACCGCGCCTTCCACCGCGCGGTGCTCGCCCTTTCCGGCAATCAGCAGCTGGTGATGGTCGCGGACGACCTCCACCGCCGCTCCCAGTGGCCCCTGGCGAGCGCACCGGTCACCCGCAGGGCGGACCTGGTCGCGGACGCGGCGGAGCACATGGCCCTGCTGGAGGCCTTGGTGGCGCAGGACCTCCGGGTGGTGCAGTCGCTGGTGCGGGAGCACTTCACGGGCGCCGAGGGCTGACGGCTTGGCTTGGGGCAGCCCCTCAAACTTCGCTGTGCTCAAGATCCACTGTCACAGGAAATTCCGGAAGCGGCGCCTGTGGGTGCTCGGGGGCTGTGGGCTTTGCCGTCCGGTTACGGGAGTTGCCCCCTCAGGCCAGTCCGTCGGATGCGCAAGGGGCAACTTGTCCGGAGCGGCGTGACCGCTCTGGCGCGCCCGTCGGTTTTTGGAGAAGGGTATTTTGCGTCGTCACCCACGCCGCGACGTCGGAAAGACTCTTCACGGCTCCGCCTCAGCCGACCAGCTCACCAGAGCGGCCGCACGGCGATCGGGGACATCCCGCCCCACGAGTACGAGACCAACTACTACGCTCAACTCCAGCCCCAACCGGCGGCTGGAGTCAACGCATAGAGCCTCCAGGGAGCTGAGGGAACGCGGTGTGGTGCTCACTGGCCGCCGGACCCTGGTGATCATGCGGCCCAAGGTGCTGCGCCGGATCGCACGGGCGGAGGGAACAGAGTGACGCATGCGCGCTGCGGGCCATCTGTGCACACGGTCACAGTTCGAATGAGTCGTGCGTCCTCGCATCCCTGCCTCCAGCCGCGCCACCCTTCTGATCCAACCGGGCACCATTGCGTCAGCAGCGACCGAGCGCCATCGAGAGCCACCGAAAGGCGACCATGACCGACCCCGTGAGCCGGACGATCCTCCTGCTCGACATCGAGAAGTACAGCGATCGTGACGACGTCGAGCAGGCGTATCTGCGGCGCGTGCTCTATGACATCGCCGACCGTGCCCTGGAACACGCCGGTATCGAGGAAACACTGCGGATACGGGCCGACCGGGGCGACTCCGTCATGGAGCTGATCGACGCCAACGCGTCCGTGACGGCTCTGCTCCGCGCCCTGCTCTCCGAAGTTCCGGCCCAACTGCACGGATACAACCGGCTGGCGTCCAGCTCGGCGCAGATCCGACTGCGCGGAGTCGTCGCCACCGGGTACGTCGCCATCGACCAGCACGGCGGGTGGGTGGGCTCCGACCTCAACCATGCCTGCCGCCTCCTGGACGCCCGGTTGCTACGCAAAGCCTTACGCGAGCGAGCCGACGGCTTCGCGCTGTGCGTGTCGGAAGGCGTCCACACAGGAATCGTGCGCCACGACCACCACGGCATCCCGGCGGCCGACTTCCACCAGGTGACCCTGGCCAGCAAGAACGGCCCGCTGCGCGCCTGGCTCCACGGACCCGTACCGCCCGGCGGGGACGACCAAGATGGCCCGAACGCGGAGGAAACCCGGGTACCGGGTACTTCGGGAGAACGCACGGTCGCGGTCCGGCACAACGAGGGCATCATCTCCACCGGCGACAGCGCCCGCAACGTCATCCGGCGGCAGGGCTGATGCCCGAACCCGTGCACATCCGGCAGAACGAGGGGATCGTCTCCCTCGGCGATCACGCGGTCGACATGCTGTACCGCGCCGAGCGGATGACGGTCGTTCCCTCCGAACTGCTGCGGCGCCCAGCCGAGGTGCCGCCGGTGGGCGGCGTGATCGGCCGGCCACCGCTCCCGGCGTCACTGTTCGTCGGCCGGGACGCCGAACTGGCCGCACTCCACGAGGCTCTCTGCGGCGCCTCTGCCGGACACCGGCATCTCGCTGTGCAGCGGCTGACGCATGGGGGATCCCGTACGACACCGACCTGTCGGACGCCGCCGCCGTCATAGTCGCCGAGCTCGCCGCGAACGCCGTCACCCACGGGCGCTGCCCGGGCGGGACTTCGCCCTGCGGCTGACACTCTCGGCCGACACCCTGCGGATCGAGGTCTCCGACGCCCGCACTGAGAAGCGTCCGCAGGAGGTACCGCCCGGAGGGGAGTCGGGGTGCGGGCTCGTCCTGGTCGTGGCGCTCGCGGACCGGTGGGGCTTGCACGATCGCGTGCCCCTCGGCAAGACCTGCGCGCGGATGTCGGTCTGCTGCATTACTCTGTGCCGCCGTTGCCGAAGTCCGAACGAACGGGGGCCATTCATGACCGCGGAGTTGCCGGAGTCGTCCATACCCGACGAGGCGTGGGAGGAGTTCCAGCGCGCGAGCGAAGGGCCGGCACGCCTCGCCGCGCCCAAGGAGCCGTCCGCTCGGGCGCGGATGGTGACCGAGCGGCTGCGGCTCGAGGACGAGGCGGCCGCCCGGCGGCAGCGCCGTCCGCGCGGGTGGGGGAGGAAGGCGGCGGTGCGCGCTGAGCCCGAGGCGTGGCGGGCCTGGCCGTCCCGGCAGCGGTGGGCGCGCAGGCGCCGGGCCTGGGGAGTCTTCTGGGTGGTCGTGGTGGTCGTCGTCGTGCTGCTCGTCATGAATCCGGAGAGAACACTGTCCTGGCTGGTGTGAGCCGAGTGCTCAGGGGGAGGACTCCAGGCCGGTCAGCAGTGAGGCGATGTCCAGCCCGGTCATGAGGTATCGCTCGAAGGCGAGGTTGTGCAGGGCGTAGGAGGAGCGCCGGCGCCGGATCAGGTCGATCGCCCCCGCGCCGTCGTGGCCGAGCTCGATCAGCGTCTGGGCCACCACCAGGCCCGATCGGTTGTAGCCGGAGTAACAGCGCACGAGCACGATCCGCCCGGCGCGTACCGCATCGGCGGCCAGTACCGCCAGGCCGCGGACCCGGTCGATCTGCCCGGAGGTCAGCCAGTCGTCGGGGATGGGGGAGACATGGTGCTCGACCCCGTCGGGCGGGCCGTGGCCGACGCGGGTGAACAGGCTGATCACCAGGTCGAATTCGCGGTCCACAACAACATCGAGGTGCCGGTTCCGGTCGTCCTCCCAGACATGGCCGCCCATCCAGAGGCAGGTCGTGATCTCGTCCCAGGGCGATCCGGGATCCGGAACGGGGTGGTCCGTGCGACGTGCCTTCACTGAGCCCTCCCTTTGCGGAGACATCCACGCTAGGTGACAGAGAAGCCGCCGTCCACGAACAAGGTCTGGCCCGTCATATAGCGTGCAGCGTCGCTCGCCAGGAAGACCGCCGCTGCCCGATCAGGCCGCGGGCTCGGGCTGGGCCGGGGAGGTGTGGAGCGGCGCGGCTGGGGTCGCCGGTGCCAGTTGAGCCGCCAGCCAGACCGGTACGCCGTCCAGCAGGCGGAACAGCCGGCCCGCCTCCGCCCGCAAACGGCTCGCCTCCGGCTCCGGTTCGCAGTCGGCCAGTGCCGCCAGCGCCGGCGCCGTGCCGATCAGAAAGCCGAGCTCCTCGCGGATCCGCAGCGATTCGGAGAAGCCGTGCCTGGCCTCCGCCAACTCGCCGTCACGCAGCGCGAGTCCGGCCTGGTGGTGCCAGGTGAAGGAGAGCAGCAGCGTGTCACCCTGCGCGGTTGCTCCGGCGTGCGCCCGCTGGTACGCGGCACGGGCCGCCTGCGGCGAGTCGGCGATGTGCTCGGCGACAAGGCCGCGGCGGAAGTCGAGCAGCGGGCGCCTGGGCGAGGTGGGGGCGAGCAGTGCCGCGGCCCTGCCGAGTGCGGAGCGGGCCTCGTCGGCCCGGTCGCGTACACCGAGGCGGGTCGCCGCGTACGCGAGCCTCCCGCGCTCGCACGCCGCGCCGCCGCGTTCGTCGTCGTCCCGGGCCACCGCCTCGGCCGTACGCAGCGCGTCCTCGGCGTCCGCCCAGCCGTCGGCGGTGAACAGACAGCGCTCGACGAGCAGTCCGGCCCGCTCGAGTGCCCCCGCGGGATTCGCTGTGTGGGCTTCGAGCAGGGCTGCCGCGTCGGTCCAACAGCCGCGCGAGCGCAGCCGCCATACCGCGGTCTGGAGGGGGTCGTCACCTGCGGTGGTTCCGGAACCAGACATGGCGGTATGCGCCACTTGCCCTCCCCGAGCACGCCATTGAGCTGTTGAGTCAGTCGCATCTCAGCATGGATAGGCATGCCTGGCCAAGAGGTCAGGTGAATGAATTCACAATCATGCGGCGCGGGATGGGGCGCGGGTGGTCAGTGGTGCGCCCCTTCCCCAGCCCGGGATCCGCCCCGGACCCCGCGCCTCAATAGATGGCGAGGCCGGATTTCCCAGCGCGTCCGCAGGTCCGGGGCGGCCCCGGCTTCAGCTCATCCGCAGCGCCAGGAAGAAGTCCAGCTTGTCCTCCAGGCGCGACAGGTCACGGCCCGTCAGTTGCTCGATCCTGCCCACTCTGTAGCGCAGTGTGTTCACATGCAGATGCAGCCGCGTCGCGCACCGCGTCCACGACCCGTCGCAGTCCAGGAACGCCTCCAGCGTCGGGATCAGCTCCGCGCGGTGGCGCTGGTCGTAGTCGCGGAGCGGGTCCAGCAGCCGGGCCGTGAACGCGCGGCGCACATCGTCCGGGACGAAGGGCAGCAGCAGCACGTGCGAGGCCAGCTCGTGGTGACCTGCCGCGCAGACCCTGCCCGGGCGGGCCGCCGCCACCCGGCGGGCGTGTCTCGCCTCCTCCAGCGCGCCCCGCAGACCCTCCGCCGAGCTCACTGCCGCGCTGACGCCCAGCGTGAGCCGGCCGTCGTCGGCGAGACCCGCGGAGAGCGGGTCGCGTACGGACAGCAGCAGCGCGTCGGCGTGCAGTCCGGCCTCGGAGGAGCCGGCCTCGGGGGCGTCCGGGTCGAGGGCCGTCGCGGGCAGCGGGAGCAGCGCGATCGCCTCGTCGCCGGTGTGGGCGACCGCGATCCGGTCCGCGGAGTCGGGACCGGCTGCCCCCGGGTCGACCAGGATCTCCTCCAGCAGCGACTGGGCGACCGGGCCGGCCTCGATGGCCGTACCGCCCGTACCGCCCGTACCGACTGCGCCGGCCGTACCGGGCGCCCCGTCCTGCCCCCAGTCCACCCGCGCCACCACCACCTGCCAGTGCGGCGCCGTGCCGAGACCCGGCAGCAGCACCGGCGCGGCCACTCGCAGACGCGCCGCGATCTCGGCCGGTGCCGCTCCCGCCTGGACCAGTTCCAGAACCTCCTGGGCGAGCCGTCGGCGTACCGTACGGGCCGCCTCGCGCCGGTCGCGCTCGACGGCGATCAGCTGGGTCACGCCTTGCAGCAGGTCCAGTCGCGCGGCCGGCCAGTCGCCCGCGTCCGCCTCGACCGCCAGCAGCCAGTCGGACAGCACCGTCTCGCGGACGTCTCTCGAGGCGGGGGCGGCGCCGCGGCCGTTGTTACGGATCGGGAAGAGGGAGTACGTCACCCCGTGGACCGTCGCCCGATGCGGCCCCCGGCGGCCGGCGCGGGTGGCCGCCAGATGCTCACCGGCGAGTGTGGCGCTCACCTCGCCGGGCAGCGGGTCGCCCGCGCCCGCGATCTGGCGGCCGGTGGGGGAGAGCACCCAGGCTCGAAGGTCCAGGTCGGAGCCGAGCAGGTCCAGGACCACCTCCGGCCCGCCGCCCGCCGGGCCGGAGGTCATCAGCCGCCTGTGCCTGTCCACGACTGCGGCGAGGTCCCCGGCCCGCTCACCGGAGACCTGACGCACCACATGCTCAGTGATCGTCGCAAATGCAACGGATTCATTGACTGCAAAGAGCGGCAGTCGATGGCGAGAACACGCCTCGATGAGGTCGCCCGGAATGTTTCCCAGCTCCGCCTCTCCGGCCGCCAGGCCGGCCACCCCGGCGCCCGCCAGGATCCGGACGAACGGCTCGGAGTCCGCGGCCGTCCGCCGCCAGGCGAGCCCGGTCAGCACCAGTTCGCCCCCCGAGAGATAGCGGCTCGGATCGCGCAGGTCGGTGGTCATCACACCGCGGACACCGCGGTCCAGTTCGTCCTCGCCGCCGAGCAGCCGCAGCCCAAGCGCGTCGGTTTCCAGCAGTGCGCGCAGCCGCATCTCGTCGCCACCGATCTGTCTCGTTGTCGCCGGTGGCCCTTGGCCACCGTTTCCAGGGGAAAACATCGAGGTTACTGAGCCTCGCCTTTCGTTCGAATCTACAAGACGAGACAGGCGACCAGCCAACTCCTTCATGGTTTCGGTGACTGCACCAGGCGCAGACTGGCTTGTGTACTGGGGCCACAGCGCGTTAACAGCACATGAATAAGCGCGTGAACAACCAGTCGAGGGCCGGCCGTCCCGGGCCCGCTGCGACGAACGACCCCGATTGAGAAGAAGAGAGCCACTCATGGACTTCCTTCGCCCCGCCAGCTGGGAGGAGGCGCTCGCCGCCAAGGCCGAGCACCCCACGGCTGTACCCATCGCGGGTGGCACCGATGTGATGGTCGAGATCAACTTCGACCACCGCCGGCCGGAGTACCTCCTGGACCTGAACCGCATCGGCGAGCTGCTCGAGTGGGAGGTCGGCGAGGACACCGTCCGACTGGGCGCCTCCGTTCCGTACACCCGGATCATGGAGAACCTCCGGGCCGAACTGCCCGGTCTGGCATTGGCTTCGCACACCGTCGCATCGCCCCAGATCCGCAACCGCGGCGGTGTCGGCGGCAACCTCGGCACCGCATCCCCGGCCGGCGACGCCCACCCGGCGCTGCTCGCCGCGGGCGCCGAGGTCGAGGTCGAGTCGGTACGAGGCAGCCGCCTCATCCCCATCGACGAGTTCTACACCGGCGTCAAGCGCAACGCGCTTGCGGCGGACGAGCTGATTCGGGCCGTCCACATCGAAAAGGCAGACGGACCGCAGCAGTTCTCGAAGGTGGGCACTCGCAACGCGATGGTGATCGCGGTCTGCGCCTTCGGTCTTGCTCTGCACCCTCGGACCCGCACGGTACGCACCGGCATCGGCTCCGCCGCCCCGACCCCGGTCCGGGCGAAGGCGGCCGAGGAATTCCTGAACGCCGCGCTCGAAGAGGGCGGTTTCTGGGACAGCAGGAAAATCATTACCCCGTCGGTCGCCAAGCAGTTCGCGTTGCTCGCCTCCGGTGACTGCAACCCGATCGACGACGTGCGCGGCACGGCGAGTTACCGCCGCCACGCGGTCGGCGTCATGGCCCGCCGGACCCTGGGCTGGACCTGGGAGGCATACCGGGGCAATGCCCACGGCACAAAGGGAGGCGCACAGTGCGCGTGAACTTCACGGTCAACGGTCGTCAGCAGGAAGCGGACGACGTGTGGGAGGGCGAGAGCCTGCTCTACGTGCTGCGTGAGCGCATGGGCCTGCCCGGCTCCAAGAACGCCTGCGAGCAGGGCGAGTGCGGCTCCTGCACGGTCCGCCTCGACGGCGTCCCGGTCTGTTCCTGCCTCGTTGCCGCGGGTCAGGTCGAGGGCCGCGAGGTCGTCACCGTAGAGGGCCTGGCGGACTTCGCCAGGCAGCGGGCCGAGCACGGCGGCTGCGCCACCGGCGCCTGTGGCACCACCCTGGACCAGGCCAAGCGGTGGGAAGCCAGGCCTTCCGACTCGCAGACCGGTGAGGGCTCCGCGCTGTCCCCGATCCAGCAGGCGTTCATCGATGCCGGTGCCGTGCAGTGCGGTTTCTGCACGCCCGGTCTGCTGGTCGCCGCCGACGAGCTGCTCGAGCGCAATGCCGAGCCGTCCGACGCGGACATCCGCGAGGCGCTCTCCGGCAACCTCTGCCGCTGCACCGGTTACGAGAAGATCCTCGACGCGGTCCGCCTCGCGGCCGCCCGCCAGGAAGAGGCGGTCTGAGAACCATGGCCACCATCGGTACTCCCACCAACATCTCCCAGGGTTCCCGGACCAAGGGCGGCATCGGCGAGTCGACGCTGCGTCCCGACGGCATCCTCAAGGTCACCGGTGAGTTCGCGTACTCCTCGGACATGTGGCACGAGGACATGCTCTGGGGTCACACGCTGCGCTCCACCGTCGCGCACGCCGAGATCAAGTCGATCGATGTCTCCGAGGCGCTCGCGACGTCCGGCGTCTACGCCGTACTGACCTACGACGACCTGCCCACCGAGGTGAAGAACTACGGCCTGGAGATCCAGGACACCCCGGTACTCGCCCACGGCAAGGTCCGCCATCACGGCGAGCCGGTGGCCCTGGTCGCCGCCGACCATCCGGAGACCGCACGCCGCGCCGCCGCCAAGATCAAGATCGAGTACGTCGAACTGCCGGTCATCACGGACGAGGCGTCCGCGACCGCTCCCGACGCGATCCTGGTCCACGAGGGCCGCGACGACCACCACATCGGCCATGTCCCGCACCCGAACATCGTGCACCGACAGCCGATCGTCCGCGGCAACGCCGACGAGGCCGCCGAGCGCGCCGACGTCATCGTCAAGGGCGAGTACACCTTCGGCATGCAGGACCAGGCCTTCCTCGGCCCGGAGTCCGGCCTCGCTGTCCCCTCCGAGGACGGGGGCGTCGAGCTGTACGTCGCCACCCAGTGGCTGCACTCGGACCTCCGGCAGATCGCACCCGTCCTCGGTCTGCCCGAGGAGAAGATCCGGATGACGCTCTCCGGCGTCGGAGGTGCCTTCGGTGGCCGTGAGGACCTGTCGATGCAGATCCACGCCTGCCTTCTGGCGCTGCGCACCGGCAAGCCGGTCAAGATCGTCTACAACCGGTTCGAGTCCTTCTTCGGGCATGTCCACCGGCATCCGGCGAAGCTCTACTACGAACACGGCGCCACCAAGGACGGCAAGCTCACGCACATGAAGTGCAGGATCGTCCTGGACGGCGGGGCGTACGCCTCCGCCTCCCCGGCGGTCGTCGGCAACGCGTCCTCGCTCAGTGTCGGTCCGTACGTCGTCGACGACGTCGACATCGAGGCGATCGCGCTCTACTCGAACAACCCGCCCTGCGGAGCCATGCGCGGCTTCGGTGCGGTCCAGGCGTGCTTCGCCTACGAGGCACAGATGGACAAGCTCGCGGCGAAGCTGGGCATGGACCCGGTGGAGTTCCGCCGCCTCAACGCCATGGAGCAGGGCTCGATCATGCCGACCGGGCAGCCGGTCGACTCCCCGGCCCCCGTCGCCGAGTTGCTGCGCCGTGTCAAGGCCCGGCCGCTGCCTCCCGAGCAGCAGTGGCTCTCGGCCGGCCAGGAGGCGGACGTCCGCGCCCTGCCGGGCGGTCTGTCCAACACCACACACGGTGAAGGCGTCGTCCGTGGCGTCGGCTACGCGGTCGGCATCAAGAATGTCGGCTTCTCCGAAGGCTTCGACGACTACTCCACCGCGCGGGTGCGTATGGAGGTCGTGGGCGGCGAGCCGGTCGCGACCGTGCACACCGCCATGGCGGAGGTCGGCCAGGGCGGTGTCACCGTCCACGCTCAGATCGCCCGTACCGAACTCGGTGTCGCGCAGGTGACGATCCAGCCGGCCGACACCCAGGTCGGCTCGGCCGGCTCCACCTCCGCCTCCCGTCAGACGTACGTCACGGGCGGTGCGGTGAAGCACACCTGCGAGAACGTCCGCGAGAAGGTCCTGGAGATCGGCCGCCGCAAGTTCGGCTCGTACCACCCCGCATGGGCCACGGCCGAGCTGCTGCTCGAAGGCGGCAAGGTCGTGACCGACGGCGGCGAGGTCCTCGCCGACCTGGTGGACGTACTCGAGGGCGAGTCGGTCGACGTGGAGCTCGAGTGGCGCCACCGCCCCACCGAGGCCTTCGACCTGCGTACGGGTCAGGGCAACGGCCACGTCCAGTACTCGTTCGCCGCGCACCGCGCGGTCGTCGAGGTGGACACCGAGCTCGGCCTGGTCAAGGTCATCGAGCTCGCGGTCGCCCAGGACGTCGGCAAGGCGCTCAACCCGCTGTCCGTCGTCGGCCAGATCCAGGGTGGTACCACCCAGGGCCTGGGCGTCGCGGTCATGGAGGAGATCATCGTCGATCCGAAGACCGCGAAGGTGCGCAACCCCTCCTTCACGGACTACCTGATCCCCACCATCCTCGACACGCCGACCATCCCCGTCGACGTACTCGAACTGGCCGATGACCACGCGCCGTACGGGCTGCGCGGCATCGGCGAGGCCCCGACCCTTTCGTCGACCCCGGCCGTCCTCGCGGCGATCCGGAACGCGACGGGGCTGGAGCTCAACAGGACACCGGTACGCCCCGAGCACCTCACCGGTACCTGATCCCCGCCTTCTCCGGGCGGTGTGCCGCGCATCCGGGGAACGTCACACTTCCCGCCACTCGTCGCACCGCCCGGAGAACCCCAGCACCGCACCGCTCGCGGTCCTGGCACAACCCAGCACCACCAGCAGCACCCGTCACCACATTCCAGTTCGTCTCGGGCCGTCCCCCGGGTCGTGCAGCCAGCGCACCATCCCAAATCCCGCAATCTCAGTCCCTATGCGGGTGCCCCTGTGAACCTTGGGAGTAGGCACCATGACCCAGCAGTCCCTTGAGACCAAGACCACGGCGGAGGACGCCGGCGCGGGTTCGCGCCAGCCTGCCGGAAGATCTTGGCTCGACCGGTACTTCCACATAACCCAGCGAGGGTCGACCGTCGGTCGGGAGGTGCGTGGCGGCATCACCACCTTCATGGCGATGGCGTACATCATCCTTCTCAACCCGGTGATTCTCTCGGTTCCGGATGCGACCGGTCACAGGCTCGACGGTGATCAGCTCACCACCGCGACGGTCTTCGCCGCCGCGGCCACCACCATCGTGATGGGCTTCATCGGCAATGTGCCGCTGGCCCTCGCGGCGGGACTCAGTGTCTCCGCCGTCATGGCCTTCCAGGTCGCCCCACAGATGACCTGGGAAAACGCGATGGGCATGTGCGTCATCTACGGCGCCGTGATCGTCCTGCTCGTCGTCACCGGCCTGCGTGAACTGATCATGAACGCCATCCCGCTGGCACTGAAGCACGCGATCACCATGGGGATCGGCCTCTTCGTCTGCCTCATCGGCCTGGTCCAGGCGGGCTTCGTCACCTCCATGCCCGGAGACGGCGGTATCGCGGGAGCCAAGCCGATCCAGCTCGGGACGAGCGACATGCTCACCGGCTGGCCGGTGCTCTGCTTCGCCGTCACCGTCCTGCTGATCTTCCTGCTGCAGGTCCGCAAGGTCCCCGGCGCGATCCTCATAGGCATCGTCGGCGGCACGGTCTTCGCCGCTGTGGTCCACCAGTTCGCGGGACTCGACAAGAAGGCCTGGGGCGGACTGAACGCACCCGAGATCACCGGCTCCATCGTGAGCACGCCGGACTTCGGTCTCTTCGGCAGCGTCTCGTTCAGCGGCATCGGCGGCGTCGGTGGCATCACCGTCGGCGTCATCGTCTTCACCCTGGTGCTGGCCGGCTTCTTCGACGCCATGGGCACCATCATCGGCATCGGCCAGCAGGCCAACCTCGCCGACGACAAGGGCAAGATGCCGGGCCTCAACAAGGCCCTGGCCATCGACGGTGCCGGTGGCGCGTTCGGCGGCCTCGCCGGTGCCTCCGGCCAGACGGTGTTCGTGGAGTCCACGGCGGGCGTCGGTGACGGTGCGCGCACCGGCTTCGCCAGCGTGATCACCGGCCTCGCGTTCACGCTCTGCCTGTTCTTCACTCCGCTCGCCCAGGTCATCCCCACCCAGGTGGCCGCCGCCGCGCTCGTCGTCATCGGATCGATGATGATGACGAATGCCAAGCACATCGACTGGAACGACCAGGCCACCGCGATCCCGGTGTTCCTGACCACCGTGCTGATGCCCTTCACGTACTCGATCACCGCGGGCATCGCGGCGGGCGTCATCGCGCACGTCCTGATCAAGGCCGTGCAGGGCAAGGCGCGCGACGTCGGCTGGCTGATGTGGGTGCTGTCCGTCGTGTTCCTGGCCTACTTCGCCCTTCATCCGATCGAGGGCTGGCTGGGAGTCAAGTAACCACCGCCGCCCGACACACACCTTGAGGAGACCGACGTGCTGGACATCGCCGAAGAGCTGAACCGGTGGGTCGGGCAGGGCCGCGCATTCGCCGTCGCCACCGTGGTGGCGGTCGGCGGCAGCGCGCCCCGGCAGCCGGGCGCCGCTCTCGCGGTGGACAGCGAGGGCACGGCGATCGGGTCGGTCTCCGGAGGGTGTGTGGAAGGGGCGGTGTACGAGCTGTGCCGACAGTCGCTCGAGGACGGTCTCACCGTCCTCGAGCAATTCGGTTACAGCGACGAGGATGCCTTCGCCGTAGGCCTGACCTGCGGCGGCATCATCGACATCCTCGTCACGCCGGTACGCGCGGACTCGCCTGCGAGGAAGGTGTTCGCGGCCGCGCTGTCCGCCGCCGCGCAAGGGGAGGCGGCGGCGGTCGCACGGATCACCGACGGACCGGCGGAGGTCAGTGGCCGCGCGCTGCTGGTCCGACCGGACGGTTCGTACGACGGGGTCCTCGGCGGTCACCCCGAACTGGACCGCACGGCTGCGGCCGAGGCCCGCGCGCTGCTGGACGCCGGCCGCACCGGCACGGTCGTCATCGGCGAGGACGGGAGCCGCTGCGGACAGCCGCTGACGCTCCTGGTCGAATCGAGCGTCCCGGCACCCCGCATGATCGTCTTCGGCGCGATCGACTTCGCCTCGGCGCTGGTCCGGGTCGGCAAGTTCCTCGGTTACCACGTCACAGTCTGCGACGCCCGGCCCGTATTCGCGACGAGGACCCGCTTCCCGGAGGCGGACGAGATCGTCGTCGACTGGCCGCACCGCTATCTGGAGTCGACCGAGGTGGACGGCCGCACCGTCCTCTGCGTACTCACCCACGACGCCAAGTTCGACGTCCCGCTGCTCGAACTGGCCCTGAAGCTCCCCGTCGCCTACATCGGCGCGATGGGATCCCGGCGTACGCACGAGGACCGCAACAAGCGGCTGCGGGAGACCGGCGTGACCGAACTGGAACTGGCCCGGCTGCGCTCGCCGATCGGCCTGGACCTCGGCGCGCGTACGCCGGAGGAGACGGCGCTGTCGATCGGCGCGGAGATAGTGGCGAACTGCCGTGGCGGCAGCGGCGTTTCACTGACGGGAGCGCACACCCCGATCCACCATGACGGCGTGCAGGCCTCGGTGGGACGGATAGGTTCGGTCGCCTGACGCCATCCTGCCGTCTGCCGCCTCTCGTCCACCGCTGCGCCGGGTGCGGGGTGCGGGGTGCTCCACGCCAACCGCACGGCGGGCGACGACAACGCCCTGCCGCTGACCCGTCTCGCAGTGCGCCCGCTGGCCCGGCCGCCGTTCCCACTGGAGCGGCTCGGCGCTCCGTACCGCAGGAGAGATCCCTTGGCGCCGTAAACGACGGATCGGGCACTCATGTCCGCAAGCGCGTCAATGCCGGTCGGTGCTCAGTCCGTCCAGGGTGAGGTCGAGGAGACGTTCGGCCTGCTCTCGCTGTTCGGGTTTTCCGGACGCGAGGGCAATGCCGGTGAGGCCGGCGAACATGTCGGTTGCGCCGATGTCCGACCGGATGGTGCCGGCACCGACACCGGCGTCCAGGAGAGAGGTCAGGGCGGCCAGCATCATCTCGTGGCTCTGGGCGTAGGGGTTGACGCCCGACTCGACGAGAGCCCGCAGGGCATCGGCCATGCCCAGTTTGGCGGTCGCGTAGTCGATGAAGCGTCCCATCCAGGCGCGCAATGCCTCACGCGGCTCCATCGTGGCCAGGAGGTCAGGGGCGGCGTCGCACAGCCGGCTCAGCTCGTTGCGGTAGGCGGCCTCGATCAGGATCTCCCGCGTCGGGAAGTTCCGGTAAAGGGTCCCGGTGCCCACGCCCGCCTCTTTGGCGATGCGCTCCAAGTGCGCGTCCAGTCCCTGTTCGGCGAACACGCGCACCGCGGCGGCGAGGATCTTCTCCCGGTTTCGCTGCGCATCGGCTCTCAGCGGGCGCCCGGTCTCCCTGGTCATCGGCCGTCTCCTTCTCGTCGGGGTTGCTAAGTGGAGGCGCATCCGGTTACAGTGGATGAAGTGGCGGCGCCTCCACTTTTACTCTACTCGCAGCGGATCACCGCGCGGGAATCGCCCACGTCACAGGGGAAAAAATATGAACCTCTCACTCGAAGGAAAGGTCGCCGTTGTCACCGGCGGCGCGTCCGGGGTCGGCCTGGGTATCGCCCAGGAGTTCGTTGAGCATGGAGCCCGCGTGGTCATCACCGATCTCCACCAGGCACAGCTGGATGAAGCGGTCGCGGCAGTCGGACCCAACTGCTCCGGCATCGTCGCCGATGTCACGAATCTCGAGTCCATGGAGATGATGTACCGCGAGGTCAAGACGCGGTATGGACGGCTCGACGCGGTCGTGGCCAACGCCGGCATCGGCGCTCACGCCCCGCTCGGCTCGATCACCGAGGAGCAGTTCGACCGGACCTTCGACGTCAACGCGAAGGGTGTCCTGTTCACCGTCCAGCCGGCGCTGCCGTTGCTGCCGTCCGGCGGAACAGTCGTCATCATCGGGTCGACGGCTTCCATCCAGCCCCCACGCGGGATGAGCATGTACGGCGGCGCGAAGGCCGCGGTGCGGAATTTCACCAGGGCCTGGATCCAGGACATCAAGGGTTCAGGCATCCGGATGAACGTCCTCAGCCCCGGAGCGGTCGACACCGAGTCCCTCAGGCGTGCTCTGGAGATGGCGCAGGGCGCCAATCAGGTCGACGCCGCGATCAGGTCCATGGGGGAGGGCAACCCGACCGGGCGGATCGCGGATCCCCGCGAGATGGGCAAGGCCGCGGTGTTCCTCTCGAGCGACGCGTCGAGCTTCGTCACCGGCGTGGAGCTCTTCGCGGACGGCGGCATGGCCCAGGTGTGAACCATGGGCGCCTACTACTTCGGCCGGCAGCCGAACGTCGTCCGCACGACGGGCCCCGAGGAGTCCGGCTGATCAGCCCCGGAGGTGTCGCGTACGCCCCAGCCGTTGAACGCCGCCCCACCCCCGTCCGTATACCTGGGCGGCCCATGCGCGTCCGCATGGGCCGTTCCGGCAGGGGAGGCAGATCTATGGCCGGCAGCAATGTCACCGCACTCTTCCGCGCGTCCACCGCGCACAGCCCTTCGTACTTCACGCTGAACAGGGCAGCCGGCGGCGAGGGCGGAGAGATCACGGACTTCTGCATCCCCTGCAATCCGTACTTCCCCACTCCAGTGATGTTCGATCAGCTCGGTGACCGTCTGCGCGAGATCCTGACCTACTACCCGAGCAGCGCGGACACCATCACCGCCGAGCTGTGCCAGGTGCTCGGGCTCAACCCGCAGACCGTCGCCATGGGAAACGGTTCCACCGAACTGATCACCTGGATCGACCATTTGCTGGTCAAGGAGTCGCTCGCGGTCCCTGTCCCCACCTTCGGCCGGTGGACCGACCAGCCGATGGAGACCGGCAAGCGCGTCGACATGCTCCTGCTGCCCGAGGCGCGCGGTTTCGGCCTCGACCCGGCGTCCTTCGTACAGTTCATCCGCAGCCGCGGCTCCCGCGCGGCGGTCATCTGCAACCCCAACAACCCCGACGGCGGTTACCTCCCCAAAGCGCAACTCCTCGGGCTGCTCGACTCCCTCGAGGACCTGGACCTGGTCGTCGTCGACGAGTCCTTCCTCGAATTCGCGGACGCCGAACCGGACCCCAGCGTCGCCGCGGAGGCCGTACTGCGGACGAACGTGATCGTGCTGCGCAGCCTGGGCAAGAACTTCGGGCTGCACGGCGTGCGCTTCGGCTACCTCGTGTCGAATCCGAGCCTCGCCGCGAAGGTGCGGGCCGCGCTGCCGAAGTGGAACCTCAACTCCTTCGCCGAAACCGTGGTGTTCATGCTGAAGGAGCACCGCCAGGAGTACGCCGACAGCCTTCTCCAGGCGCGGCGCGACCGGCAGGAGATGACCTGGCGCCTCTCCCAGCTGCCGGGTCTCACCATCTACCCCTCCCAGGGCAACTTCCTCTACGTACGCCTGCCGGAGGGTGCGGACGGGTCGGTTCTGCGGGACCGGCTGCTCGCCGAACACGGCGTACTGGTGCGCGAGTGCAGCAACAAGGTCGGCAGTTCCAGCCGGTTCCTGCGCCTCGTGGTGCGTCCGCAGCGGGACGTGGTCCGGCTGATATCGGCGATGGAGCAGGTGCTGTACGGACAGCGCACCCAGGTGGCCGAACCGCCGCCGCAGCCGATGGCGCCGATGCTGGCCCAGGTGCCCGCGCCGCAGCAGCAGGCGATGCAGCAGACACCAATGCAGCAGACACCGATGCTCGCCCTGGCCCAGCAGCCGGTCGCCGCCCGGGGCCTGGGCCCGGCGGCCCGGCAGCAGAACTGGCCCCCCGCCGCCGCCCCCTTGCCCGCCGCCGTCCCCATGCCCGCCGCTCACGGGGAGGCCGCCGGCTACACCTCGGGGACGGCAGCGGTGGACCGCCTGATCGCCCAGGCCTAGGGAGCAGAGGTCGTCGTCAAGTGCCTCCGGCCTTCTGCCAGGTGGGAGGTGGACTGCCCAGGCGGCGGGCCAGGAACGGTTCCTGGGCCGCGACGGCTCCCGCACTGATGCCGATGGCGACCGCCACACAGACCACGATCAGCCAGGAGAGCAGGACGAAGACCGAGCCGACCGACCCGTACTCGGCAAGGGCGCGATTGAGCGCCCGGGGCATGTAGAAACGCGCTCCGATCGACAGAAAGGTCACTGCGATCGCCGTGATGACGGCACCGGGCAGCAGGGGCGGCCAGCGGATCAGGCCGCCCAGCAGCAGGTGCTGGGTCCACCACCACAGGGCGGTCTGGGTAAGCACGGTGACCGGGATGCCCAGCCACAGCCCGGCGCCGAAGCCGTCGCGCAGCGGCGCCTGCACGACCAGGACGGCGAGCCAGATCCCGATCCATGCCAGCCACCGCCAGGCGGCGATCCTGGTACCCGCCCTGGGGATCTCCCAGGCTCGCTTGCACAGCCGCTGCATAGCCCGGCTGACGGCCGTGGCGGCGAGCAGCAGCATGAGCGCGCCCACCACACCGGTGGCCTCGCGCAGAGTGTCGGTACCGGACTTGTACACGTGCTCCAGCTGGTCGTTCGCGGCGCCGCCGAGCCCGAAGACCGTGCGCACGGAGCTGATCAGCTGATTGCGCACCGCCTCCGGGGCGACTGATCCGACGACGAAGAGCAGCGGGACCGCGGTCAGAAAGCACTGGGCGGCCAGCCGGGTGGCGGAGTCGAAGATGTTCACCGACACCATCCGTGCGGCGAGGTGCGAGATGACCGGGAAACGGGCCTCGGCCCGCGCGTGCAGCCACTGCGCCGTGGCGACCAGCTTCCGGGACCGGACCTGCCACCAGGACGGCCGGAGGACGGAGCCGGGACGGCGGTCCGCCGCGCCCTGCTCCCCGTCGTGTGTCCCCTCGCCCGGCTGCTCCCGGGGGGCCTCGGGCTCGCTGGGAGGCATCAGCCGGCTGCTACGGCACCCGGGCTCTGCGTACGGCCGCCCATCTTCGACGGCACCCGTCCGGAAGTCGTCATGGCGCTGCTCCTTCCCTGCGTCCAGAGTGGGGGACGCAGTGCGCGGCGGCATTTCCGGTGAGCCGACGGCGCGGCGACCAAAAGGTGTCGGTTTCCTGTCCTTTGCATACCCTCGTGATGTCGCCACACGATTGGGTTGCCATGGTCATCGACCTGCTCCTCATCGCGCTGGCCATCACGCTCGACCCGCTGCCGATCATGGCTTTCGTCCTGGTGGTGGCGTCCGACAGGGGTGTGTGGAAGGGGCTGGCCTTCATCCTGGCCTGGCTGGCCTGTCTCGTCGCAGTGATCGCTCTGGTTCTCGCGCTGACCGGGGGAGAGCCCCCGCCGCCAAGATCTCCGCCGTCCACGGCGGGGCTCGCGGCCAAACTCGCCATCGGCCTCTTGCTCGTGTTCTACGGCGAACACCGGCGACGGCGGCTCGGACCGGCTCATGGGCCGGTCCCCGGATCCGCCCGCAAGCCGCCCCGCACGCCTCGCAAGTCGCCTCACGCGTCCTCCCGTTCCCGGTCGTCCTCCTCCATGACCTCCCGGATGGACCGGAGCTCGGCCTGGGCGGCGGCGGGACTTGCCGTGTTCCTGCAGCCCTGGGGCATCGTCGCGGCGGGTGCGACCACGGTCATCGAGGCCGACCTGTCGCATTTCTCGTCGTATCTGGCGCTGTTCGGCTTCTGCATCCTCGCCACTTCGAGCCTGCTGGCCGCCGAGCTGTATGTGGTGTTCGCACCGGAGGCGGCCCAGGCGCGGCTGATGAAACTGCGCACGTGGCTGGAACGCCACCAGGATCCGGCGATCGTGGTCATCTGTCTGCTTCTCGGCCTGTGGCTCACCGGGAAGAGCATCTACCAGCTGACCAGCTGACCAGCTGACGCGGTGCGGACCCGTCGTCGGCCGGTGCGGACCCGCCGGTGGGCCGGTCCTCGGCGGCCCGCCGACGGTCCGGGACGCCAGGCCTCAGGAAGTGCGAAGCCTTCCGACGGGTGTTGCAATGGCTGGAAGGGCCGCCTGTCGCCGTCTGTCGCGGCGACCGCCGCCGGACATGAGCGGCGGTCGAGGCCCGTACCCGGACCCGCTCGCGAGGAGTGGCCATGAGCGACGACATCGAAGAGATGGGCCCCGTCGACTACCTGGTCGTCGAGTTCCCCGGCAACCGCATGACGGGGGAGGGCTTCCCCCTGCTCGTCGATCTGGTCGATCGCGGCATCATCCGCATCCTCGACCTCGTCTTCGTCCGCAAGGACAGCGACGGTTCGGTCTCCGCACTGGAACTGAAGGAGTTCGGGGACGAGCTCGACCTGACGGTCTTCGAGGGTGCCTCGTCCGGGCTGTTGGGCCAGGACGATCTCGACGAGGCCGGGACCGCGCTGGAGCCGGGCAGCTCTGCCGGAATCCTGGTGTACGAGAACCTCTGGGCGGCACCCTTCGCCCGAGCCATGCGGCGCAGTGGTGCGCAGCTGGTGACGAGCGGCCGAATTCCCGTCCAGGCCCTGCTGGCCTCACTGGACGCGGTCGAGGCGTCGGGCCCCGACGGCCCCATCGCCGATTGAAGGCCACGGTGCCGTCGGGGCCCGACGCCGCAGCGGTCCGCCCGCACCTACCGTGGGAGATGAGTGAACATGCCCGGACTTCTTCGTGGCGTCGCCCGCACCGCCGTCGTCGCCGGAACCGCGACCGCGGTGTCCAACCGCGTGTCGCGGCGTCAGGCGGGCCGATGGGCACAACAGGACGACCAGCAGCAGGCGCAGGCCGCCGCACCCGCCCCGGCCGCGCCGCCGCCTTCCTCCGGCGACGAGATGAGCAGCAAGATCGATCAGCTGGGGCAACTGGGCGATCTGAAGGCCCAAGGGGTGCTGACAGAAGAGGAATTCGCTGCAGAGAAGCGCAAGATCCTTGGCTGACACCGGAGTTGGGGGCTGGGAAGGGACGACCCCATGACGGAGCCGAGTCCGCGACCAGCCGCCTCGGGCGGCCGAACACAACCGGCGGAGGCCGACCTGCTGCGTGACTTGCTGCGCACCCCGGGCTACCTGAAAACGCTCTTGTTCTGCGCCCTCATCGGTATTCCGGTGTCGCTCGCCGCGTTCTGGTTCCTCGTCGGGCTCCACGAGCTGGAGCATCTGATGTGGACCGATCTGCCGCAGGCGCTGGGCTGGCACATCCCGCCGTGGTGGTGGCCGCTGCCCCTGCTGCTGGCCTCCGGAATCCTCGTCGGCCTGGTGGTCACACGTATGCCCGGCGCCGGCGGCCACATCCCAGCCACCGGACTGCACGCGGGGGGCTCCTCGGCCGAGGCGCTGCCCGGAGTGATCCTCGCGGCCGCGGCCAGCCTCGCGCTCGGCGCGACGCTGGGTCCCGAAGCCCCGCTGGTCGCTCTCGGCGGTGGCCTGGCGTTGCTCTTCGGGCGCCTTGCCCGGGCGCCGGGCACCCCGCAGAACAAGGCGCTCATGGGCGCGGCGGGGGCTGCGGCGGCCATCTCGACGATCTTCGGCAACCCGCTGATGGCCGCGGTGCTGCTGATGGAGATGGCGGGAGTGGGCGGAGCGCAGCTGTTCGCCGTCATGCTGCCGGCGCTGCTCTCCAGCGGGATTGGTTCGCTCGTGTTCACCGGTTTCGGACGCTGGACCGGCCTCTCGACCGGCGGCCTGTCCCTGAAGCTGGGCAATTCGTTTGCCCGTCTGGATACCGGTGACGTGTTCTGGTCGGTGCTGATGGCTGTCGCGATCGGTGTCTTCGTGCATCTGGTGCTGGCCGGAGGCCGGTTGGCCGCCGTGTTCGTCTCCATGCGTCCCGTTGTCCACACCGCCGTCTGCGCGCTGGCCGCCGGAGCCTGCGCCGCCGTGTACACGCTCATCACCGACCGGTCACCAGCGGACGTGGCCTCGTCGGGCCAGTCCATGCTGACCGGCCTGGCCACCGATCCGCACGCCTGGGGGGTCGGTGCCCTGATCGCCGTCATTCTCTGCAAGGGCGCGGCCTACGCGTTCTGTCTGGGCAGCCTGCGAGGCGGACCCATCTTTCCCGCACTGTTCCTGGGCGGTGCGATCGGCGTGCTGCTGGCGCCCCTTCCGGGGCTGGGGGTCGTACCGGGACTGGCCGCTGGCATGGCAGCCACGGCTACCAGTGCCCTGCGGCTGCCGGTCAGCAGTGTGGTGCTCGTGGTCCTGCTGCTCGGCAGCACGGCGATGATCCCCGTGGTGATCCTGGCCGCCGTCGTGGCCTTCGTGACCACCGAGCTGCTTCCCCCCGGACGTGCTGTTCCGCCGGTGGGCAAGCCCGTCGAAGCTCCGGCAGCCGCCGGAGCGGCCCGCCCCGCCTGAAGGCGGCGGGGCGCAGCCACCGAGGTGCGAAGCGGACACCATGGGCCGAGATCGGAGGCGTCGTGATCATTCCCGCCGGCTTCGTGATCCTGGCGCCGCGCGCGGCTCTCCGTCCTCGGGAGAGCTGATGACCGGGACGCACCCGGCTCCGGCGCGTGACGCGGCCCGCGGCGTGCCGGAGTCCTTGTTGCTCGTCGTCGGCGTGGCGGGATCGGGCAAGTCCACGGTGGCGCGGCTGCTCGCCGACCGGCTCGGCCGGCCCTACCGGGACGCGGACGATTTCCACCCTCCGGCCAACCGCGCCAAGATGGCGGCCGGTGAACCGCTGACCGACGCGGACAGACAACCGTGGCTGGACGCCATCGCCGCCTGGATGGACCAGAAGATCGCGGCGCGGCAACCGGCCGTCGTCACGTGCTCCGCGCTCAAGCGCGCCTACCGGGACCAACTGCTCGGTGGACGGCCCGGAGTGCGCCTGGTGTACCTGCACGGATCGCGGCAGCTCATCCGCTCCCGGCTGGTCGCCCGGCACGGCCACTTCTTCCGGGCCGGACTGCTGGACAGTCAGTTCGCGGACCTCGAGGAGCCGGAGCCCGACGAACACCCCATCGTGGTGGAGATCGACCAGCGGCCGGACACCGTCGTGGAGGCCGTCATGTCCCTGCTGCCCGCGGACACCGCACCGGTTCACCCGACGGCCGGCGCGCCAACCGTACGCACCGTACCGAGTGAGGAGCCGCGCATGCCCCGCAGTGCGCCAGGCGAACACGCGACAGGCGAATACGCGACCGGCCGGCATGCGACCGGGGAGCAGTGGCAGCTGCACCACGCCGGGCAGACGGCCGTCGTGGTGCAGCTCGGTGGCGCCCTGCGCCACTACGAGGTGGACGGCCGACCGCTGCTGGACGGGTTCACCGCCGACGCACGGATCACCGGCGGCCGAGGGCAACTTCTCGTCCCCTGGCCCAACCGGGTGGGCGGCGGGCGCTACCACTTCCATGGCCAGGACCTCCAACTGCCGCTGACCGAGCCGGAGAAGCACAACGCGATCCACGGACTCCTCCGCTGGATGCCGTGGCAGCTGCTCGCACGCAGCGACGACGGAGTCAGGGTCGGCACCACGCTCTTCCCGCAGCCGGGCTATCCCTTCCAGCTGGAAGTCGTCGCCGAGTACCGGCTGGGGCCAGAGGGGCTGGACGTCGCCGTCACGGCGACCAACGTGGGGGACACCGCGGCACCCTACGGCGTGGGGCAGCACCCCTATCTGACGGTGGGCACCGACCTGGTGGACACGGCGCTGCTGACCGTGCCCGCCCGCTACCGGCTGCGTACCGACGAGCGGGGCCTGCCGGTAGGCCGGGAACCGGTCGAGGGCACGGCGTACGACTTCCGCATCGCCCGGCCCATCGGCGAACAGCGGCTGGACACCGCGTTCACCGGACTCGACCGGGACCCCTCCGGCCCGGCCGTGGTGCGCCTGGCGCATCCCTCGGGGCTGCACGGCATCGACGTACGGCTCGGCGAGGGCACCCGATGCGTGCAGGTGTACACAGGTGACACCCTGTCCGAGCCCGGGCGGCGGCGCCGCGGTGTCGCGGTGGAAGCCATGTCCTGTCCGGCGGACGCATTTCGCAGTGGTACGGATCTGACCATCCTGGAGCCGGGCGGCAGCCATGTGTTCCGGTGGGGTCTCGGCCCCTGGGGGACCACCGGCTGAGGCCGGCGCATCTGTCGCGGGCCGGGACCGGCCACCCGACAATGAGACGCCAGACGCCCCGATCCTTCGGCGGGAGGCAGCATCCCCATGGCCACGCACATGGAACCCTCGGCCCCGCAGCGAATGACCGCGGACGCCTTCCGGCAGCTGTACGAGCAGCTGCGCGACGGGGCCCGGCGCAGTCCCGACGACCGGCGCGGAGCTCTCGGCCACCTGACGCCCGAGCGTGTGCTGGCAGCCACCGCCGAGGTCAGGTCCGGGCACACGGTGTCCCTCGCCGCGCCCATCGAGACTCTGCCAGGACCGGACAATCCCGAGCCGGCCGACCACCGGATGACCGGGCCCGCCGCCGGTGACATCGGCGCGGACGGGCTGCACTTCGCCCTCGACCGGTTCGCGATGAACGTGCACGGGGACGCGGACAGCCATCTCGACGCGCTCTGCCACGTGCTGTTCGACGGCGAGCTCTACAACGGGGTGCCGGCGAGCACGGTGACCCAGGACGGCGCAGGTTCGCTCTCTCTCGACGAGGTACGGGACGGCATCGTCGGCCGCGGGGTGTTGCTGGACATCCCGCGGCTGCGGGGCGTGCCCTGGCTGGAGCCCGGCGACCATGTGACGGCCGACGACCTGACCGCGGCCGAGGCCGCCCAGGGGGTCCGGGTCGGGCCGGGGGACCTGCTGCTCGTCCGGGTGGGGCACCGGGGGCGGCGTCGCGAGCTCGGGCCATGGGACGCGGCGAGGGCCCGGAGCGGCCTCCATCCGACGGCGATGCGGTTCCTGGCCGAGCGGCAGGTCTCGGTGCTGGGCGGAGACGGCAACAACGACACCGCCCCCAGCGCGGTGGAGGACATCGCCTTCCCCGTGCATGTGCTGGCCATGCACGCCATGGGAGTGCATCTCATGGACTATCTGCAGTTCGAGGAGCTGGCTCCCGCGTGCGAACGGGCGGGCCGCTGGAGTTTCCTGTGTGTGGTCGCGCCGCTCCGGCTGCCGGCGGCCACCGGCTCTCCGGTGAATCCCATCGCCGTTCTGTGACCGTGATCCCACGGCGGCTCGCCCGGTCGCCGCGAACGGAAAGGGCGGATACGTTCGAAGAGGCGGAATGGTTCCTTCGTCTCCGCAGCGCGAAGTGACAGGTCCCGGCGAGAGGGCAGGGCCGCGAGAGCAAGGACGGTGGTCGCCGTGGGCGACTCCCCGCACTATGACGTCATCATCATCGGCAGCGGCGCCGGCGGCGGTACGCTCGCCCACCGGCTGGCCCCCTCCGGTAAACGGGTGCTCATCCTCGAACGCGGTGACTATCTCCCGCGTGAGAGAGACAACTGGGACTCCACCGCCGTGTTCGTCAAGGGGAAGTACCGTGCACCGGAATTCTGGTTCGACAAGCACGGCAACGAGTTCCCGCCCGAGGTCAACTACTACGTCGGAGGCAACACCAAGTTCTACGGCGCCGCCCTCTTCCGGCTGCGGCCCGAGGATTTCGGCGAACTCCGCCACCACGACGGTGTCTCACCCGCCTGGCCGATCCGCTACGAAGACCTGGAGCCGTACTACACCCAGGCCGAACACCTCTATCTCGTACACGGGCGACACGGCGAGGACCCCTGCGAGGGCCCGGCGAGCGCGCAGTACGCGTACCCGCCGGTCCAACACGAGCCACGCATCCAGCAGTTGAGCGACGACCTGGAGAAGCGGGGCCTGCACCCCTTCCATCTGCCCATCGGCGTCAACCTGAGCCAGGACGGCGAGGGGCGGGCGACCCACTCCAGCGTCTGCATCCGCTGCAATCGGGTGGACGGTTTCCCGTGCCTGGTGCGCGGCAAGTCCGACGCCCAGGTGATCTGCGTGGAACCCGCCCTGCAGCACCCCAATGTCGAGATGATCACCAATGCCCGAGTAGTCAGGCTGGAGACCGACCCGGCGGGACGCAGCGTCAGCACGGTTGTCACCCGGCAGGCGGACGGCTCGGAGGCCCGGTACGCGGCGGATATCGTGGTCGTCGCCTGCGGGGCGGTCAACTCCGCCGCTCTGCTGCTGGCTTCGGCCAACGACCGGCACCCCCGCGGGCTGGCCAACAGCTCCGACGTGATCGGCCGTTTCTACATGCGGCACAACAACCTGGCCCTGATGGCCGTGTCGAAGGAGCCCAACGACACCCAGTTCCAGAAGACCCTCGCGCTGCACGACTGGTATCTGGGCGCGGACGACTGGGACTACCCGCTGGGTGGAATCCAGATGCTCGGCAAGTCCGACGCCGAGCAGATCCACGGCGAGGCCCCGCGCTGGGCCGGGGCGGTGACCCCCGACATGCCGTTCGAGGTGCTGGCCCACCACGCCGTCGATTTCTGGCTGTGCGGCGAAGACCTTCCGCTGCCCGACAACCGCGTCACTCTGGACGGCGACGGCAGCATCCATCTGGCCCTCGACGAGAAGAACAACACCGCAGGACTCAAGCGTCTGCAGCACAAACTCCAGGGCATGCTCGGTCACTTGGGCATGCACGAGCACCACTTGCTCTCCCACAGCATCTATCTGCACAAGGGCATGCCGATCGGCGCCACGGCACACCAGGCCGGCACCGTTCGATTCGGCGCAGACCCGGCCACCTCCGCCCTGGACATCAACTGCAAGTCCCACGACCTGGACAACCTCTACGTGGTCGACACGAGCTTCTTCCCGAGCATCGGCGCGGTCAACCCGTCCCTGACGGCCATCGCCAACGCCCTGCGGGTGGGCGACCACCTCATGGACCGGCTCAGCTGACGGCCGGCCGTCAGCTGGTCCGACCGGGCGAAGATGCTCCGCCCAACGGCCCAACGTCAGCTCGCCGGATGTGCCGCCCCCGGCCGCCGGTGATTCCCTGACGCTCCGGACCCGGCCGGGCCACAGCCCGGCGGACCGGGGGCCGCGCAGCGAGGAGGCAGGCAATCGTGAATTCCACCGCGGGAGCACCCCAGGGCGTGATCCCGGCACACCTGCTCAAAGGGCAGAAGGCACTGGTCACGGGCGCCAACTCCGGAATCGGCAAGGCGACGGCCATCGGTCTTGGCCGGGCCGGCGCCGATGTGGTCGTGAACTATGTGGCCGACCGCGAGTCCGCCGACCAAGTGGTCAAGGAAATCACCTCGTTCGGAGTGCGCGCTGCGGCGTACGAGGCGGACGTGTCCAAGGAGGACCAGGTCATCGGCATGATGGACCGGATGGTCCAGGAGTTCGGGACGATCGACATCCTGGTCGCCAACGCCGGTCTGCAGCGCGACGCCCCGTTCACGGAGATGACCCTCGCCCAGTGGCAGAAGGTGCTGGACGTCAATCTGACGGGTCAGTTCCTGTGCGCCCGGGAGGCGACGAAGGAGTTTCTGCGCCGCGGGGTCGTCCCGGAGGTGTCGAGCGCGGCGGGGAAGATCATCTGCATGAGTTCGGTGCATCAGCTCATCCCGTGGGCGGGGCACGTCAACTACGCCTCCTCCAAGGGCGGTGTACAGATGATGATGGAGACACTCGCGCAGGAACTCGCACCGCAGAAGATCCGTGTGAACGCGGTTGCCCCGGGAGCCATCAAGACGCCGATCAACCGCAGTGCCTGGGAGACACCGGAGGCACGGGAAGATCTGATGCGGCTCATCCCGTACAAGCGCATCGGCGACCCCCAGGACATCGCCCATGCCGTCGTCGGCCTCGCCTCCGACCTCATGGACTACGTGGTGGGAACCACCCTCTATGTGGACGGCGGGATGACCCTCTTCCCCGGCTTCGCCACCGGCGGCTGACCTTCCCCTGATCTCCTCGCGCCATCCCGAGCAGCAAAGGCACGTATGTACACCACGGTCCACCTGCTGGCGGACGCCCCGGCCCAACTGCTTCCGGCCAGAGAGCTCATGGCCTTCACGCTCGCCTCCCACATCATCCTGGTTCCCATGGGGGTGGCGCTGCCGTTCATCACCCTGGTGATGCACTACCGCGGTATGCGCAGGAAGGACCCCGTCGCCCTGCTGCTGGCGCGGCGCTGGTCGGCCGTCATGGCGGTGCAGTTCGCGGTCGGTGTCGTCACCGGCACCGTCCTGACCTTCGAGTTCGGTCTGCTCTGGCCGGGGCTGATGGGCAGGTGGGGTGATGTCTTCGGCATCGGATTCGGCGTCGAGGCCTGGGCGTTCTTCCTCGAGGCGGTGCTCATCGCCATCTATCTGTACGGCTGGCGCAGACTGAAGCCGCGCACCCACTTCCTCCTCGGGCTGCCGCTGCCGGTTACCGCGCTGCTCGGGGCGTTCGGCATCCTGGCCGCCAACTCGTGGATGAACACGCCGCAGGGCTTCTCCCTCGACTCCGACGGCAACCCCGTCGACGTGCACATCTGGAAGGCCATCTTCACCCCGATGTTCGGGCCGCAGTACTGGCACTTCGTCGTGGCGATGCTGGTGACCGCCGGCTATGTCGTGGCCGGCGTCTACGCCGTCGGCCTGCTGCGCGGCCGCCGGGACCACTACCACCGGCTCGGTTTCACCATCCCCTTCACCATCGCCGCGGTCCTCACCCCGGTGCAGCTCATGCTGGGCGACTCCATCGCCCGGTCGGTCTTCCACAAACAGCCGGTGAAGTTCGCGGCCACGGAGATCGTCTGGAAGACCGACACCCATGTGCCGGAGTACCTGTTCGGCCGAATGCACCCGGACGGAAGCATCTCCGGCGGCATCAAGATCCCGCAGCTCGACTCCATCCTGGCCGGCTTCAGCCCCCGCACCAAGGTGACCGGACTGAGCTCCGTGCCGGCGAGCGACCGGCCGACGGCCACTCAGGCCACCATCGCCCACTGGGCCTTCGACCTCATGGTCGTGATCGGCTCCCTGCTGGTACTGCTCGCCCTCTGGTACGGCCTGGTCTGGCTGCGGAACCGAAGGCTGCCCGACTCGAAGTGGTTCTTCCGCGGCGCCGCGTGCGCGGGCGTCGCCTCCGTTGCCGCGGTCGAGTGCGGCTGGGTCACCACGGAGGTGGGGCGCCAGCCCTGGATCGTCTACCAGAACATGCGGGTCGCCGAAGCGGTGACGTCGACCCGCTCCACCAGCCTGTGGATCATGTTCGGCCTGGTGATCGTGGTGTACGTCTTCGTCTTCGGCTCGTTCCTCGCCATCCTGCTCAAGATGCGCACCGGCTGGCGCCTCGCCGACGAACGGCAGGCGGCCGGGAAGCCGGTCGAGGTACCGGAGGCGGACACCCCCTACGGACCGCGCGCCCCGGTCCCGGCGGGCAACGCCCCGTCCTCCGGCAGCGGCGGGTCGGCACCGGCCGGGGAAGGCCCGTCATGACCGCGGACCTCATCGCTGTGGTGATGCTGCTCGCGGTGGCCGCTTACGCCTGCGCCGGCGGGACCGACTACGGGGCCGGCTTCTGGGACCTGACCGCCGGCGGCGCGGAACGCGGCAAGCGCCCCCGATGGCTGATCGACCACGCCATGGCCCCGGTGTGGGAGGTCAACAATGTCTGGCTGATCTTCATCTTCGTCATCATGTGGACCGGGTTCCCGACCCTGTTCCAGACCCTGTTCTCCGCGATGTGGCTGCCGCTGGCGCTGGCCGCCGTCGGCATGGTCCTGCGGGGTGCCGGTTTCGCCCTGCGCAAGCCTGCCCGGCGTATCGCAGGCCGACGCCTCTTCGGGGCCGTGTTCGCCGTCGCCTCGCTGCTCACGCCGTTCTTCCTCGGCGCGGCCGTCGGCGGGGTCGCTTCCGGCCGGGTGGCACCGGGGACCGAGCCCTCGGCCGACGCCTGGTCCAACCCCACCTCCATCATCTTCGGTCTGGTCGCCATCGCGGCGACGGCCTTCCTCGGTGCCGTGTTCCTGGCCGGGGACGCCCGGCGCTTCGAGGCGCCCGATCTGGTCGGCTACTTCCGGCTGCGAGCGCTCGGGGCCCTCGCCGTGCTCGCCGTACTGGCCGTGATCACGCTGTTCGTCACCTATGGCGACGCCCCCTATGTGTGGCACGGCCTCACTCACGGCCTCGGGCTCGCCCTCGTCGTCGTCGCCGCGGTGGCCACGCTCGCCACCGCGTGGCTGCTGCTGCGTACATCCGTTGCCTGGTCGCGGGTCACGGCCGTCGGGGCGGTCGCGGCGGTCATCATCGCCTGGGGCATGGCCCAGCGGCCCTACCTCCTCCCCACCTCGCTGACCGTGGCCGACGGCGCCGGCGCTCCCACCACTCTGCGCTGGCTGGCGTTGGTCACCCTGGTGGCGGTCGTGCTCGTCGGCCCGGCCGTCGTCCTCCTGTACTGGCTGGACACCCACGGCGAACTGGAACCTCTCACCGAAGCCGATCTGCGGCGAAGCGGTACGGGCGGCGACGGTGCGGCCGACAGCGTCTGACCACGGTGCGGCGCGGAACTCGCGGTACTTCCGAGGGGTGAAGCCGCTCTGACCGAAGACGAGATTCTGCTGGGCATCGGCCTGACCGTGGCGCTCGCCGTGGGCTCCCAGATCCTGGCGAGCCGGCTGCGGGTTCCCGCGCTGATCGTGCTGCTGCCCGTCGGCTTCGCCGCCGGCGCCCTGACCGATGTCGTCCAGCCCGACCGGCTGGTGGGGCCGGACTTCTCCTCGCTGGTGTCCCTCTCGGTGGCGGTGATCCTCTACGACGCGGGCCTGGGCCTCGAGTTGCGCCATCTCACCGGCGAAACCCGCCGGGTCGTGGCCCGGTTGATCGTGCTGGGCGTGCTCATCACCTGGGGAGCCACCGTGGCCATGGCCCCCGCGCTGTTCGACGTCCCGCTCGCAGTGGCCGTGATGACGGGTGTGATCCTCGTCGTGTCCGGGCCGACCGTCGTCGGCCCGCTGCTGGACCACGTCCGACCGACGGACAAGGCGCGGCGGATTCTGATCTGGGAAGGGTCCCTGATCGACCCGGTCGGCGGCATTCTCGGCGCCCTCGTCTTCCACGCCATCCTCGCCGGCGGGTTGAGCTCCGGCCGCGGATTCCCCATCACCGAATTCCTCGTCAGCCTGGCCGTCGGGCTGATCGGCGGCGCGGTCGGGGCGGCGCTGCTGTGGCTGACGCTGCGTACGCTCCGGCTCGGCGAGACGCTCGGCACGCTCGCGCAGCTGGCAACGGTCATCGCGGTGTCCGCCGGGTGCGACATGGTGCGTGACGACACCGGTCTCATCGCCGCGATCATCGCCGGGCTGACGGTCGCCAACCTCCCCGGTCTCGACATGCCCGCACGCCGGCCCTTCTTCGAAACGCTCGTCCAGCTGATCATCGGCCTGCTGTTCATCTCCATCTCGGCGACGGTGACCCCGGCGTCCGTCGTCCCCGTGCTGCTGCCGTCCCTCGCCCTTGTCGCCGCCCTCGTCCTGGTCGTGCGACCGCTGGTCGCCTTCCTCTCCACCGTCAGGACCGACCTCAGCTCCGGAGAACGGGCCTTCATCGGCTGGATGGCGCCCCGCGGCATCGTGGCCGCCTCCACGGCGTCGGCGTTCTCGGCCACCCTCGTCGACGAGGGGCTGAACGGGGCCTCCAAGATCCTTCCGATCACCTTCCTGGTGATCGTGGGAACTGTCCTGCTGTACGCGCTGACGGCCGCCCCGGTGGCCGCGCGGCTGGGCGTCATCAGGTCCGCGCGCACCAGACCCCTGCTGGTGGGCGGCGACCCCTGGGTGATCGGCCTGGGACGGTCGCTGCGCTCCGCCGGGCTCGACGTGCTGATGTGGGCCGGTCTCGAGGCACAGCGGGAACAGATCAGAGAGGCGGGTATCGAGCTGGCCTCCGGGGAACTGCTGGCCACCGCCGCCGACCCCAAGGCGCGGCTGGAGGGAGTCACGGCGGTCTTCCTGCTCACCGACGACGACGATTTCAACGCCCTCGCCTCGGTCATGGTGCAGGACAGCGTCGAGGGCCCGGTCTACCGGGTCGGCCCGCCGCACGACAGCCACGGCGTCATCGCCCCCTACACCGGCGGTGACATCCTCTTCGGCAGGTCACTCGTCCGGCACACCCTGGCGGCCAGGTACGAGCAGGGCGTCCGCTTCCTCGTACAGCCCGCCTCCGAGCCGCTCCCGCCGGAGCACGACACGCTGTTCGTCGTACGGGCCAACGGCCGGCTGGACCCGGTCACCGAGGCACAGACGGTCACCTTGCAGCGAGGCGACACCGTCGTACTCCTCGGCCCTTTCCCGCCGGGCCCGGCGACGTCCGCCCCCGGCGGCGACGTCCGCGCCGGGCATTGACCGTCAGCCGCCGGCGATCGGCCGGTCCCCGGTCGGCACCGCCGTGACCGGAGCCGCAGTACCGAGCGGGATCGAAGTCCCCACCTGAGACGTCCGGGTCAAGGTCGCGTCCAGGGTGATGGCCGCGTCGATCAGCGCCAGATGGGTGAACGCCTGCGGGAAATTGCCCAGTTGTCGCCCCGTCAGGTCGATCTCCTCGGAGTACAGGCCGAGATGGTTGGCGTACGTCAGCATCTTCTCCAGCACGAGTCTGGCCTGATCGGTCCGCCCGGCCCGCGCCAGTGCGTCGACGTACATGAACGTGCACAGGGAGAAGGTCCCTTCGGAGCCGCGCAGCCCGTCGGGCGACGCCTCGGGGTTGTACCGGTAGACCAGGCTGTCGGTGACCAGCTCCCGGTCCATCGCGTCCAGCGTGGACTTCCACATCGGGTCGTCGGGGGTGATGAAGCCCACCGTCGGCATCCGCAGCAGCGAGGAGTCGAGCACATCGCTGCCGTAGTGCTGGACGAATGCCTTGCGCTGCGGGTCCCAGCCCTTGGCCAGGATCTGGTCGTAGATCTTGTCGCGCTCACTGCTCCAGCGGACGATCGCGGCCGGCCGGCCGCTGGCGGCCGCGAGCCGCAGCGCGCGGTCGAAGGCGACCCAGGACATCACCCTGCCGTAGGTGAAGTTCTTGCGGCCGCCCCGCGTCTCCCACAGGCCCTCCCCGGCCTGGTCCCAGTGATCGGTGAGCCAGTCGAGGATCGTGTGCAGCGAGGTCCAGCCCCGGTGGTCCAGCTGGATTCCGCGCTGGTGGGCGAAGAAGATGCTGTCCAGCGCCTCGCCGTAGATGTCCAGTTGCAGCTGGGTCGCGGCGCCGTTGCCGATGCGTACAGGGGCCGAGCGCTGGTACCCCTCCCAGTGCTCCAGGACCTCTTCGACGAGGTCGGATGAGCCGTCGACCCGGTACATGATGTTCAGCGGTCCCGTGTCACCGTCGCTGCCGGCCTTCTCCTTCACCCGGTCGCGCAGCCAGCCGATGAACGCGGTCGCCTCCTCCTTGAACCCCAGCCCCAGCAGGGCGTACACGGAGAACGAGGCGTCGCGGATCCAGGTGAACCGGTAGTCCCAGTTGCGCTCGCCACCGAGTTGCTCCGGCAGCCCCGCCGTCGGGGCCGCCACCAGGGCGCCGCTGGGCGCGTACGTCATCAGCTTCAGCGTCACGGCGGAGCGCCCGACCGCCTCCCGCCACCGGCCCGAGTACCGGGACTGGCCGAGCCAGGACCGCCAGTACTGGACGGTGTCGTCGAAGAGCTGCTCGAACTCGGTGAGGCGGATCTCGCGCGGCGGTCCGCCGGCGGACGACTCCATGACCAGGCCCCGCTGCTCACCTGCCTGCAGGGTCAGCGAGAAGTGCAGATCCTCTTCGCCCGTAAGGGGGTTCACCAGTCGCTTGTCCCCCGGCTCGCGGACCGCGTGCACGGTCAGCTCCATATCGTCCGCGGCGAACACCGCTCCGTGGTCGGTGATGTGCAGCTTGTGCGGCTTGCGGCCGTAGTCGAAGCGGGGGGCGATGCGGATCTCGAAGGTCATGCTGCCGCGCACGCAGCGGAGCATGCGGACCAGACGGTGACGAGGGGTGGCCGTCCGCCCGGTCACCGGCATGAAGTCGACCACCTCGCCGGCGCCCGCCTCGGTCATGAACCGGGTCACCAGAACCGCGGTGTCGGGAAAGTACAACTGCTTGGTCGCGTAGGTCTTCTGCGCCGGGGAGACCGAGAAATGCCCGCCCTTCTCACGGTCCAGCAGAGCGCCGAACACACTTGGCGAGTCGAAGCGCGGACAGCAGAACCAGTCGATCGTCCCGTCGGTGGTCACCAGCGCCGCGGTCTGCAGATCACCGATCAGGCCGTGATTCTCGATCAGCGGGTAGTCGTCCATCGTGAGCCCCTTCCTGCCCGGGCCGAAAAACGCACGGCCTGCACGACCCCCCAGGTACGGCTCGGCGGCATCACGGAGATCAACCGCCATACGCCGTCGCGCCGGTCCGGTGCCACCCGGACAGCTTAAGCAAGGAACTCGCCACGGGCCTGCCGAGCAGGGCGGGGCCGGGCCTTTGAGCGGCGGAAACACGGCGCGGAGCCGGAAGTGCGCACTACCGGGAAGCCCGGACAGAGTCCCGTTTCCTGCGCCCGCCGATGTACGGCGTTAGCGTGGATCCGAAGGCCGCATTCCAGCGCTCAACTCGGAGGGTGCCCCGTGCTGTGGAGTCCTGCGCCGGTGCCCGGGAGGGGAACGGTCCGCGGGTGCCGACGATGATGTCCTGGGCGTCCGCGTTCCGGCTGCGGCAGTACGCCAAAGCCAGCCTGTGGATCGTCCCGCTGTTCGGACTCGTACTCGGGGTGGTTCTGGCCGAGTGTGCGATGGCCGCGGAGAGAACGGGCCGGCTGTCAGTGAACTGGCAGTATTCCGCGACCACGGCCAGCGGTGTGCTCACCGCCATCGTCGGGGCCATGGTCGCCCTGCTCGGATTCGTCGTGACCATCGGCGTTCTCGTCGTCCAGCAGGCCACCGGAACACTGTCCCCGCGATACATGCGCCTGTGGTACAGGGACCGCCTGCAGAAGGCCGTGCTGGCCACCTTCACCGGGACGTTCGCGTTCGCCTTCTCCCTGCTGCGCAGGATCGAGTCGGACTCCGTCCCCGACCTGGGAGTCACCCTCGCCGGGGTGGCCGTATCCGTCAGCCTGCTGCTTCTGCTGGTCTACCTCAACCGGTTCACCCACAATCTGCGCCCGGTGGCCATCGCAGACCTGGTCGGTCGCATGGGGACGCAGGTCCTCACCCGCTGGTCGGCCGGGACCGGCGGCTCCGAGACCCGTGACGACGGACCCGCACCGCCGGGCCGCCCGGTGGCAGCTGTTCGCTCCCGACACGGCGGAGTCATCCAGGCGATCAACGTAGTCGGGCTGACGGCGGCCGCGACGCGCCACGACTGCACGTTCGTCGTGACCCACCAGGTCGGGGACTTCGTACCGCCCGGCGCGACCCTCGTCGAGGTCCACGGGGGTACCTCGGCACCCGATCCGCGGCTGGTGACCGGCCTCATCGCCCTCGGCACCGAGCGGACCATCGAGCAGGACCCCGCCTTCGCCCTGCGTGTGCTCGTCGACATCGCCATCCGCGCGCTCTCCCCGGCCGTGAACGACCCCACGACCGCCGTCCAGGTGCTGAATCACATCGAGGCGTTTCTCCACAACGCCGGCAGGACCGGGCTCTCTCGCCGCCACGTGCTCGGCGACGAACGCGGCCGGCCGCGACTGGTGGTGCCGGGCCGGGTCTGGGAGGACTACCTCCAGCTCGCCGTCACCGAGATCCGTGAGTACGGGGCGGGGTCCACCCAGATCTGCCGGCGGCTCCGCGCGCTGCTGGAGGGACTGCTCGACACCCTGCCGGCCGAGCACCTGCCGGCGGTCCGCGCGGAGCTCGGCCTCCTCGATGAATCGGTCGAGCGGGAGTTCACCGACCCCTTCCGCCGCGCCACTGCGCGGACGGGCGACAGTCAGGGCATCGGCGGCGGGCAGCGTCCGAAGGACGCACCGCCCGGATGAACGCGGACCTGCGGAAGCGAGCCTTCCCGAACGGACCGCACCGCCCACTACAGTCCGGCGTGCTCCCGAAGTTCCTGCCGCAGATGGTGCCGAGGCTAGCTTCCCGCCGTCGCCGGGGGAGTGAACCGCGGGCTGTCACTGTCCGAGCCCCGCACCAGGTACACCGTCAGCCGGTCGCCCAACACCCGTTCTTCGGCGGGCGTTTGCGGCAGCGGCCAGCGCAACTGCTCGTACAGGGCCCAGCGGTGAATGTCCACGGCCGCCTCCATCAGGTCCGCGAAGGCTTCCACATGGCGTGGCAGCCAGCTCCACCAGGCAGCGCATGCGACGACGAGACCCACGGGGACCGCCCACCAGGCCAGGGGCGCGAAACCCATGAACGCCACGCCCCAGATGATTGCCCCAACGGAGCTGTTGACCGCACCCCGGGCGCTGATCAGCTCCTGGCGGGTGCCGTCCGGCAGGACCAGCCACAACTGCGGCCAGATGGCGACGATGTTCAGCCCGTACTTGTCCACCGGCCGGCTCTCGGACGCACGCAGGGTGTTGCCGATCCGGGACGGCATATGACGGTCGGGGGTGGCCGGCACCCGTCGGTGGAGGCGGTCGAGCCGGATGAACTCGGCCCTCTCTTCGGGCGTTCCGCCGCCGGACGCCACTGTGCCGGCGAGCCGGCGCAGGCGGTCGGCACGTTGCTGCGCCCTGCTGCCCACCGCACGGACGAGCCTGCGGCGAAGGCCCCCCGCCAGTGACGGCCAGTACCCCTCCAGAAGGCGCAGCACGGGATCGGTGAGCCGGCCGACCACCATGCCGCTCGCCAGGACCCCGCACAGAGCGGCCACCAGGACCACGACCTGCACGACGGCGGACTGCGTTCCCATCCAGCGTGACGGCGACCCCAGTGCCGAGGTGCCGCCCTCGGAGTACATCCACGCCAGCAGGCCGCCCACCCAGAAGACCAGAGCCGGACCTGCGACCGCCGCCCAGCGTTCCGCCAGTTTGCCCGCCACGGACTTCCAGAACTCGTTCAGCACGGCGACCCGCTCAGTCCCGGGCCAGCGGCCGCTGGTGGGTGGTGCATTCGGGGACCGGTTCCCCCACGCTCAGCCGCCACCAGACGACGTGCGGGTGGCCCACGGGGCAGCTGTAGCGCTCGGCACCGACAGCCTCGCCGTGTCCCGCAGGCCCGTTGGTGGTGCGGTGGAGGGGGCTCTGGAGCGCCGGGTGACGGTGCAGGGGGTCCGCATGGACCTGCACGGCCCACCGCTGCAGTGCGGGCGACACCGTGAGGGCACGCGCCATCTCCCCGGACACGTCCTCGCCGGCGGCCGCGCGGTCCAGCAGCGCAGCGAGCCGGGGGTCGAGTCGCCGCGCGGTCTCCTCGTCGACGAGCCGCCTGAGATGGCCCCGCACCACCCGTACTGTCTCCACCCACGCCTGGTCCATCCGGCACCCCCTGGCCCCACCGGCCCGCCCGGGCCGATTCAGGCAGGCAAGCGTACGGGGTCGACCGGGGAGAGCGAGCCGTTATGGCAGCACCCGGGGACGTCCGGTTCCGTAATAGCTGTAGAGGCATCAAAACCCCTACCCGAAACGGATATTGCTGGCAGAGTCCTCCTGTCGCGGATCCGTCGGTCCGCGGCGGAGGGGGTGCCACGTGGCGTCGTACCGTGTGCGCGTGAACAGTTGGCGGCTGTTGTCGTGCGCCGCGCTTCTGCTCACCATGACCGCTGTGGTGTGGGATCGCCAATGGCTGCCGCCACCGGTCGAGTTGGTCGTCCCGCCGTACGCCGTACCGGCTGTTGCGGACAGTGTCCTGTCGACCGAGGATCTGCCCGGCGCCGCCACGGGCGGTTGGCTTCCCGTCCAGGACGGACCGCCCACCACCGTCCTGTTCACCGGCACCGCCCGGCTGCGGTCGGACTTCCGCCACATGACCGTCGTGGGCGCGTGGCAGCGGTCCTGGGAGACGACGGACGACAAGGACTACATCGTCGTCCAGCTCTTCGAGATGCGCCGCCACGCCTACGCCCGGTCACAGACGGAGCCCGCCTGTGAGCCACAGTCCCGGCTGAGGCTGCCGGGGGCGGACACCTCCGGACTCGAGGTGCGGAAGCCGGGCTACGCCCGAGGCTGCGCAACGGTGGCGCGCGGCCGCACGGCGATCGTGGTCACCGTCGAGTCCAGCAGACCGAAGGCGTCGCAGGCTGTGGAGCGGTTGCTCGCCGACACGTACGGGCGCCAATTGCCCCGCGTGGCCCACTCGCCCGATCTGGCCGATGGCCCGGTGCGGTTCGACACGACACGGACCGCCCTCAACTCCACGGCGATGAGCACGGCGGTCGGTATCCCGATGCTGCTCGGTCTGGTGGTCCTGATCCGTGACCGGTCCAGCTGGCGCCGCCTGCGGTCCTGGTGCGCACGGCCCCTGCGGACGGGGGTGTTCCCGGTCGACCGGCTGGTCGACCTGCGCCTCGCCGCGAGCACGGCGGCGGTGCTCGTGCGACTGTGCGTGTACGCCTGGGCGATCCGGATCTCCGAGATCCTCTGGCTGGGCACGTGGGCGACCCTGGCCGTCGCGGCGGGCGGCGTCACCGGCATTCTGGTGACGGAATGGCTGCTCCGCAGGCGGCGTCCCGCCCGCTGGCGACCAGCAGCCTTCGACGGGCCCCGCAGACTGTGGGCCGTTGTCGGCGTGGTTCTCACCGTGGGGATCGCCCTCGGCGGCGTGTGGCTGGTACTGCTGGGCTCCAATCTTCAGGCCATCGGCGTCAATCCCGGCGGGGCGGACTACGTGGCCTCCCGTTTCGGCGTTCTGCTGCGCGGCCTCGGCGTGGTGGTGCTGCTGATCGCCCTTCTCCCGTTCACCCTTGTACGGCGCATCGCCATGCGTCACCTGCGCCGCGGCATCGAGCGGGACCAGCGCCGTCCGATTCTCATGCTGCGGTCCTTTGCCGACGACCGCCGCACCCTGCGTGCGCGGCGCCTGAACCGGGCGTCGGTACTGGAGCGGCTCTGCATGCGGCGGTTCGAGCGCTTCGAAGAGGTGGCGGCGTCCGCCCTCTCGGTGCACGGGCCCGTGGTCGCGCTGAGTCAGGTGGGCGAGAAGCTGCCTCCGGCGCGCGGGGCCGTGCGCCGGAGCTTCTCGATGGAGGAGTGGAAGGACGGGGTGGTCGAGCTCATCGCCGCCTCCCAGCTGATCTGTGTCACCGTGGGCCGCTCGGAATCGCTGCGCTGGGAGATCGGTCAGATCCGGGCGGCAGGCGCGCTCGGCCGTACGCTCTTTCTGCTGCCGCCGACCGGCCGGTCCGAGCAGCGCCGGCGGCTGGCATTCCTCGGACACGCCCTGGGCGTCGAGTGGCGCTGCCTGGACCGCACACGTCCCGGCACGGACGTCCTTGCGGTCACGGTCCCGTTCGGGCACCCGGTGGTCGTGACCGGACGCGCACCGAACGACGTCGGCTTCGAGGCCGCCGTGGAGATCGCGGCACTGGCTGTGACGTGCCGCGGCGGCGAGGCCGAGGGTGAGGCGGAGCTCAAGGAGGCAGTCGGCGCGTACGTGTCCTACGCGACCACGGCAGGCAACCCCCTGGAGCCGGCGGGCCGCCGCGCAACTCCGGCACCACGCGTGGAGATCCACGCACCGGGCAAGGCGCCGGTCTACCGCCAGTGGTGGCGGCGTTGGTGGGTGCTGGCATGTGCCCTCAGCGCCTTCGTCACGACGTTCCTCCCGTACATCCTGAACACTCAGGGTTCGGACCTGGAGACCGTGCAGGCGTCCGATGCCGTGACAGGCCTTGTGCAGGACGAGACCTCGGACACCGTCTACGCGGTCCTCGGCGGTCACCACCTGATGCGCGTCGACCCCGGCGCCCTGAACGGCAGTCGGGTGGCACGCATCGACGACTATGTGAACAGCCTCGTCATCCACGGCTCCGACGCCTACTACGTGTCCACGGGCACCGGCCGCGTCGGCCGGGTCGACCTGCGCAGTGGGCGCACGGTGTGGAGGCAGCCCGCGGGCGCCGGCGCCCGTGCCCTCGTGCTGGCAGACGCGCGGATCGTCGTCACCTCTCCTGCCGATGAGTCGGTCGTCGCCCTGGCACGGCAGGACGGCCGCCGCATGTTCCGGCTGCCTCTCGCAGGCGCACCGTATGGCATCGCGCGGACGAACGAGCGACTGTTCGTCGGCCTCGCCAGAAGCAATCAGGTGGTCGAACTGGACCCGGCGAAGATGACGGTGTCGGCTCGAGTGGATGTCCCGGCCGGTCCACGCGAACTCCTCACGCAGGGCGGGCAGGTGTGGGTGCACTCGCCCGTCGGCCATGTGCTCCAGCGGATCGGTTCCGGGACTTCGGGCGGCCCGGCCCCTCGTCTGCTGATGTCGAGTCAGTACGCCAGGGTTTCGGGCAACGGTGCGTGGCTCGCGGTGCAGGGTATGGAGCGGGTGACGGTACTCATGCCTGACGGGCGGCTGCGCCGACTGCCGCTGCCGGCCCCGGACTTGCTCTCCCTGCTGGTCCAGCGCGACGGAACCGTCATGGTGGGGCACTCGTCGGGAACGCTGAGCCGGATGAAGCGATCCTGACGCGCAGGACAGGGTGAAGAGGCCGGTGCCAGCGTTTGTTTGGGGAGATTTCTCGCATTCTTCATGAGGGGGCAAAGGGTGAAACGTGCGTTGCTGGTCGGAATTGATAGGTACGAGAACTTCGGTAATCTCTCCGGATGCGTCAATGATGTCACCGCCCTGACTCCCCTCCTCAAGCGCAATGAGGACGATTCACCCAACTTCTCCGTACAGAGCCTCCGTACGGACGAGGGAGAAATCACCAGGGGAAGTCTGCTGTCAGCCCTGCGGCTTCTGCTGTCGCCAGGAGCGGACATCGCCCTTTTCTACTTCGCCGGGCATGGAACACCTGCGGAGGGTGATGTCGCCCTCACTGTTTCCGACGGTACGAGCTTCACTCCCGGGGTCCGGATGACCGAAGTGATCGAACTGGTGCAGAAGTCCGAGGTCCAGGAACTGGTCCTGTTGCTGGATTGCTGCTTCTCCGGTGGGGCTGGTGCGGTTCCGGCAGTCTCAGCGAAGCTTTCCTTCCTCCGGCCCGGTTTATCCATCCTCGCCGCCAGCCGGGGAGATCAGGTATCGGGCGAGACTCTCGTCGGAAGGGGGCTGTTCTCCACCCACTTGGAGGGTGCTCTCGAAGGTGGAGCCGCCGACGTACTCGGGAACATCACGATGGCGGGACTCTACGCCTATCTCTCGGAGTCGTTCGGGGCCTGGCAGCAGCGCCCCACGTTCAAGGCGAACATCGACCGGCTGCAGGAGATAAGGAAGTGCGCTCCGTCGGTACCGCTGCCGGTTCTGCGCCGGCTCATGGAGTGGTTCCCGACCCCGGACTCGCACTACAGTCTTGATCCGTCCTTTGAACCCGATGCCGAACCGGCGAACGCCGAGAACGAGGCAGTCTTCTCGATGCTGCAGAAGTGCCGTGCGGCCAAACTGGTGGAGCCCGTGGGTGAGGAACACATGTACTTCGCCGCGATGAACTCGAAGGGGTGCAGGTTGACCGCGCTGGGACGGCACTACCGACAGATGAGCCTGCAGGATCTGCTGTGATTCTCGTAGGGATCACCGGCCATCAGGACATTCCGGCCGATGCGGAGCCGTACCTGCGCCGCGAGATCGAGAACGCCTTGAGCGACTACGACGAGCCCGTCGCAGCGCTCACCAGCCTTGCGGTCGGAGCGGATCAGATGTTTGCCCAGATCGCCCTTGCACGCGGCATCCCGCTGAGAGTCGTCACGCCCAGCCATGGATACGACGGAACCTTCCCCCAGCCGCAAGACCTGGCCCGCTACAGACAACTGAAGGCGCAGGCGGTGGAATGCGTACAGCTGGACCATGCGCAGCCGTCCGAGGAGGCATTCCACGCAGCGGGTGTGTACATCGCGGACCGTGTGAACCTGTTGCTGGCCGTCTGGGACGGAGAACCGGCGAGAGGGTTCGGGGGGACGGCAGACATCGTCCGGTACGCCAGAGGCAGAGGGACGCCGGTTCTGGTGATCTGGAAAGAAGGCTCGGTCCGGGGATGACCAGTATTCATGCAAGGTAGCGCTCCGGCGCGAGTGGCCGGGCTACGAGGGCAGCCCCCACCTCATCACCTCGTTTCACGGTCGAGCCGGATCATCTCCAGCGCCGGACGCAGCGCTCGGCGGACCTCGCAGGGTCTTGCCGTCGACCGCCACTGCGCGCAGCTGCCCGTCGGCCCCAGCGCGCCGGTCGGCCGGCCAGCGGCCCACCGCCCGGTCCAACGCGTCGCCGTCGATGCGGCCCAGCAAACGCCGCACCGTCGCCTCCGCCGGCAGGCACCGCTCTGGGGACAGCGGATCGGGCTGTACGCCAAGGCGCTCCAGGACGGACTGCGGGGCGTCGGCGATCCACTCACCCACCGCCGGCAGAGAGGTCTCTCCGGCCAGAACCGCGCACGCGGTCAGCGCGAGCACAACGACTGGGGTGTGCCGTACGCCGCGCGGATCTCGTGGGTCGGGCACCTCGGCCAGCCGCTCCAGCAGGCCTGGGATCTCCTCGGGTACGGCCCCGGGATGCTCGCGGAATTGGTCAAAGACGGGCGGGATCGGCGATGGCGCGTCGGCAGGCACGGTTCATTCGCCCGCGACGTCCTCGGCCTCCCAGCGCAGCAGGTCGCCCGGCTGGCACTTGAGCACCTCGCAGAGCGCGGCGAGCGTCGCGAAGCGCACCGCCTTGGCGCGGCCGTTCTTGAGTACCGCCAGGTTGGCGGGCGTGATCCCTACGCGTTCCGCGAGCTCGCCCACGGACATCTTGCGTCTGGCCAGCATCACGTCGATGTCGACGGCGATCGGCATCAGATCACCTCGTCCAACTCGGCCTGCATCTGCGCCGCTTCGACGTCGCGTGCGACGGCCTGGGCGAGCAGCATCCGCAGCACGAGCACGATGAGTGCGACCCCCAGGACGGCCACGCCGACCCCGCCCATGATGACGGTGACGCCTGGGTCGGCCCGCTGGCCCGGCGCATTGAGGGCCGTGACCGCGAACCACAGGAGGGCAGCCGCCACGATCGCGCCGATCATCCCGTCCACGTACCGGAAGGCGGCGTGGGAGAACACGGTTCCGCGTCGCACCATCGTCACCAGTCGCCATACGCAGACCAGGGCGACCTGGGCCGACACCATGCCCAGGATCGTGATCACGCGCAACGGGGTCAGCGGGAGTGACCCGTCCTCCGGGTCGGTGGCCAACGCCCACACCATCGATGCCTGTACGAACACGGTGCCGGCGAGCACCACCACGAGCACGGCGCGCAGCGCACCCACTGTCAGCTTTCCCATGACCCACCCTTCCAACGAGTTGCGATGGAAATCTATCGAGTTTCGATAGATGGAGCAAGAGTCGGGACGGAGGGGGGCGGTTTCGCACTGTGGCGGGATGCCGTCGTCCCCTCCCATGCCTGGCGTTCACGCGCACCGTCTTGATCTTGTCGAAGTCGGCCTCGCTTGAGCACAAATCGGAGGCCACTCAACTACGCCGAAGCCCTGCCGAGCCGCGTGTCATGCAGGCATCATGACCACCGGCTGAGGAAGGCCGCTACCGCTTCGCGTCATAGGGGCGGACTCGCCCAAGGTTCCTGCAATTCAAGGGCGTTGCTCACGCGACGTGATCGGCCCGCCGTGGCGGCGCGGGAGTCACCGCCCGCGAGGCGGCCGTGTACGTGCCCGCGCAGAGAGCAGGGGCGATCGCGGGCGCCGTCGCCGATGCGATGTTCGGCGAGCCTCTGGTGAAGTGGTCCACGCACGCTCGCGGGCATCGCCCCCGCCTCGGTCCCCGGCTTCATCGGCGCGCGGCTCGTCGGCGCCGTACTCGGACCGGCTCTGGTGGCGGTCATCTTCATGAGCGGCAGAGCCGGCTCCCAGCAGCCTGCCGCGTGACGCGGACGACGCGGGCTCGGCAGCGAAGACTGCGCTGCCCGCCGCTACGGCTTTGTCGAGCGGGGCTGGGTCGTCGGGATCCGATGGGTGAAGAACAGTGCGAGAAGGGCGTTGAGGGCGAGGATGGCGAGTGCGGCGCGCAGGCCGTCGAGCCTCGCTTCGGCGTTCGCGTCGAGCGCGGCCCGGGTCACCTCCGGGCTCGTGCCCGCTTCGTCGAGGGCGGTCTTGAGCTGGGCGTCCGACAGAAAGGGCGCACCGCTCTGGAGTTGGACGGTCGCCTGACTCTTGACCTCGGCCGGGACCGCCGGATTCTGCTCGACGCTGGTCAGAAACGAAGCCGTCAGCGCGGCGATCAGGATCGACCCGGCGAGTGCCGTACCGATCGAGGCGCCGAGGTTGGTAACGGCGTTCTGGATGCCGCCGACCTCCGCGCTCTGCCGGTCCGGCACCGCGGACACGGTGACCGACCCGAGCTGGGACGCCAGCGCGCCCATGCCGAGCCCGATCAACAGGAGGGGAACGGTGACGATTTCCGCACCCGCGTCTGCGTCGAGCGCGGCCATCAGGGCCACCGCGCCCGCGAGCAGCGCGAGGGTCCCGAGCCGCACCACCCGCCGCGGCGAGACGTCCGGGAAGAAACGGGGGATCAGGATCGCGGCAGCCAGCAGAGTCAGTGAAAGCGGCAGGATGCGTGCGCCGGTCGCGAGCGCGGACAGGCCGAGTGCGACCGACAGGTAGAGCGGTACGACGAAGAACACGCCCATCTGCACGAGGTACTGGAAGAAGAACATCGTCAAGCCGCCGGTGAGCTGCTTGTTCTGCAGCATCGCCGGGTCCACGAGTGGTTCCTTGCGCTGCTCCACGAGGCGGGCCTCCCAGCGCAGGAAGAGCCAGATCAGGAGCAGACCCGCCAGCATCAGCCAGATGACCAGTGAGATCCCGAGCCAGGAGGGTGCGTCGGGCTTCGGCCGGAACCAGCCCCATTCGGACGAGCGGAGTACGCCGTAGACGAAGATTCCGAGCCCGAGGGCGGAGAGCACGGCGCCGACGAGATCGATGCGCGGGCGTCCGTCGCTCGGCGCGTCGGCGATGCGGCGGGCGAGCATCAGGATGCCGAGCACGATCACGACCTCACCGGCGAACACCCAGCGCCAGGAGAAGTATGTCGTCGCGATACCCCCGATGAGCGGCCCGACCGCGATCGCCACGGCCCCTGCGGCCGCGACGAGGCCGTAGGCGGCGGGCCGGCGTTCAGCGCCGAAGTTGCCGGCGACGAGCGCCACGATCGCGGGCAGGATGAGCGCCGCCCCGATCCCCTCGAGGAACGACCAGCCGAGCAGGAGCACGGGCAGGTTCGGGGCGAGCGCTGTCGTCAGGGATCCGCATCCGTAGATGCCGCAGCCGATCACGAACGCGCGCTTGCGGCCGATGAGCGCGCCGACCTTGCCGCCAGGGATCATGAACATCGCCATCACGAGCGTGTATGCGGTGATCGCGCCCTGGATCCCGGTCACGGTCGTGCCCACGTCGTCGGCCACCGTCGCGATCGAGACGTTCATGACAGAGCTGTCGAGCGCCATCAGGAACTGACCGGCCGCGAGTGTCAGCAGGACGAGTCGCGCCGATGCCGAACTCTCGGTAGAGCCTGACCTGGGTGCCATGGACGTATCGTCCCAGCGACCCGGAGGGTGGCTCCTCGACCCGCCACGAAGATACGGAGATCAGCCGGTTGGCGGCGGCGGACCGTGCCGGCTCCTGGACCGTGCCGTTGCCGGCCGACTAGAGGTCGAGGACGATTTCGGTGGCCGGTTCGCTGCAGCAGACGAGGATGGTGCCCGCCTCGGGGAGTTCGAGAGGCTGGGTGCTGTAGGTGATGTCGCCTGCCACGAGGTGGGTGATGCAGGTGTGGCAGACGCCGGTGCGACAGGACCAGCGGGTGGGGATGTCGCAGGCTTCGGCGAGATCGAGGAGTGACGCGTGAGCGGGTGACCATGGGGTGGTGATGCCGCTGCGGGCGAAGGTGATGAGGGGGCCGGTGCCCGGTGCGCCGGGTGGTTGGTGCGGCCGGATCGCGGTCGTGGGCGTTACGCCGGGATTGATGGCGGGGAGGGCGCTGAACTGTTCCCTATGGATGCGCTCGGGGCGCAGGCCGTGATCGCGCAGGTAACCGCCGAGGTCGTCCATGAAGGCGGGCGGTCCGCAGAGGTAGGCGTCGGTGTCGGTGGGAACGCCCATGGCCGCGAGTGATTGGGCGTTCGGACGCCCCTGGGTGATGTGGGGCTCGCCGAGATGGGGGGCGGCTCCGGCGGTGTAGTAGGTGTACTCGTGGGCGTTGGGGAGTTGCGCCAGGAGCGTGCGGGTCTCGTCCGCGAAAGCATGGTGGGCGCGGTCGTGGGCGGTGTGGATCCACCAGACGGGGCGTTGGTCTCGTGTGGCGGCGAGTTGGTGGAGCATGGCGAGCACGGGAGTGACACCGATTCCGGCGGAGATGAGGACGATCGGGCGGGTGCCTTCTTCGAGTACGAACGTTCCGCGGGGGCTGGCGATGTCCACGAGGTCCCCGGGGTGGAGCGTGGCATGGATGTAGCTGCTGACTTTCCCGTGGGGCTCGTGCTTGACGCTGATGCGGTAGGTGCCGGCTGTGGGCGCGGAAGACAGTGAGTAGCTGCGCACCGCGGGGGCGGCATCGCCGATGGCGAGGCGGATGGAGAGGTACTGGCCCGGGCGGGCCTCGGGTAGCGGTGTGTCGGTGGTGTCGAGATAGACCGACGAAACGGTCGGGGTCTCGGGGACGATGCGGGCGACGCGCATGGTCTTGAAGCCCGGCCATCCCGGCTCTTCTCCGGGCTGCTGGGTGCTGGTGAGTTCGCCCGGCCATCCCGGTTCCTGTTTGGGCTGCTGAGCGGCGGCGAGTTCACGGAAGGACTGCTGCCATCCGGGGCTGAGAGCGGGGATATTCAGTGCTTTGCGCAGCTTCGCAGGGTCGCGGTCGGGGAGGTAGAGCAGTGCGTCGGTGTCGGCGACGCTGAGTTCTTCGGCGCCCTTGCGGGTCAGGGTGATCTCGTCGCCGGCCTGGACGCGTCCCTCGGCGAGGACGCGCAGGTAGAAGCCGGGGCGGTGGTGGGCGACCAGAAGGGAGGCCATGGCGGGTTCGCCCAGGCGCATGCCGACGCGGTAGCAGGTGACGCGCGGCTGGGTGACTTCGAATTCGGCTTCGCCGATGCGGTACCGGTCGCCGATGCACACGTCGTCGTCGGGCATGCCGTCGACGGTGAAGTTCTCCCCGAAGATCCCGAAGGTCAGGTCGTCGCGACCGAGTTGCTTCTGCCAGTACTGGTAGGCCTGCAGCTGGTAGACGAGGACGGCACGAATTTCGCCGCCGTGCCCGGCCAGGTCACCTTGGCCGTCTCCGTCGATGTTCAGCCGCCGCACCATCCGGGGGCCGTGCACGGGGGACTTCCAGGCTCCGGTGTGGACGGTCCTTCCCTGCCAGGAGACGTCCTGGGGCGTTCCTACGTTGACGGACAGCAGCGTCGCCATTGCGGACCTCCTGCGGGGTGGCCGGCCGGGGCAGCCCCTCATGGCGCTGTGATCTGTGTGCTCGGGCCGATACTAGTTTTGTACCGGTGCCGCCGCGATTCCGTGATCACGAATCGAATGGCGCATTCGCTGAGATTCTTCGAACGGAGGGACCGGTACGGAAGGCGATGCCCATTCGCGCCTCCTGACCGTGAACCGGTGCGTACTGGCCTGGCTCTACTACTGGCTTCCCATCGCGGGCGAGAGTCACCAAGGCGAAGCATCGGCATGACCGTGGTGTCGGACATGACCGCCGGTGGCCTCCCCGCCCGATCGTTCGCTCTCAGCCGGGTGCGTGGTCGGTCATTGCTGTGAACAAACTGATCGTTTCGTCCGCAGGTAACTGACCGAGAGGACTGCCGGGGTGTTACTCGGCTGCGCCGTCGCGGGTGCGCTGGTAGTGGCGCCTGGCCTTCATCCTGTTGCCGCAGACGGCCATGGAACACCAGCGGGCCTTGTTGGTCTTACTGCGGTCGAGGAGGAACCGCCGGCACTCCGGGTTGGCGCACGGCCGCAGCCGGCCAGGCATCGTCTCCTGCAGCGCGCTCCACGCCATGACCGCCTCTACCGCCAGCCGGCGCTCCGCGGGGGCGTCCAGCTCCCAAGACACCCCCGCAGGAGAGAGTCGCGGGCGCGAGACGACGTCCTTGAGGAGCGGGGCCAGCGACGCGGTCGGCCGGCTGCCGCGCACCACGCCATGCAGGGCATCGCGCGCCTGTAGGAGGTGTCGGTGCTCCTCCGTGCTGCCGTTGCCGCCGTGTGCCTGCTGCCAGGTCCTGGCCGCTTCCGGGTCTGCCAACTGGTCCCGGACCACCCCGTTGACGACCGGCGTGGTGTTGAGGAGCTCCAGCAGTGCGTCCTGCTGCTCTCGGTCGGCCACCACTGCCACCTCCTAACCAGATCGGTTCGCTTGACAGGTTACACGAACCCGATCACCCCCCGTGATGCGGCGCGTGACAGGTGGACGGGCATTGACCGTCTGGGCGGGTTCAGGGTGGGTGGCTGCGCCGGCTGGTGACCATTCGCGTACGGAGGCTTGAGGCAGGTAGGCGTCCTGCGAGACTTCCCGTACACCTTCGACGCCCTCACCGTGGTCACCTCCGGCCTGCTCCAGCACCTGGGAATCGACCGGTTCGCGATGTACGTACAGGACTACGGCGCCCCTATCGGCTGGCGGCTCGCACTCCAAGCCCCGGAACGCGTCACCGCGGTCATCACTCAGAACGGCAACGCCTACGAGGAGGGCTTCGTCAAGCCCTTCTGGGACGGCGTCTTCGCCTATGCCAAGGCCCCGGGGCCGGACACCGAAGCGCCCATGCGCGGTGCCCTGACCCCTGAGGTCACCCGCTGGCAGTACCTGAATGGAGTCGCCGACCCGAGCCTGGTCAGCCCCGACAACTGGGTCCACGACCAGGCGCTGCTGGACAGGCCCGGCAACGACGAGATCCAGCTCAAGCTCTTCCGCGACTACCCCACCAACGTGGACCTCTACCCGCAGGTCCACCAGTACTTCCGCGACTCCCAGGTCCCGCTGCTGGCGGTCTGGGGCGCCAACGACGAGATCTTCGGACCTGGCGGCGCCACGGCGTTCAGCCAGGACCTGGCCGATGCCGAGATCCACCTCCTCGAGTCCGGGCACTTCGCCCTGGAAAGCCACCTCGAGGCCATCACCGAGCACATCCGCGGATTCCTCGCCCGCGTCCTCGCCTGACGCGCAGGGGTCGAGGCGACTGCGGCAGCCGGGGGCCCACGCGCCCCTCCCTCCTGCACGCCCTGGTCGTCAACAACAGCCACCCCAACCCGGGGTGCGGCTACCCGCCCACCCCGCACCGGAAGGAACCGGCCATGGGACTGTCCTGGCAGCAAGGCCCCCTCTCCGCCGGCGCGATCGGACACTTCCTCACCCCCGAACCCCTGGGCACGCCGCGGATCCCTACCACCGCATCGACATCCGAAAAGCCTCCCGCACCCTGGAAGTCCGCCTCGGCGACATCGTGATCTCCCGCTCCGAGCACCCCCTCGTGCTCTTCGAGTTCGGATTCGCCCCCCGCTGGTACGTCCCGCGCACCGACATCGACGAGACCCGGCTACGCCCCGTCAAAGGCCAGACCTTCTGCCCCTACAAGGGCCTGTGCGACTACTACGACATCGGCGACGTGCACCGCGCCGCCTGGTCGTACCGCAACGCCTACCGTGAGGTCGACCGGATCACCGACCTGGTGTCGTTCGAAGCGGACAAGGTCGAGGTCCATCTCGACGGCAAGCGCCTGCACCGCGAGCCCGGGCAGAACGTCGTCCCCCACGGCATCGACCGCGGCCTGGACGTCGACGAGATCAAGGCCCGCTGAGGTCGCAGGGGTCTCTTCTCCCCAGGGGCATTTCCCGGAGGTCGGCACCCTGTTTTCGACGTCTGATTGAGACTCGGTTGATCCTAGAGCCAGTCGCGGCGCTTGAAGATGAAGTACAAACTGACGCAGACGACCGCCATCAGCAGGATCGCGAACGGATACCCCGCCGCCCACTTCAGCTCCGGCATCGACTCGAAGTTCATGCCGTGTTACGCAGCCGATTCTCCCCACGCGCTCCCCAGGCGGCTTCATTCTCCCCAGATTCTCCCCAGCGGCGCGGGTCGCGCAGGTGCCGGCGAACTGCGACACGTCTTGGAAGCCGGCAGTCCAATTGGCGCCGTACCGCTTCGCCTGGATGACGTACTTGTGTGGCCCGACTCCGTCGACGTAGGTCTTCGCTACAACGTCGGCGCCCTTGTCACCCGGGCCTCCCGTGACGCGCAGCTCCTTGACCGGGTGCAAGGAGGTGCGCAGGAACAAATGTCGCAGGGTCCACTCGGAGGCGGCGGGAGGTATCTCACGGTAGATCCGCAACTCACCCAGCCACCGATCGAGCAGGTACTCGGCAGGGTCGTGGCCCGGGGGTATGCGGGCAGCTATCTCGAAGTCGCGTAGTCGTTCCGGGACGCGCAGGCGCCAGTACCCCGCAACGTCATCCGCCTAGTCCTCGGCGCCGTTGGCAACTCCGCCATCAAATCCCCCAGCAGTATGCAGTGAAAGCAGAGGGTAGGTCGCAGCACTGAACAGTCGCGGAGCGCGAGTTGGGGCCTCGGGCCGCGTGCTGGCCGTTGCCAGTTCCCCCCGGACGCGGAGCTCGTGCATGTGCTGGTGCGCTGCAGCGGCTCCCGGCGTACGGGAACCGTCGCTCGCAGCACCTGGTTGGTCCGACATGGGGAGCAGCGCATGACCAAGCTCTCCCCGGCCCCGGCCCCGGCCCCGGCCCCGGCCCCGGCCCCGACCCTTGGCCGCGTCCGTCAGGCGAGCGCTGGCGCAGTCTTGCGGCCCAGGATCCGGGCTGCCAGTTCCGCCGCCTGGACGCGGATCTCCGGAATGGCGGTGGTCTCCCACAGGTTTCCGCGTCGCAACTGGCCGAGCGTCCACACGGGCGCCGCGGTGCGGGCGCCAGCTGCGGTCAGCTTCCCGTCGGTTGCAGTGTCGAAGCCGAGGCCGTGCGGTCCGGGTACGGCGATCCCCAGGTCGAGCAGGCAACGGACGAGTGGATCGGCCAGCTCCTGTATCCGGCTCTCGGTTCCTGTGCAGTTGATGAGGGCACCGACCGTTGCCGACCACCCGTTGGACAGCTGTACGGACACCCCGCAGCCGTCGTCGCTCGTCCGTGCCTTGACCACTTCAGCCGCCTGGACGGTCAGCAGTCCGGCCCGCTGGGCGTCCGCCAGCGCCCGGTCGGTCGCCGGCGGCAGCCGGTGCCGGTGCACCTCCCAGTTCCGCAGCTCACCGGTGAGGAAGCGCTCCCGGTCCGCGAAAGAGAGCTGCTGCCACACCTGGGAGATGTGCGGCCGCAGCTCGTCGACGGCGGGGCGCCAGTCCCCGTAATGCCGCCGGTACAGCGCGGCATGGTGTCGCAACCTGCGCTTCAGCTGCGCGAGGTCGAGCGGTCCGGTCACCGGGCCAAGCTGGAACGTCGTTCTCGACGGCGGGACGGCGGCATGAGGGAGCGGCAGCAGACCACGCCGGGAGACGGCGTGCACCGTGCGGCCGGGAACAGCCAGCGTACGGGCGATGTCACACATGGTCAGGCCGGTACCCACGAGCAGCACATCGCGGTCGGTCGGTGCGTTCGAGAGCGCCCCCGGCCGCCAGGGATCGGCGACGAAGTGGGGCGACTCCCGGAGACCGGCCGGGATCCATTCGCCGCTGGGGGCGAGGTTCCCCAGAGCCAGGACCACGGCGTCCGCGTCGAGCGCCCCGCCCCCGCGCAGTTGGAGACGGACGCCGTTGTTGGTGCCCGCCGAGGGCTTGCGCTCGATCGCGACGACAAGGTCATGCCGTCGTCGGACGGTCGCGATACTGCCACCGGCCGCCTCGGAACGGTTCAGCGCATCAGCCAGATACGAGCCGTACCTCGCGCGTGGAACGTACTCGCCCGGGTCGACCGGGCGGGCTTCCCGCGCGGAGAGCCAGCGGACGAAATCGCCTCCGTCGTGCGGCAGCGCGCTCATCCGCCCGGCCGTAACGTTCAGCAGGTGCCGAGGGTCAGACGTGGCATAGGCGAGACCCCGCCCTGTCTCCGGCGCGGGATCGACCAGGTCGACCGCCACACCACGCCCGGCACGGACGGCGGAGTCAAGTAGCCGGGCCGAGACGAGCGTGCCCGCCGCGCCCGCCCCGACGACCACGACACGGAGAGTCCCCTCACTCATGGCTCACCCGATGCCGTCGGCCATGCCGGCCGCGAGCGTGGTGCCGTCGATTGGGTCGATGAGCAGGAAGGACCCGGTACGGCGGGACTCGGCGTACGTGTCGAGCGCGAGCGGCTCGGCGGTACGGACCAGGACCCGGCCGATGTCATTGGCCGTCAGCTGCCCCGGGTCCGCGTGCTGGGAGAGGTCTTCCAGGGTGAGCCGCGAGGGTATCTCCTCGACGATCGCCTTGACGGTACGGGTGGTGTGCTTGAGCAGCACCCGTTGGCCGACGGTGAGCGGACGGTCCGCGACATGGCAGACGATGGCACTGACCTCCCGGGTGACCGCGGGCGCCGAGTGGGCGTGGGCGATCAGGTCGCCGCGCGAGATGTCGATGCCGTCGCAGAGTCGTACGGTCACCGACTGCGGCGCCCAGGCGGTGTCCACGGCCTTGCCGAGCATGTCGATTGCCTCGACGGTGGTGGTGCGGCCCGAGGGCAGTACGGTCACCGGGTCACCGACGTGCAATGTGCCGGAGGCGATCTGCCCGGCGTAGCCCCGGTAGTCACGGTGCTCAGCGGTCTGGGGCCGGATGACGTACTGCACCGGGATCCGCGCGGGTTCGTCGTCCGGACGGTGGCCGACGGATACGGATTCCAGGTGCTCCAGGACAGTCGGTCCGCCGTACCAGTCCATGTTCCGGGAGGGCTCCACCACGTTGTCGCCGGCGAGCGCGGAGACTGGGATGGAGGTGATCTCCGGGACGCGCAACTCGTTGGCGTACGCGGTGAATTCCTTCGCGATGGCGGCGAAGACGGGTTCCGCGTACTCCACGAGGTCCATCTTGTTGACGGCGAGGACGAGGTGCGGGACGCGGAGCAGGGCGGCGACGGCGGCATGGCGGCGGGTCTGCTCGACGACCCCGTTGCGGGCGTCGACCAGCACGACGGCCAGCTCGGCCGTAGACGCCCCGGTCACCATGTTGCGCGTGTACTGCACGTGCCCGGGGGTGTCGGCCAGGATGAACCGGCGCCGGGGCGTGGCGAAGTAGCGGTAGGCGACGTCGATGGTGATGCCCTGCTCGCGCTCGGCCCGCAGGCCGTCGGTCAGCAGCGCCAGGTCGGGGGCTTCCTGGCCGCGGTTGCGGGAGGCGTGCTCGACGGCCTCCAGCTGGTCGGCCAGTACGGACTTGGAGTCGAACAACAGCCGGCCGACGAGCGTGGACTTGCCGTCGTCCACGGAACCGGCGGTGGCGAAGCGCAGTGTGTCGATTGCCATCTCTAGAAGTACCCCTCGCGCTTGCGGTCTTCCATCGCGGCCTCGGACAGTTTGTCGTCGGCACGGGTCGCACCCCGCTCGGTGAGCCGGGAGGCGGCGATCTCGGCGATCACGGCGTCCAGCGTCACAGCGTCCGAGTCGACGGCGCCGGTGCACGACATGTCGCCGACCGTGCGATAGCGGATCAGCCGGGTCTCGATGGTCTCCGACTCCTTCGGCCCGCCCCACTCACCGACCGTCAGCCACATGCCGCCCCGGGCGAACACCTCGCGCTCGTGTGCGAAGTAGATCTCCGGGAGTTCGATCTCCTCGCGGGCGATGTACTGCCACACGTCCAGTTCGGTCCAGTTGGACAGCGGGAAGACGCGGACGTGCTCGCCGGGCGAATGCCGCCCGTTGTAGAGCTGCCACAGCTCGGGTCGCTGGCGGCGGGGGTCCCACTGCGAGAACTCGTCCCGAAGGCTGAACACCCGCTCCTTGGCGCGCGCCTTCTCCTCGTCGCGCCGCCCGCCGCCGAACACCGCGTCGAAGCGCTCGGCTTGGATCTTCTCGGTCAGCGGCACAGTCTGCAGCGGATTGCGGGTCCCGTCGGGCCGCTCACGCAGCACACCCCGGTCGATGTAGTCCTGCACGGAGGCGACGTGCAGCCGCAGACCGTGCCGCTCGACGGCCCGGTCCCGGTACTCCAGGACCTCGGGGAAGTTGTGCCCCGTGTCCACGTGCAGCAAGGAGAAGGGAATGGGGGCGGGAACGAACGCCTTCAGCGCCAGGTGCAGCATGACGATCGAGTCTTTGCCGCCGGAGAACAGGATCACCGGCCGCTCGAACTCACCCGCCACTTCGCGGAAGATGTGCACGGCCTCGGACTCCAGCGAGTCCAGGTGGCTCAGGGCGCGGGGAGAGTCGTCGGTCCGGTTCCGAGCGCCCTCCTGCCGCGGGCCGCCCCCCTGTTCCGGGGCCGAACCGGTGGTGGCAGCTGCCGTCGTCATGCCAGTCCCCTTTCCGTCAGCAACACGTGCAGTACCGCTGCGGATTCCTGCACGCTCTGGGTGTGTGCCTCGATCCGCAGGTCTGGGACCTCCGGCTCCTCGTACGGGTCGTCCACTCCGGTCAGACCGGTGATCTCCCCGGACGCCTGCCGGGCGTACAGCCCCTTCACGTCGCGTTCGGAGCACACCTCGACCGGCGTGGCGACATGTACCTCCAGGTAGGGAGTGCCACTGCTTTCGTGGCGCTTGCGCACCGCTTCCCGGCTGTCGGCGTACGGGGCGATCACCGGCACAAGGGTGGTGACGCCGTTGCGTGCCAATACCTCCGCCACCAGGCCGATGCGCTGGACGTTGGCGTCCCGGTCCGCGCGACCGAAGCCCAGACCCGCGGAGAGGAACGACCGGATCTCGTCGCCGTCCAGTACCTCGACACGATGTCCGTCGGCACGCAGCCTCTCGGCCAGTTCGTAGGCAAGAGTGGTCTTGCCCGCGCTGGGCAAACCGGTCAGCCACACCGTCGCACCTGGCCAGCAGGTGCATATTCCTTGCTGTTTCATCCGGTCCTTTCCGATTGTGGCCGCGTCCATCGCGGTTGTGCGCCCGTGGGTGTCAGCCGACGGATTGTGCGGCTTCCTTGCCGATTTCGGGTGCCGCGGGTTTCCTTCCGATGGCGCTCTCCGCCGACCCCTCGCGGGGCAGCTGGAGGGTCAGGGCACCGAGAATCACGGCGGTCACTGCGACCACGAGGTAGTACCACATGAAATCGCCGGTGATGTTCTTCAGGAATCCCGCCGTGTAGTTTCCGACGATTCCGCCGATTCCCTGGGTCACATTGGTGACACCGAAGATGACCGTCGCGGCGGCGCCCGACGCCGACTTTGATACGTACGCCGGCACAAGCCCGTAAATCGGGTAGAAGGCGAGCGCGAAGAGAACACCGGAGACCATCGGGAGGAATCCGACGGGGGCAACCACCAGGAGCACGGCGGAGATGAAGAAGAGTGCGTAGCACATCACCAGTGAGGCGCGTACGCCGATCCGGTCGGAGAGCCAGCCGACCGCGAATCCGGCGAACATTCCGATGACGCCGATGGCACCCCAGACCTGGGCCGCGAAGTCGATGTCAAATCCCAGGCCCTCGCGCAGATAGGGGGAGAGGTAGTTCTGGAACGGCATACAGGCGAACCCGTTCAGGAACTTCATCGTCCAGACGATGACCACCCAGCGCACCAGCACCATGCGCCAGCCGGCGCGGGCACTGGTGTTGTGCGGCATGCCTTCGTTGTCCGTGGTGCCGGGGTCCGCGGTGTCGGGTGTGCTCTCGTTGTCGCCGCGGAAGAGCCCGAGTCGGTGGAAGGTGAAGGCGGCCACCGCGGTCACCATCAGCGTTCCGAACCCGACCGCGTACCACAGCCCCCGCCAGTTGTCGTTCTGGACGAAGCTGGGGACCAGGAGGCTGTTGACGAAGACGCCGTAGCTGGTTCCGCTGGACACCAGTCCCAGCACCTTGCCGCGGTGCCGGTAGTCGATGACCCGGCCGACGATTTCGACCAGCGGCACGTACACGGAGGCCGCTGTGCCTCCCATGATCGTCAATAGGATCCCGATGAAGAGGATGCTGTTGCTCACCGGCAGCAGCACGAGGCAGAGTCCGCACAGCGCCACCGAGCCGATGACGACCTGGCCGCCGCCGATCCGCGTCGACAGCCAGGTGCCGAGCAGGGCGAACAGCAGGAAGCCGAGCTGCCCGGCCGCGGTGATCGTCCCGACCACCGTGTAGTCGAAGCCGAGGTCTTTGCGCATATCGGTGACGAGCTGCGCGAAGAGATAGAAGCCGAATCCGTAGGTCGCCGCTACAAAACTGGTCAGCAGTACGGTCGCGACGAATCCGGCGACTACCTTGGGACGGTTGTCGTCGGTGTTCACTTTACTCACCACCGTTGTGGGCCTTTCTGACTGCTTCATGACTCGTGGCTCACGGCTTCCGGGCGACGTGGATGACGAAGTCCACCTCGTCGATGTCGAAACTCTCCTGGAAGTCACCGAAGTTCTGGATGGTGTCGAATCCGGCGTCGATGAGCAGTGACGACAGCTCGTCCGAGAGAATGGGGTAGACCTCCAGATGGTGTGTGCTGCCGTCCGGGAAGTCGTACTGAAAGCGACACAGTTGCTCAGCGACATGTGCGACGGTCACTGTTGCCCCGGTCCCGCAGTAGTAGTAGTTGCCGGTGCTCTGGTACCGGTGCCGGCGGATCGCGTCAAAATTCCGGTGGTCGACGATGAGAATGCCGCCGGGATTCAGCGCCTCGTAGAACTCCGAGAGCACGGCACGCCGGTCGGCCTCCTGGAACAGGTGCGGGAACGAACTGCCCAGGCAGACGATCGCGTCGTAACGCCCGTCGATGTGCTCTCGCAGACTGCGCCAATCGGCCTGGAGGACGCGGAAGGACTGTCCGCGCCGCTCGGCGTTCCGCCGAGTCTTGTCGATCATCTCCGCGCTGCCGTCCGTCGCGGTGACGTCGAAGCCCTGCTGTGCCAGAGCGACTGAGTGGTAGCCGGTACCCGCCGCGACGTCGAGCACACGGCGGGCCTCGGCCCCGTTCAGGAGCTCCACGAAGAAGTCCTGCTCACTCGCTTTGCGGCGGTCCCAGTCGATCAGCTCGTCCCAGCGGTCGACGAGAGTACGTACGTACTGGCCCTCGAAGTCGTCCGGAACGGCCGCTTCCGCGACGGGAACTGTGCCTGCGACCCGGGTTGCGGGTGTGGTCATTGTGATCCTCCGGCTCTCTCTGGCGGTGTGAGTCTCCGCAGACATACGGGCGTGGGACGGGTGGCCGTCCGAGGGCCCAGTGCCCCGGTCGGCGTTCGGATCAGCTGAACTTCGCTGCGAACGCCCGGTACTTCAGGGCAAGTTCATCGGCCCATTCAGAGGCATCGCCGAGCTTCATGCTCAGGCACTCGTAGCCGAGCAGTCGCTTCATGACCGCCATCTCCGGCTCGGTGAAGTGCACCGTTCCGTCGTCGTCGATGCGGTCGATGCCGTCGGCGCGCTGGCACTCCTCGTTGATGCGGATCGCCTCGTCCTGTCCGAGGCCGTCGGGCAGGTCGAGCGTGCCGCCGCCCCGGTGGACCCGGACCGGATAGCCGCCGGGCAGGCCGTCCGGTGCGGGGGCGTGGGCGAGCACCCCGCTGTCGGTCGCCAGGCCCTTCAGCACCCGTACGGCGGAGGAGGCGGTCAGCAGCTGACCGTCGATGCCGCCGAGCCGCTTGAGCCGGTTGTCGAGCTGGGCGAAGAGCGCGCCGTGGTGAACCTCCGCGGTCCCGGGCTGGCCCGCCACCGTCACCGCGAGGTGGTACGCACCCTGCCCGGCGTCGCCGAAGCGCGGTACGTAGTGACTGAAGTAGTGCTGGGCGGTGAGCCGGAGCTCCACCTTCGAAGGGTGCGCGTTCAGCAGGTGTGCGGCGCCCAGGGTGAGCGCGGGGACGATGTTGGCGACGTTGCCCACACCGATCGTCGGCGCCAGGCCGACCTTGCCGAGGACCGGGCCGACCGCGTCGGGGAACGCGGCGTTGACGACCTTGGCGTCGATGCCCGCATCCCGTACCGCCTGCATCAACAGATGATTGAGCGTCAGGTGCATCGGCAGCCACGGCCCGAACTGCGCCTCGTCGAGCTCCTCGAAGACCTCCTTGGGCAGGGCGGTGATGATCCGCCAGGACTGGAGCGATCCGCCCATGAAGATGATGTCGGGCCGGACCCTGGCGAGGGTCTCCGCCGTGGCGTCGACATCACGGAGGTCGACATGGACCGTTTTGACCGTGCCGTGTTCGCCGAGATTGGTGGAGGTGAAAAGCGCCAGATTGCCGCGCCTGCGGATGGTCTCGGTGTCACGGCCGGCCAGCATGACCCGGTTGGTCGCCGGGTCGCTCAGGAGCATGTTGAGCACCTTGGCGCTCAGGTCGCCCATGCCCACCAGCATGATGAGCGGCTTGCCGGAACCGTCGGTTGAGGAAGTCAAGGTTTTACCTCCAGGACGTACGGAGACGGAGACTCAGCGCGGGTAGGAGCCGTTGTCGGCGCGCAGCAAGGCGCCGGTCAGCGTCCGGGACTCGTCGCTGAGCAGGTAGGCGCACACATCAGCCACGTACTCGGGGAGGATGTCGCCGTCGAGCTGCTCCTGGCGCTTGTACTCGGCATAGCGGTAGTCCGGGATCCGGTCTGCGATGGCCGTATTCACAATGAGGCCCGGCGACACGACGTTGACCCGGATGTAAGGGGCGAAGTTCATGGCGTTGGACTTCGTGAGACCGATGACACCGGCCTTGACCGTGCCATACAGCGCGTCCGAACTGCCGACCTCGCCCGCGACCGACGCCAGGTTCACGATGGCGCCGCGCCGCTTGGCCGGCAGCAGATGGTCCGCGAAACGGCGGGACAGCCACACCGGGCCCTTGACGTTCACGGCGATGACCCGCTCGATCGTGGCGTCGTCGTACTCCCAGACCGGCTGCCCGAGGTACAGACCGGCATTGTTGACCAGGCCGTCCACTTCCGGGTGCGCGGCAAGGGCCCGGTCCATGAAGGCATCGCAGTCCTGGTGCGAAGCGACATCGCTGACATGGGTCTCCAGCGCCCGGCCGCGATGTTCCTCGGCAAGCGACTTCAAGCCCGGTTCGTCGATGTCACAGGTGATGACGGTCTTGCCGGCGTTCAGCAGCCGGCCGATCAGGGCCCGGCCGACACCGCTGGCTCCGCCGGTGACGATGACAGTGGTCACGCTCATGTGGATGCCTCCTCTGCCGGCCGCAGCCGGTACCGGTCCAGGTGCTCGTAGAAGGGGCGGCAGTAGCGCTCGAACTCGCGCAGAGCTGGCCGCGTCTCGTATGTGAAGCGGTATTCGCGCTGCGGCGTGCTGAAGCCGCTGCTGGCCGCCACGTCCGTGTGCCAGCCGCTCCATGTGGTCCATTCGGGCTGCTCGCCCGCGGACCACTTCAGCGCTTCAGGGAGGAAGGGGATCCCGACTGCTTCGCAGTAGGCGGCGATGGTGGCCTCGGGACGGGCCGCGAGATCCGCTGCGTTGACGACCACCGGCGCGGTGCCCGTCAACTCCCGCACGAGGTCGAAGGCCTTGGCCAGCTGTTCGTACCCGAGTACCTCGCGGGTGAGCTCAGGGTGCACGGTGGCATGGGAGAGGACGGCTTCCTCGGGATCACGGATCAGGAAGGTATTGACCTGGCCGAGCAGGTATGTGGGGTCCTTCAACAGATGGTCGAGACAGTGGTACGGGAAGTCCTTGTGGAACACCGGGCGTTCGAGCCGCGCGGCCTCCATCATCTCCTTGACCTCGAGATAGGTCAGCGGATGATCCGGATCCGGGTTCTTGTGTGGAATGGCGGCACGCCCTTCGTGCATGAAGAAGACGTAGGCGAAGGCTTCATGGAATACCTTGAAGTCGCCCCGCTCGATGAACGAGCGCTCCAGTGCGGTCGACATCGACCTGGGATGGCTCCAGAGCGCAATGGACTGTTGCATTCGGCACCTCCTCGATGATGGGGGGAATGTCGGCCTGTGGACGGCTCAGGTCAGCAGCAGGGGCTGCGCCGAGGTGGTGATGGTCTGGAACTGATGCGCGACGAAGTCGATCAACTTCCGGGTATTCGCCATGACTTCGGCGTACGTCGAGATGAATGAGCCGTAGTGGGCGAATTCCTCGGGATGCATGCCGGCCGGGTCGTACGCGCGATGGAACGACGGAAGCCACATCAGTTTCTCCAGGACGTTCGCCGGAACTTCCTGCTCGATGGCCCGCGTGTCGAAGGACGGCAGTTCATGCTCGCGGCGCATCACGTCGGCGATGAACTGGGGCTTGCAGGTATAGGCGACCGCGCCGCCCGCGCTCTGTTCCAGATGCATGCTCAGCGTGCTGCTGCCCTGGGCCGGGTCGTCGACCTCGAGGCTGGAGAGCAGCGGCTTGATGGGGTGGTCGTTCTCCTGGATGAGCGTGTGGATGCGTTTGAGAATGGCGACTTCGGCCCAGCGCAGATCGGTCTGGGAGAGTTCGATCTCGCGGATCGCCGCTTCGTAGCGGAGGTCGTTGTTTGCCCCGAAGCGCCCGATCATGTGCGTGAAGACCGCGCGCCACCGCCCGGTGTCGATTCCCTGGTCGTGCGCCCGCTTCAGCCCGGATTCCACTGCCTCGGCACAGGCCGCGAACTGCGGAACCGTATAGGAGAGCGTGGAGTTGATGGAGATTCCGCGGGCCACCAGCTGCCGTACGACCTCGTACCCCTGCTTGGTGCCGGGCACCTTCACCATGAGATTGGGGGATATTCGGGCGATGCGCAGTGCCTGTTCCAGCATGAGGTCGGCATTGAGCATGTGGCGCGGATCGAGCTGTCCGGAGACCCAGCCGAACTTGCCGTCGCTGGCCTCCCACATCGGCAGCATCTCGCGCGCCGCGCGGCGCAGCGCCTCCTCGTAGACGAGCGAGAAGGTGCTTTCCACATCAGGGGTCAGCTGATAGCGGATGAGCTCCTGGATGTCATTGCGCCAGCTCTCCGGGGACGCCAGGACACTCTGCGCGACCAGGGAGGGATTGGTCGTGATGCCACGTACCAGGGAACGTTCGGGCGTCGCCGGACACAGAAAGCGGTTGAGCTGCTCCTGCCAGCGTTCCCTGGTGTCCTTGTCGGGTGCGGTGGCCAGATGGTGATCGCACCACCGGGGAAAGTCGAGCGGCGAGGAATCCCACCAGATCTCCGCCGACTTACCGGCGTGCTGAAGCTCTTCAAGAACACTCGGCATGCGATTCATCCCTTTCCAACTCGGTGTCTCTGGAGGCCAGGCAGTCGTCACTGGGTCGCGCGTACGGCCGGATTCCAGGTGTTCCACCCGTCCAGCAAGCGGGGAAGTTCCTTCATCGAGTCGAAGGCGATCGCTCCTTCGGCCTTCAGGTCCGCTGCCGTCCCGCTCTCCTGCGGTGCGTAGGCGAACACCGACATGCCGGCCGCGAGGCCCGCCCGGACACCGACGAGGCTGTCTTCGACGACTGCGCAGTGCGCGGCGGGCACTCCGAGATCGGCCGCTGCGTGCAGGAACAGTCCGGGGTCCGGCTTCCATGCGCCGACCTCGTACGCGCTGTAAATGCGGTCCTGGAAATATGGCAACAGGCCAGTCAAGCTCAGGGTGTTGAGGATCTTCTCGCGCGGCGCGCTGGACGCCGTACAGAAGGGCAGCCCAAGATTCTCGACGACCTGCCGCACATGGGGAACGGGTCGCAGTTCGGTGGCGAATAGATCCGCGGACCTGCTGCGGAACTGCGGGATGAAACTGGCTGGCAGTGCCCGGCCCAGCCGCGCCTCAAGCTGTCCGACCCACTCTGCGACCTTTCGGCCCCGTATGAATTCGAGCGCCTGCTCCGAAGAGAAGTCGAGTCCCGCTGCGCCTGCCATTTCTCGCATGACTTGCGAGCTCAGTGTCTCACTGTCGACAAGGACCCCGTCGCAGTCAAATATAACCAGACGTTTCGTCACGGGGAACCCTTTCATTGCTTCGCGAATGCCCCGCAGTAGGCTTCCGACACCCTCTGCGGCGGGACGTCCCCAGCAAAGCAAAGCATTCTATCGATTGGCTCATCGCTCGATACCTTGGCAACCAAGAGAGGGGGCAAAGGTGTTCAATTCGGGCACGGATGACAGAGTCACGGGCATTGCCTGGACCTGTCATTGGGGTGTAGCTAGCTTCTTCTCGGGGGCGCATGCTGATCACCCAAGTCTCAGGCATTGCCATCCCTGCCTATGTCGATCACCTTTGTTGTCGGATTCTTGATCAGGTGTCCGTGCGAGAGGGAGTTCAATGAAGTTCGGAGTCCTTGGCCCGCTGTCCTTGACGGAGGGAAGTGATTCCCTGCTGCCGTCCGCTCCCAAGACGCGTCAGCTCCTGGCTCTCCTGCTGCTCAGCGCGAACTCCCTGGTGACGCTGGACGCCTGTGTCCAGGAGCTGTGGGGCGAAGCCGCACCACGCAGCGCCGTGCAGAGCGTGCACACCCGGGTGTTCCAGATTCGGCAGGCTCTGGGCGGCGGCTCTTCCGGAAGGACGGCGGACGAGAGCAAGCGCATTCTGGCGACGCATCACCAGGGCTATTCGCTACGCGTCGAGGACGGAGCCCTCGATCTTCATTCCCTCGACCAGTACTTGGCGGACTTCCGGCGAGCGCAATCACGCAAGGACGACCCTCTCGTTTCTGCGGCGCTTCGCTCGGCGCTCGGCCTCTGGCGTGGGCGCACTCTGCTGGACGTGCAGCAGGGCCCATGCATCCAGGCGTATGTCACGGGTATAGAAGATCTTCGGATGACTGCACTGGAGCAATGCATCGATGCCGAATTGCGACTGGGTATGCACCATCAGCTGCTCTCTGAACTGAGCACCCTCGTATCCCGGCATCCGGTGCACGAGAATCTGCATGCTCAATACATGATCGCGCTCTACCGGTCGGGCCGTACGGCGGAGTCCCTCGAGGCGTACCACCGGCTCCACAAGAAACTGACCGACGAACTCGGCATCGAACCGTCCCATCGGGTCAGACGGCTGCAAACGGCCGTACTGACCGAAAGCACGGAACTTGATGTCTCCGCGCCGGACAGAATGAGCCTTTCGCTGGGTCTCATGACAAGCCGATAGCGGCGCGGTCATGCTGTCGGCTGCGCATTCTCTCCGGCTGGTGTCGGTCGCCTGGGCCAGGGAGACCAGAGGTCTGGAACTGGCGCAGGTCAGCCGCCCGGGCGCCCCTCACGAATCCCGTAGCACCCGCTGGCACCCCCTGAACAACTGTGATGAGGAGTTCCATGTCCCGCCGCCTGTTCACCTCGGAGTCCGTGACCGAGGGGCACCCCGACAAGATCGCTGACCAGATCAGCGACACGATCCTCGACGCGCTCCTCACGGAGGACCCCTCCTCCCGAGTGGCCGTCGAGACGCTGATCACCACCGGCCTCGTGCACGTCGCCGGCGAAGTGACCACCAAGGCGTGGGCCGACATCCCCACGCTCGTCCGCAGCAAGATCCTGGAAATTGGATACGACTCGTCCAAGAAGGGCTTCGACGGCGCCTCGTGCGGCGTCTCGGTGTCCATTGGCGCGCAGTCCCCGGACATCGCACAGGGCGTCGAAACCTCGTACGAGAAGCGCGTGGCGGGCGGCACCGCCGGTGACGAGGGCGACCTGCTGGACGTGCAGGGAGCCGGTGACCAGGGGCTGATGTTCGGGTACGCCTGTGAAGAGACGCCCGAGCTGATGCCGTTGCCCATCCATCTGGCCCACCGCCTCTCCAGCCGGATGACTGAGGTACGCAAGGACGGCACGCTCCCTTACCTTCGTCCTGACGGCAAGACTCAGGTCACCGTCGAGTACCTGGGCAGCAGGGCGGTCCGGCTCGACACGGTCGTGGTCTCCTCGCAGCACGCGCCGGGCATTGACTTGGAGGGGCTGCTGACTCCGGACCTTCGGCAGTTCGTGGTCGAGGCGGTGCTCAAGGAGTTGGCGGAGGAAGGCGTCGACCTGGAGACGGACGGCTACCGCCTCCTGGTGAACCCGACCGGACGCTTCGAGATCGGCGGCCCGATGGGGGACGCGGGCCTGACCGGCCGCAAGATCATCATCGACACGTACGGTGGCATGGCCCGCCACGGCGGCGGTGCCTTCTCGGGCAAGGACCCGTCGAAGGTCGACCGCTCGGCCGCGTACGCGATGCGCTGGGTCGCCAAGAACGTGGTGGCCGCGGGTCTCGCGGCACGTTGTGAGGTGCAGGTCGCGTACGCGATCGGCAAGGCCGAGCCGGTCGGTCTGTTCATCGAGACCTTCGGCACCGCCGCGGTGCCGACCGCCGCGATCGAGAAGGCCGTTGCCGAGGTCTTCGATCTCCGCCCCGCCGCGATCATCCGCGATCTCGACCTGCTCCGCCCGATCTATGCTCAGACCGCCGCATACGGCCACTTCGGCCGTGAACTACCGGACTTCACCTGGGAGCGCACCGACCGCGTCGACGCCCTCCGCACGGCCACGGGGCGGTGAGCCGTGCGGGAGCACCACGGAAGGCGTACCGAGGCCGAGGACACCTTGCCCTTCGCCACCGGCAGTCACAGGGGCTCCTTCTCCTTCGAATTCTTTCCGGCGAAGACCGAGTCGGGAGATCGCGCGCTCTGGGAGGTGATCCGCCGGGCCGAGGCACTGTCCCCCTCGTTCATCTCGGTCACCTACGGCGCCGGCGGCTCCTCCCGGGACCGTACGGTCGAGGCCACTCGGCGCATCGCGGCCGAGACGACGCTCCGTCCGGTCGCCCACCTCACCGCGGTCGGGCACTCTGTGGCCGAACTGCGCCGGATCATCGGGCAGTACGCCGACGCCGGTATCCGGGACATCCTTGTGCTGCGCGGTGATCCGCCGGGCGACCCCACAGGTGCGTGGGCCCCGCACCCGCAGGGGCTGACCTATGCGTATGAGCTTGTCGAACTCGTATGCTCGCTGGGCGAGTTCAGTGTCGGCGTCGCCGCCTTCCCCGAACGGCACCCGCGCTCGGCCGACTGGGACAGCGAGATCCGGCACTTTGTGGCCAAGTGCCGGGCGGGCGCGGACTATGCGATCACACAAATGTTCTTCGATGTCGAGGACTATCTGAGGTTGCGCGACCGGGTGGCCGCAGCGGGCTGTGACGTCCCGATCATCCCCGAGATCATGCCGGCCACCGACGTCCGCCAGATCAGCCGATTCGCCGAGCTCAGCGGCGCGGCCTTCCCGGAAGATCTCGCGCACCGACTCGAAGCCGTCCGCGGAGACCGGGACGCCTCGTACCGCGTCGGCGTCGACTACGCGACCACCATGGGGCGCCGCCTGTTGGCCGAAGGCGCCCCCGGACTGCACTACATCACGCTCAACCGCTCCTCGGCGGCCTTCGAAATCCATCGCAACGTCCTCGACGTGCTCGATGCAAGGAGTCCACGACATGCCCTCGCCGTAGGCCACTGACCTCACGGAGCTCATGGGTTACGGGGTCGCCGGTCTTCCGGCGGGAAGGGGACCGACCGACCTCGCCGGGCATGAGATGTCCGGTATCCGCACCGGTGTCACCGCCGGGTGCGCCTGAAAAGCCGGCCTCTGCCGCTGCAGAACAGCGGAGCGGCCGTCGTCGACCGCCGAGAGTGACTCCTGGGGGAGTTCGTGCGTCTTGCCATCACCGGTTCCATTGCCACCGACCATCTGGCGACCTTCCCCGGAAGGTTCGCCGACCAGCTGATACCCGATCAGCTCTCCCACATTTCTCTCTCCTTCCTCGTCGACGACCTGGAGGTCCGGCGTGGTGGAGTCGCCGCGAACATCGCTTTCGGACTCGGCCTGCTGGGGCTGACCCCGTATCTGGTCGGTGCGGTCGGACCGGACTTCGACGAGTATCGGATCTGGCTCAAGGAACACGGTGTCGACACCGAGCACGTGCGGGTGTCCAGCCGGTCGCGGACCGCGCGCTTCATGTGCACCACTGATCAGGACCAGAATCAGATCGCCTCTTTCTACGCCGGGGCGATGGCAGAGGCTGCGCAGATCGATCTCTCCGTCATCTCCGGGCGGACGGGTGGGGTGGATCTTGTGCTGGTCGCCCCCAACACTCCTGAAGCCATGATCCGGCATAGGCGGCAGTGCGAGGAGTTGGGCGTGCCCTTCGCGGCCGATCCCTCTCAGCAGCTCGCCCGGCTGACCCGCGACGAGGTGCGACTGCTCGTCACCGGCGCGCTGTGGTTGTTCACCAACGACTACGAAGCCGCGCTCCTATCGGAACTCAGCGGCTGGACGCGGGAAGAGATTCTCTCCCGGGTGGGTGCGTGGATCACCACGCGGGGCGCCGACGGAGTCACCCTCGCGACCGCCGACGGTACGGAGGAGTCCTTCCCCGCCGTGCCGTCGGCGGCCGTTGCGGACCCCACCGGGGTCGGCGACGCCTTCAGAGCCGGCTTCCTCGCCGGTACGAGCTGGGGGCTCGCGGTCGACGTGGCGATCCCGCTGGGCTGCGCCATGGCCACCAGGGCGTTGGAAACCGTGGGTTCGCAGCAGTACACCGTTTCGCCGACGGACCTGCTGACGCGCATCGCTGACACGTACGGCGGCCAGGTGGGTGCCCGGCTCGCCCCGTATCTGGAGCTGTCACCGTGATCGCGGAGGCCGCCATCCTCCTTTCTGCCGCGGGGTGTGGGACGTACGTCACGTTCGTATGCGGCCGCACCGTCCACTGGGACCAGTCGGCGATGACCACAGGCGCGTGGGCGTTTCCGGACCCCGGGACGGACGAGGGGGAACAGTCCGCTCCTACCCAACCAAAGGAACAGCGAGCGAGCAGTGCGAGAAGAAGAGACGCCTCGTAGGAGCACCATGCTGACGGATCTGGTCAATGAGGGAGTGTCCGTCTGGCTGGACGGTGCGAGCCGCCGGTCTCTCGCGGACGGAACCCTGAGCCAGCGGATGACAGATGCACATGTCACCGGAGCCGTACTGTCCCTGCGCGAGCTGGGGCGCGAAGTGCGCGACGGCACCGCGTACCGGGAGCAGATCGACATGCTCGGCACCCAGGGCGTCACCGCGGACGAAGCCGTGCGGGCACTGCTTTTCTACGATGCCCGCTGGGCCTGCGACGTGCTGCGGCCGAGCTTCACGGCGACACAGGGCGCCGATGGCTGGGTGTGCGCGGAGCTGGATCCCCGGTTCGCCGACGATGCCCGCGCCTCGGTCGCCGAGGCGCGCGCCGTCGCACTCGCCGTAAACCGGCCCAATCTGCTGATTGCCGTGCCCAGCACTCCCGCGGGCATGACGGTGATCAGCGACTGCGTGGCCGAGGGAATCGGTGTGAACGCCCGTCACATCTATTCGGTGCGGTGCTACGGAGAAGTGATCGAGGCGTACTTCGAGGGCCTGGAACGGGCGCTCACCGCCGGACGTGCCGTCACCGCCTTTGCCTCGGTGGCCTCCTTCGAGGCCGCCCGGATGGAAGCAGCGGTGGACCTGTGCCTGAACGGGAGGGAGCCCGCCGTTGCCGCGCCGCTGCGCGGCCGGTCGGCGCTAGCCCTCGCCCGAGCGGCCTACCACCTTTACGAGGAACGGCTCGGCTCCGGCCGCTGGCGGAAGCTGCGGGCCGCCGGGGCCCGCCCGCAGCGCCTGGTCTGGCCCGGAGCCGACGCGCCGGATCCCGCGACGACGGTCCGTCAGGTCGAGGAACTGGTGGCCTGGAGCACCGTCCACGCGATGTCACAGCCCACCCTTGACGCTGTGGCCCGGCTGGGCCGACTGCGGGGTGACACGCTTTCGGGGGAGTCCAGGGCTTCGGACGAGCTGTTGACGGGCCTGCGGCTCCAGGATGTCAGCGTCGACCGGACCGCCGTGGAGCTGGCTCGCTCGGAGCTCCGGGGGAGCGTACGCGATCGCCTGGAGCTCGCCGACTCGGTACGGGACACATGGCGCCGCACGCACGGCTGAGGGGCGCTCGCCGGCTGTGTGCTGACCTTCCAGCACACAGCCGGCGAGCGCCCCTTTTCCAGCCCTTCGCCCATCCGTTCAGCGCCCGGGCGTGCTCCTGGAGACCGCCGTGGCCGGCTTGCGCCCTGGGAAGGCGCCTCCGGTCAGCGCGAGCAGCGGTTCCGCCTTGACGGCCGTCTCCTCGAACTCGGCCTCCGCGTCCGAGAGCGCGGTGATGGCTCCGCCGATTCCGTACCGTACGCGGCCGGGGGTGATGACGGCTGTACGGATGGCGATGCTCAGGTCGGCGGCTCCGGTGAGGGAGAAGTAGCCGATCGCTCCCGAGTAGACACCCCGGGGGCCTCCTTCGAGCCGGTCGATGATCCGCATGGTCCGCTCCTTGGGCGCTCCGGTCATGGAGCCGCCCGGGAACGCGGAGCGCACGCAGCCGACGGCACCGCTGTCGCGGCGCAGGGTCGCGGTGACGGTGCTGACCAGTTGGTGGACGGTCGTGAACGTCTCGACGCGGAAGATGTCGTCGGCCACGACAGACCCGACCTCCGCGCACCGGCCCAGATCGTTGCGGACCAGATCGACGATCATCAGGTTCTCCGCGCGCTCCTTCTCGTCCGTGCGAAGTTCCTCCACCAGAGCGGCGTCGTGTGCGGGTGTCTCCCCGCGCGGCCTGGTCCCCTTGATCGGCCGGGACTCGGCGGTGCCGTCGGAACCGACCCGCAGGAAGCGCTCCGGCGAACTGCTCAGCACCGACAGCTCGTCGAACCGCAGCAGTGCCGCGAACGGGGCCGGAGCGACATGGCGCAGGTACCGGTAGCTCTGCCACGGATCCAGATCCACCCGCGCCTCCGCCATGTTGGTGAGGCAGATCTCGTACGACTCACCGGTCGTGATCTCGTCCTGGCAGGAGTCGATGAGGTTCAGATACGCCTGACGGTCGTGCCGCAGCTCCACCCGTGCACCGACGGCCGGCGGGGCGGGATCGGGGTTCGGCACCAAGCCCGCCAGGGCGTCGAGCCGGCTCGCTGTCCGGGTCAGCCAGGACCGCGCCGTGTCCTTGGCCGCTACCTCGTGCCCGGCAAGGCCCGTGCCTTCGTCCGCAAGGGCGAGGAGATACGTCACTCCTTCCCGGTGGTCGAAGACCACGGCACGGTCGGCGAAAATCATCGCCGCATCCGGCTCCTCCGAGCGGTGTGTCAGGCCCCCTCCGGGCGCCGGCTTCAACTCGTACCCCAGATAGCCGACCCAGCCGAGCGCGAAGTCGAAGGGCAGTTCCGGTACCTGAGTGGCCGTGCCTCGCAGGTCCGCGTCGAGCCAGTCCAGGAACTCGCCGGTGACGATCTCCGTACCTGTGCGCGACCTGACCTGGATCGTGCTGCTCAACATGTCCGCCGTGGCGACGCGGGCGAGGGGACCGGAGGCGTCACCCATGAGGGAGAAGCGGCCGAGGACGCCGTCGGTCCTGCTGCTGTCGAGCCAGAAGGAGTGCGAGCCCGCTCCGTACAGGCGCTCGAAGGCGATCTCATCGCTCCAGCGGGTGCGCAACCGTTCCACACAGACCTTCAACCGACGCTGCTCCGCAGGTCGTTGTCGCATGGGCGCAGAGCTGTTCCCGGGATGACCGACGGCCTGCCGCGGAGAATCGGCCCGGGCGTCGGACGCCCACGTCGGCGCTTCTTGGCGCAACTCCAAGAAATTCCTGAGGAGTTGCATGCCGTATTCCGTGCCGATCGACTCCGGATGGAATTGCACGCCGTGCAGCGGGCGGTTCCGGTGCCGTATTCCCATCACGACGCCGTCGTAGGTCCAAGCTGTCGCTTCCAGTTCATCAGGAAGACGGGTGACGGCCAGGGAGTGGTATCGAATGGCTTTGAAGGGGGACGGGAGGCCCGCGAAAATGCCCGTTCCCGTGTGCAGCACGGGCGAGATACGGCCATGGCACGGTTCGGGCGCCAAGGTCACATGGCCCCCGCTCGCCAGGGCAATTCCCTGATGGCCGAGACACACGCCGAGCAGCGGGACCTTCGTGGAACGGATGATGTCCTGGCAGATTCCAAAGTCCGCCGGGCGTGCGGGGTTTCCCGGTCCTGGTGAGATGACCACCCGATCGAAATCCGCAAGATGGCAGGTGCGCCAGTGCGCTTCGTCATTCCGGACGACAGTCGGCTCATGACCGGAAATTTGGGCCAGATAGTCGAACAGGTTGTAGGTGAACGAGTCGTGATTGTCGACCAGTAGCGTACGCATCGGTGAGTTCGGTCCTCCCTCAGGGCCGCAGAGCGTGGGGGTGCATGACCGTCAGGCGAGCACCGGCCGGTTCCTGTCGGGCGCCGCTCCCGCCCTGTCGCGGCGCGCACCGCGCCGGGCGCCCGAGGCGGCGATCCGTTCGCTGGTACGGCTCCCTCGCTCGGCCTCGGCGAGCGGCCCCGGGAGGACTTCGAGCAGGGTGTGCTCGATCAGGTCTTGTCCTTCGAGGACCGTGCGGCGCCGCAGGACCCGCAGTTCGCGGCCGCACTCCTCGGCGATCCTCTCCAGGCCGGCGATGTCTCCGCGTTCGCAGAAATGCAGCAGCACCGACCCGGTGTCGGTCAGGTGGTGTACTGCTTCCTCGAGATATCTGCGGTGCGTGCGGTATCCGGCGTCCACGTACGCGCGTTCATGAACCGACCTGTAGGTGTAGTCCGCGGGAGCCAGTACGTAATTGGAGCTCCAGAAGATCCGGTCGAACCGGGCTCCGTCGTCGAGCGCGTCGAACAAATCGCTGTGCAGCGCTGTGACGCGGTCGGAGACACCGTGCCGCTCGGCGTTCAGCCGGGTGTTTTCCACAGCATTTTCATTGATGTCCGCCGCAACGGTCGTACAACCGGCAAGCGCAGCCTGAATGGCAATCACTCCGGCGCCGCAGCCGATCTCCAGCAGGGATGACGACGGGGTCAGCGAGTTGGTTCCGGTGAGCCCGAGAAATTCGAGCGCAATGCCGGTCGACGGTGAGTAGATCGGTGCGAATACCTCGTCCAGCAGATCCCACTCGCGGTTCACCATGGAGAACGTGCGGGGACGGTCCGGGTTTGTCATGGACCGGTTGCTGCGCTCCAGTGACTTGAGGTGACTTCGCACGTCGGACATTGAACCTCCGGGACTAGGCCGAGCGCTGAATTTCTGACTCCTACTCTTCTCGGCTCGTGGCCGTCCCGGAAGGTGATCCGGTGACAAGCCGGGCCGCGCGAATGGTGGCGCGGACACCTCCCATTGCTTGTGACGTCAATCACATTTGGCAACATCGGTGAATGTTTGGGGAGGTTGCACGAGTGCACGATGGGTGGCCAACGGGTATGAGCGAAGCTCGCGTTCGCCCTACGGGGAAGGCAAGGAATAGATGAATTCGGCCGAATACTCAGGTATGAGTGAAATGCTCGACATTCTCGAACTGCTCGCCGCAGAGGCTCCGCCGACAGAGATCGAAGACCTGCTCCGACGTGCCCGTGCGGGCGGAGCGGGCGCCGGCGTCATACCGCAGTTGGAACGGGCGGAGCGCATGGCTTTACAGGTTCACACCCTGTTCTCCCGCCGCCAGCAACGTGAGGCAGAGCTGTCCGCGCTGGTGGACACTGCCCGCGACCTGACCCTTCCGTACGACCTGGACGCCCTGCTGGAGACCATCACCCGGCGCACCCGGACGCTGCTCGGTCTGGACATGTCCTACATCAGCTTCCGCGACGCCGGGGACAGCTTCGTGCGCACCGCGGATGGCCACGCGTCGGCGCTCACCGTGGGATTCCGCGTCCCGAACTCCTACGGTCTCGGTGACGAGGCCATCAACAAGTCCGTGCCGATATGGACTCCTGACTACCTGTCGGACGAGCGGGTGCGCCACACCGGGGTGCTGGACGAGGTGGTACGCGCGGAGGGGCTGCGAGCGATCATCGCGACCCCGCTGAAGTTCGGCGAGGACGTCTTCGGTGTGCTGTACGCCGCGGACCGGAACGTGCGGCACTTCACCATCGGCGAAGTCTCCTTGATGAGCTCGCTGGGGGACATGGCCGCCGTAGCCATCGAGAAGACGCGCACGCTGGAACGCAGCCACGCCGATGTCGCCAGCCTGAAGTCTGGCTCCTCACGGGCGGAGTCACAGCTGATCGGATTCCGTAGGCTGTCGGAACTGCACATCAGGCTGGTGGACCACGCGCTCGCCGGAGGCAGCCTGAACGCCCTCGTCTCCGAGGTGGCCGAGGCGCTTCGGGGCACGGTGCTGGTACGGGACATGGAGCACCGCCCGCTCTCGGGCAGCGGAACGATACCCGCCGCCGACGATGCCGAGGTGCTGGGCGCATGCCGAACCGCCTCCGCGCGACGCATGCCGATCGCCTTCGGCACGGGCACCTGGGTCGTGCCGGTCACGGCGGGGAACGAGGAGCTCGCCGTCCTGCTGCTGCACCCGCACGAGCCGCTGGACGACGTCGGCGAACCGCTCCTGCGGCTGGCTGCCCAGTCCATCGCGGTGCTGCTCCAGGTGCAGCGCGGCGAAGCGGCCGCGGCGAGCCCGTTTCGCGACGAGTTGTTCGAGGACCTGCTGGTGGCTCCGCACCGTCCCGCCAAGCAGTTCATTCAGCGCGCCCGCCGGCTGAGCATCGATCTCGAACGTCCCCATGTGGTCGTGGTCATCCGCCCGGAAGGCGGAGCGCAGGGCAGGGCGGCAAGCTGGGCGGCCGCGTACGCCCGGCGGATGGACGGGCTCAGGAGCATCCAGAACGGGTGCATAGCACTGCTGTTGCCCGCTGCCGACTCCAGCGCCTCGGCCGGGGCCGTGTCCGCTGAACTCACCCCGTTGCTCGGGCACCCTGTGACAGTCGGCGCGGCCGGTCCGGTCTCCAGCCCCGATCTGATCCAGCAGGCCCATCAAGAGGCCCTGCGATGCCTTGACGCGCTGGTGTCACTCGACAACGTCGGCGCCCATGCCTCCCCCGAGGACCTGGGCTTTCTCGGTGTGCTGTTGTCCGACAACCACGATGCCGCGAGTTTCATCAGCGCCACGATCGGGCCGATCCTTGACTACGACGCACAGCGGACGACCGAACTCACCAGGACGCTCGACGAGTACTTCGCCGCCGGCGGCAGCCCGACGTACGCTGCGGAGGCCCTGCACGTCCACCCCAACACCGTGTCCCGTCGGCTGGAGCGGATCACCGAACTGCTCGGCGCCGACTGGCTGAAGCCGGAACGAGCGCTTGAGGTCCAGGTGGCACTTCGGCTGCACCGGACACATGACGTGTTGCGGCAGAAACGTGACGGCGGCCCCGCTCAGGCGGACAGGCCGGAGCCATTTGCCGGGCCGGCCGATCGCAGCGCCAACATGGCGTAGGCACAGGACCCCAGCGTCATGTGGCGGTGCCAGCCCTGGAAGGAGCGGCCTTCGTAGTCCCGCAGCCCGATGGTCTCGCCCCGGGTCCGCCAGCCGCTGCTGACCGTATGGATCAGCTGTGTCATACGCAGCAGGGAGACGGCTGATGGTTGGTCAATGTTGGTGAGCCACAACTCGGCCGGGGGACGGCGGAGGTCGTGCCACACCCCCAGGAGGGTGAGGTGGCCGAGCCGACCGCGGGCGGAGCGCTCCGCTTCGCCGGAGGCGGAGAGGCGTACACCTGCCGTCGCCGTGGCCAGCGGTAGTTCCCCTGCCGGTTCATGACGTTCCTTGCGGCGCAGTACGCTGCGCAGCCGACGCGCGGGGTCGAGCACGGTGCGTGCCGGAGCCAGGTGCTCGCCGTGGCCGGCTCCCCGGCCCTGGTCGCCGAGTGCGAGCAGCGTCTGCCCGCTGATCCGTACGGCGACAGGGGATTCCCGCTCGAACAGCCCGGCCAGATGCCGCTGTTCGTCGGCTCCTCGGGCATCCATCATGACCAGACGCGTGGAGTTCCCCCACCGGCGGACGTCGTCGAGGAGACCCGTGACGCAGTCCTCAGGGGTGGCGGCGCTGAGTTCGTCGGGGTCCTCCGCCTCGGTCCTTCGCCGGTTGTCCCGGAGCCAGGCGTTGTGCAGGTTGAGGCGCCAGCTGACCGGTGCGACCACCCGCTCCGAGGCGTACCACATGCTGTACGCACGCTGGCCGTTCACCAGCTGTCCGCTGTCGGGCGAGAAGTGCCGGGACACACCCACGGTGTGCTCACCGGCCTTGGGAATGGACACCGGCAGGGCCACCCAGGCCGAGGGTAAGTCGTCTTCCTCCAGAAAGGCTGCCAGCGCCTTGCGCACCGGGTTCACGGCCCAGGGGGAACTGCTGACGAAGTGGTGAAGGCGCTGCTCGTCGCCGGGCACGCCGACCGCGGCCGCGATGTTCGCGATCGACTTGCGCCCTTCGGCACGGAGCAGTCCGTCCATGTACTGCCGCGCCCGGACGCGCTGGTCGTAGCGGCGGAACCCCGCGAACAGAGCGGCGCAGAGTTCGGTGACGATGTCCTCGGACCCAACGAGGGGAGGGGGCGTGATGCGCGTAAGGTGCGCGAGCTTCTTGAGGGATGTGTCGTCGGCCATCGCAGCGCCTCCTGTTGTACGGGATTTCTACGCCCGCACACCAGAGTTGCCTCGGCGGCCGCTTCCGGCGAGGTGTACCGGGCACACCACGCCGGGTTCGTGGGGTGACCGGACCACCGCTCGCGGACCGGAAGCCGGCCCGGAACGAGGGAAGGGCGGCTGTGGGGTGGTGATCCCGTCACCACCCCACGGTGAGCCGTGGCGCCACCAGCCCCCGGACATCACGGAACAAGCGTCACGAGATTCGCGTCATGAAACAGGCTCTACGGAAGAGCACGAAGGAAGGTCAGCAGAGCGGAGGTCAGCGTGGCGGGGGCGTCCACAGGTACGAGATGTCCGGCGTCCGGGATCACGGTGAGCCGCGCTTCGGGAATGGCCGAGGCCAGTTCATGAGCTTTGGCCACGGGAATCCAGGTGTCTTCCGCGCCCCAGCACACCGTGACCGGAAGGTTGATCTGCGGGTACAGCGTCTGGATTTCGTCGGTGTATCGCTGATCAGCTTGCGCGATCTGCCGGTAGAAAGCTGCCTGGCCGTCTTCGTCCGACCAGGGTGCAATCAATTGTTCGGCCACATCGGAACGTAGTCCCGGGAAACTCGCCGAGCTGACGTATTCACGTACCAGTGCACGATGCAGAGGGGGCGGAAGCTGTTCGAATACTTCGGTGTTCTGTCCCACCAAACGGAAGAACGGAGAACCCCACGGGGCCAGGGCGACGGGGTCGACGAGGGCCAGCCCGCGGTAGGAGGCATTGTGCAGCAGGTGAGCCCTCAGGGCGACGGCGCCGCCGAAGTCGTGCGCGATCACGCAAGGGGCCGGCAGCTGCCAGTGCTCCAGTAGTTGGGCGAATACCTCGCCCTGCGCGGCCAGTGAGACGTCCTGCCCCTGGTACTTCTCGGAGGAGCCGTAGCCCGGCATGTCCCAGACGAATACCTGGTACTGCTGCGCGAGCGCCTGGGCTATTTCCCGCCAGACGAACGATGAGAAGGGCGTGCCGTGCAGCAGTACGACGGACTCCCCGCTCTCCGGCCCCTGCCGGTCCCAGCGGACCGTACCGGACGGGCTGCGGAAGCTCTCGTTCAACTGCCAATTGGTCAATGCCCTAGCCCCTTCAGCGTGCGGGTAGCCCCAGCAAGTATTTTCTCTGAAAATCGTCCGAGTCTTCGCTGTCTGTAAGAGAAGCAGCAACATGGCCACACAAGGGCTTTAGCCGCACGGCGGCATTTGCTCGCCCGATTGATCTCTGCGGGCAACCCTCTCATCGCATTCCTGCAAGTGCACGTCTGGCGTGGATTCCTGGACAGGGGTCGCAAGGCACCGCCGCTTGGGAGGCGGCTGGCCGGTAGTTCAGCGCTTGCGTGTCCGGCGTCCGGCGGTCGATCCCTCACCGCCCCCCTGCTGACGGGCGCGGTGGTTGGCGACGTTGAGGCGGTTGCCGCACAGGCCGGGCATGCAGTAGCGGCGGCGGCCGGCCTTGCTGGTATCGACGAACATGCCGTCGCACACCGGAGAGGCGCAATGCCGGAAGCGGTCATGGCTGAGGGTGTGCAGGACGCCGAGCAGTGCGGTGCCCACGAGGACGCCGAGTTCGTCCGCGACGGAGGAGCGCGGCGCGGTGGTGACGTGCCACTGCCAGCGGCCGTCGGCGTCCCGGAGCAGGGCCGGGCCGGTGGCCGCCCGCCTGACAAGCGTGTTCGCGCCGTCGGCGACCTCATCCTCGGTGGTGGCCTCCAGCAGGGCGCGGGTCTCCTGGCGGAGGGTGTGCACATCGACAAGGTCGTCCTCGGTCGGTTGGCCATCCTGGGGTGTGGCGTCGAGGTGGAGGTCGTGCTCGCGGAGGAACTGCGCCAGGGCGGCCGGGTCGGTGAGGACCTCGCCGGTGCTGATGCGTACCGCGGCTGAGGTGTTGACGAGGTCGGTGGCTACGTTCGCCCCCAATGTGTAATCGGAAAGAAGCATCTTCAGGCCTTACTTCATGCTACGGTAATTAGAGAAAGCAGATTATACCCCTTAGCTCTGGAGGGGGTGGTGTGAGCGCGAGATGCGACTGCACCGAGTGACGGAAGCACCGCCCACCCCGGCACCCATCGTCTGGGAAGGAATCGCTGCTCATGTGTGCTCTCCTCCGTTACGCACTCCTGGTCACCAACGACGTGGCCTACGGCATCAACGCCGGGCACGCGATCAGGCACGGCCTGAAGCCGCCCACGCCCGGCCACTCCCACGCACCGACGAGGTCACGCTACGAACAGGTCGCGCAGCCCGCGACCTTCGCGGCACACGGTCCGCCCCGGCCGTGGATCTGACGACGCTACGGCAGACCGCCGACTCCAGCCGCTTTTCATCCGACTTCAGCTCAATGAGCTAACTCCAGGCCGCATGCAGCGACTCCCGCTTGAATCTCGCAAGGAGTACACCTTGGACACCGCAGCATTCCTCGCCTACCTCGATGGGCGCCAGGTGCGCTGGCGGCTCACCCTCGACGAATGCATCGAGGCGGCCGGCCGAGACCCGCGCGCCCGGCTGCTGGCCGTCTTCGACGCGCTCCGCGCATGGGCGCATTCGCCTTCGGGCGGCTTCCGCAGTAGTGCGTTCATCAACGCCCACTTTGAACTGGCCAAGCCGGAAAACCTTGGCCGCACCGTGATCACCCAGCACAAACGAGCGCTGCGCGACCGGATGCTCGAACTTGCCGAGGTGACTGGCGCGCCCGAACCCGGCCTCCTCGTGGACCAACTGCTGCTGATCTACGAAGGAGCGGTCGCCAACTACTCCCTGGGTAACGTCGACGAGCCCGCGGATAAGGCGCACCGAACGGCCCGGCAACTCATCGCCGCCGCCACACCGCAGCCCATGGACGCCTTCTGGGTCGGCAACGCCGAGGGCGGCGGGGGACGCGGGCTTTGACCCGGCCGACGGTCCCCCCCGCTGCGCGAACCCGAAACGGCGGCCCAGCACCGGCTGGACCCGGACAGTGCGGCGCTTGTCGGCCACAGCCTGGGCGGCTTGGCCGCTCGGATGACCGCGGCCGCAGACCCGCGGGTGTACGCCGTAGCCTCCGTCGCGGGCTTCGACTTGGGTGCGGTGGCTGCAATTTGACCGGCGTGTGACGGGGTAGTTGGAGAAACCAGGTCCGGATCAGTGCCCATGCGCCGTGAACACGCTCATCGCTCAGAGCAGGGGGGATCGCGTGGACTTCACTGTCTGTGATGTGCCGTAGGGTCGGAGACGTCGCGTGGGTAGCGCCGAACTGGAAGCCAGGCGAGCTCGCTGCGGGAAGCGCGAGGCGTGGGCTGCCGTTCACTTCTCCCCGGATTCTCCCCAGCGTTCGTCGGTACCCAAAAGGCCTGGTCAGGGGCCCGTCAAAGGCAGGGTGAGGAGATCACCCGCATCACTTCTCCCCAGGGGCTCCCCAGAGCCTGTTGTGGCTCTGTTTTCGGCAGGTGCGAGAGCAAACAGTGCGAGTAGCTTCAGGAGCGAGTGCAGGATCCTAGAGCCAGTCGCGGCGCTTGAAGATGAAGTACAAACTGACGCAGACGACCGCCATCAGCAGGATCGCGAACGGATACCCCGCCGCCCACTTCAGCTCCGGCATCGACTCGAAGTTCATGCCGTAGATGGTGCCGACCAGCGTCGGGGCGAACAGAATGGCGGCCCACGAGGAGATCTTCTTGATCTCTTCGTTCTGCTCGAAACCCGCCTCCGCCATCGCCCGCATCTCCTCGTTCTGCTGCTGCGTCACCAGCGTCGCGTTGACCGTGAGGATGTCCGCCAACGCCTGGCGGAAGCCGTCCACGCGCTCGCTGGTGTGCGTGACATGGTCGGCGACATCGCGCAGATAGCGCTGGAGCTCCTCGTCCGTGCCGTACTTGGCGAAGCCCGCCATCAGACCGTGGAGCATGCCGACCAGGGGACGGGTGGCGCGCTGGAACTCGACCATTTCGCGGGAGAGTTCGTAGATACGGCGGGACACCGCAGGGTCGCCGCCGAACACCTCGGTCTCGATCTCGTCGATGTCGTTCTGCACGCCCGAGACGACCGGGGCGTATCCGTCGACGACCGCGTCGAGGATCGCGTACAGCACCGCCTCCGGTCCGAGCGCGAGAAGTTCGGGCGTCTTCTCCATCCGACGGCGTACGGCCGACAGGTCCGGGGCCGCGCCGTGGCGGACCGTGATCAGGAAGTCCTTGCCGACGAAAGCATGCAGCTCGCCGAAGTCGACCTCCTCCTGGGCGTCGAGATAGCGGGCGGCGCGCAGCACCACGAACAAGGTGTCGCCGTACCGCTCCAGCTTCGGGCGCTGGTGGGCCTCAAGAGCGTCCTCGACGGCCAGTTCATGGAGGTCGAACTCCGCGGCCAGCGAGAGAAGTTCGGCCTCGGACGGGCGGTGCAGCCCGATCCATGCCATGCCGTCCGGGTACTCGCGCAGCTGACGGAAGGTCTCGGCGAGCGAGTCGGGCGTCGAGACGCGGCGGCCGTCGCGATAGAGCGCGGCCTGGACCACGCTGCCCTGGTCCTTGTGTACGGGGGAGGGGGCGGGCGGATCGGCGGCCGCGGGGGCCTGTGGCGGCGGGCTCGCGGGCGGCAGTGGGCGGCGGAGCCACTGGTGTTTCTTCGAGGAGCGCGGCATCACGGGTCTCACCTCCCACCTCGAACGTCTGTGGCTTTGCGCCGGTACGGCCTCGGAGCAGGATATCCGGGTCGAATTGCCCTGGCATGACGGGGTGGCGGTCCACGCGTACCAGTATTGCGGACAGGAATTGCGGACAGAAGTTGTCCGCAAGCCTGGATAGCGTGTGGCGCATGGCCTCGAAGACGACGAACCCCGTACTCGGCAACCGCGCGCTGAACCGCGCCACCCTGGACCGTCAGCTCCTGCTGCGCCGCGCCCCCACGTCCGCGATGTCCGTCAAGGGCGCCGTCGAGCACCTCGTCGGCCTCCAGGCGCAGAACGTCAAGCCGCCGTACTACGCGCTCGCCGCCCGCCTGGACGGCTTCGACCCCGAGGAGCTCTCCGCGCTGATGGCCTCCCGCGAGGTCGCCCGCCTGGTCACCATGCGCTCCACCATCCACACGCACTCCGCCGACGACTGCCTCACGCTGCGGCCGCTGGTCCAGGCGGCGCGCGACCGGGAGCTCACGCAGTTCCGCAAGGGCCTGGCCGGGGTCGACCTGGACCGGCTCGGCGCCCTCGCGCGCGAGCTGGTCGAGGAGCGGCCGCGGACCATGAAGGACCTGCGCGATGCTCTGCTGAAGGAGTGGCCGGACGCCGATCCGTTCGCCCTCTCCGTCGCCGCCCGCTGTGTACTGCCGCTGGTGCAGGTCACCCCGCGCGGGCTGTGGGGCAGAAGCGGCCAGGTCGCGCTGACCACCGCCGAGCACTGGTTCGGCAGGGCGACCGAGCCGGTGCCCGCGCCCGACGGAACGGTGCTCCGCTATCTCGCGGCCTTCGGGCCCGCATCCGTCAAGGACATGCAGATGTGGTCCGGGCTGACCCGGATGCGGGAGATCTTCGAGCGGCTCCGGCCGCGGCTGGCCGTCTTCCAGGACGAGAAGGGCGTCGAGCTCTTCGACCTCCCCGACGCGCCCCGCCCCGACGCCGGGACCCCCGCGCCGCCCCGCTTCCTCCCCGAGTTCGACAATCTGCTGCTCTCGCACGCCGACCGCGGCCGGGTGGTGACGGAGGAGTACAAGGTGCGTACCTGGAAGGGCAATCAGGCCTACCGCACCTTCCTCGTCGACGGCTTCCTGGCCGGCATCTGGCGGCTGGCGGAGACCAAGGAGACCGCGACCCTGACCGTGCAGGCCTTCGGGAAGCTGACCCGCGCGCAGTGCGACGCGCTGGCCGAGGAGGGGGAGCGGATGCTCACCACCATGACCTCGGCCACCGCGCACGACATCCGCTTCGGGACCTTCAGCGAGTAGACACAGCCGTGGAGATGGCGATGGGATCAGGCCGGGGCTCGACTGTCCGGGGGCTTGGCCCCAGCTACGGCAGCAGCCCCGCGCGGCGCGCCGCCACCACCGCCTCAAGTCGGGTGTGCGCTCCCAGCTTCCGCATGGCGGCTCGCAGATACCCCTTCACCGTCTCGGGTTTCAGGCCAAGACGCTCCGCCGCCGTCGCGTTCGTCGAGCCCGCCGCGACGCAGGCGAGCACATCCAGTTCGCGCGGCGCCAGCGCGAGAGTGTGATTGCGCGGCGGGCCGCCCGCCGCGGCCGCCAGCCGGCCGCAGACCGCCAGGAGCGTGTCCCGCAGCGTCTGGTCGCCGATCCGCGGCGCCAGCGCGCGCAGCTCGCCGTGAACCTCGCGGACCTCTTCCCACGCCCCGGTGCCGGCCACCGGCTCCCGGGCCTCTGCCAGCAGCCGCTGAACCTCGTCCCGTACGACCAGGGCCTGCTCCACATCGCGCGCCGCCGCCACCGCCGCGTCGAAGGTCCGCTCGCCCAGCGCCACCGGCTCACGCAGCGCGCCGTACAGCACACCCCGCACCTTGCGCCGTACGACGACGGGCACCGCCAGTACCGAGCGCAGGCCCTCCGTCGCCACCGCCGCGTCGTACTCATGGCTGATCTGCCGTGCCGAGGGGTAGTCGCTCACCGCGCACGGCCGGGACAGCGCGATGGATTTCCCGCCGAGGCCGTTGCCCGCGCTGATCGCGAGACCGCGCAGCGCGCCCGTCGCCGCGCCGCTCAGTTCGGCGATCCGCAGCTGTCGGGCATCGTGCAGCAGTCCGCCGAAGGCGACCGGCAGCCCGGTGGAGCGGCGCAGCCGGTGCAGCGCCGCTCGTATGTCCACGGCGTCGGCCGGCTCGGACAACGGCTCTTCTCTCCGGTAGGGGACACCCCCGTACGGGGGTAGTGAGACCTGTGTCACTGATTACACGATGTCAGTAGCCGGTCCCGCAATGAGGAGGACACATGACGTCAGGCAGCGCGACGGAGAAGTTCCGGGCCGCCCGGGACTTCCTGCTGCAGCACAGGGACGATTACGCGACGGCGTACGAAGGCTTCGCCTGGCCACGGCTCGAGCGTTTCAACTGGGCGCTCGACTGGTTCGACGAGATCGCCACCGGCAACGGCAGGACCGCGCTGCACATCGTCGAGGAGGACGGCAGCGAGGTCAAGGTCTCGTTCGGCGAGATGTCCGTGCGCTCGGACCAGGTCGCCACCTGGCTGCGGGAGCAGGGCGTACGGGCCGGCGACCGGATCCTCGTGATGCTCGGCAACCAGCAGGAACTGTGGATGACCGCGCTGGCCGCGATGAAGCTGCGAGCGGTCGTCATTCCCGCCACGCCGCTGCTCGGCCCGGTGGACCTCCGGGACCGGATCGACCGCGGACGCGCACGGCATGTCATCGTGCGCGAGGCGGACACCGCCAAGTTCGCCGAGGTGCCGGGGGACTACACCCGGATCACGGTGGCGGACCGGGGAGCGGCCGACGTGCCGGGCTGGCTCGACTTCCACCAGGCGTTCTCCGAGCCGGGCCGCGGCGACTTCGAGCCGGACGGCGTCACGCATGCGGACGACCCGCTGATGCTCTACTTCACCTCGGGCACCACGGCCCGCCCCAAACTGGTCGAGCACACCCATGTCTCGTACCCCGTCGGCCACCTGTCGACCATGTACTGGATCGGCCTCAAACCCGGCGACGTCCACCTCAACATCTCCTCGCCCGGCTGGGCCAAGCACGCCTGGTCGAACCTCTTCGCGCCCTGGAACGCGGAGGCGACCGTCTTCATCCTCAACTACACACGCTTCGACGCCGGCCGGCTGATGTCCGAGATGGACCGGGTGGGCGTCACCAGCTTCTGCGCACCGCCGACCGTCTGGCGGATGCTGATCCAGTCCGATCTGAGCGGGCTGCGCACGCCGCCGCGCGAGGTCGTCGCGGCGGGCGAACCGCTCAACCCGGAGGTCATCGAGACGGTCCGCCGGGAGTGGGGCGTGGTGATCAGGGACGGCTTCGGCCAGACGGAGACGGCCGTCCAAGTCGCCAATTCCCCCGGTCAGTTGCTCAAGGCCGGCTCGATGGGCCGGCCCTGTCCCGGCTTCACGGTGGAGCTGCTCGACCCGGTGACGGGCGAGCCGGGCGCGACGGAGGGCGAGATCTCGCTCGACCTGTCCGGCGGACCGGTCGGCCTGATGACCGGATACCACGGCGACCCGGAGCGTACGGCCGAGGCGATGGCGGGCGGCTTCTACCGCACAGGTGATATCGGCGCCCGTGACGCCGACGGATACATCACCTACATCGGGCGCTCCGACGACGTCTTCAAGGCCTCCGACTACAAGATCTCGCCGTTCGAGCTGGAGAGCGCGCTCCTGGAGCACGAGGCGGTGGCCGAGGCGGCGGTCGTACCGGCCCCGGACCCGGTGCGGCTCGCTGTGCCCAAGGCGTTCATCGTGCTGGCGGAGGGCTGGGAGCCGGGGCCCGACACGGCGAAGCTGATCTTCGAGCACTCGCGCTCCGTCCTCGCACCGTACAAGCGCATCCGCCGTCTTGAGTTCGCGGAGCTGCCCAAGACCGTCTCGGGGAAGATCCGTCGGATCGAGCTGCGGGAGCGTACGGCGGACGGCTCGGCCGCCGAGTACGACGAGGGGGACCTGCGGTGACGCTCTCCTACGCGCACGGCACCGGCACGACGGCGCTGCTCGGTGACACCATCGGCCGCAACCTGGACCGCGCGGTCGCCGCCTACCCGGACCGTGAGGCGCTCGTCGACGTTCCGTCCGGGCGGCGCTGGACGTACGCCCAGTTCGGCCTGGCGGTCGATGAGCTGGCGCGCGGCCTCCTCGGGATCGGTGTGCGAAAGGGCGACCGGGTCGGGATCTGGGCGGTCAACTGTCCCGAGTGGGTGCTCGTGCAGTACGCCACCGCCCGCATCGGCGCGATCATGGTGAACATCAATCCGGCGTACCGGGCGCACGAGCTGGAGTACGTCCTGAAGCAGGCCGGGATCTCGGTCCTGGTCGCCTCGCTCGCTCACAAGACCAGCGACTACCGGGCGCTGGTGGACCAGGTGCGGGCCGACTGCCCCGAGCTGCGTGCCGTCCACTACATCGGCGACCCGTCCTGGGACGAACTGCTCGCCGCCGCCGGACCGGCCTCACCGGATGCCGAGTTGTCCTGCGACGACCCGATCAACATCCAGTACACCTCCGGCACCACCGGCTTCCCGAAGGGTGCCACGCTCTCCCACCACAACATCCTCAACAACGGCTATTTCGTAGGGGAGTCGGTCGGCTACACCGAGCAGGACCGGATCTGCATCCCCGTACCCTTCTACCACTGCTTCGGCATGGTCATGGGCAACCTCGCGGCCACCTCGCACGGCGCGTGCATGATCATCCCGGCGCCGTCCTTCGATGCGGCGGCAACGCTCCGCGCGGTTGCCGCGGAGCGCTGTACCTCGCTCTACGGCGTTCCGACGATGTTCATCGCCGAGCTCAATCTTCCCGACTTCGCGACGTACGACCTCTCCTCGCTGCGCACCGGAATCATGGCGGGCTCGCCCTGCCCGGTGGAGGTGATGAAACGGGTCGTCGCCGAGATGAACATGGCGGAGGTGTCGATCTGCTACGGCATGACGGAGACCTCCCCGGTCTCCACCCAGACTCGCCGCGACGACGATCTGGAGCGCCGCACCGGCACTGTGGGGCGGGTCCTGCCCCATATCGAGGTCAAGGTCGTCGACCCGGTCGGCGGCGCGACCCTGCCTCGTGGTGCTGCGGGCGAGCTGTGCACCCGCGGCTACAGCGTGATGCTCGGCTACTGGCACGATCCGGAGAAGACAGCCGAGTCGGTCGACGCGGCCCGCTGGATGCACACCGGCGACCTGGCGGTGATGCGCGAGGACGGGTATGTCCAGATCGTCGGCCGGATCAAGGACATGATCATCAGAGGCGGAGAGAACGTCTACCCGCGCGAGATCGAGGAGTTCCTGTACGGCCACCCCAAGATCGCGGACGTCCAGGTCGTCGGTGTCCCCGACGAGAAGTACGGCGAGGAGATCCTGGCCTGTGTGATCCCGCGTGATCCGGCGGACCCGCCGACGCCGGAGGACCTCACCGAGTACTGCCGCGAACAGCTCGCGCACTACAAGATCCCGCGCAGGCTGGAGATCCTCGCGGACTTCCCGATGACGGTGAGTGGCAAGGTCAGAAAGGTGGAGCTGCGCCGGCGGTACGGCCCCCAGGGCAGTTAGCCCAGATCCCGGCGCATGCACACCCGGGGCCAGAGGTCCAGGCCGTGCCGGGCCTCCGCGCGTCTGATCTCCCGCAGCCCTTCGGTCAGTTCGTCCTCGCCGAGTGTGCGGAAGCCCAGGCGGGCGTAGTACGGCGCGTTCCACGGCACCTCGGTGAACGTCGTCAGGGTCAGCGCCGTCAGCCCGTCGGCGACGGCGCACGTCGCGAGGTGGTCGATCAGGGCGCTGCCCAGCCCGCGACGGGCGGCGTCCGGGTGGACCGAGACCTGCTCGATATGGGCCGCGCCGTCGACCTCGTCGGAGATCAGATACGCCAGCGGGCGGCCCTCTCCGTCGGCCGACACCCAGGCGCGGCCCCGCCGCCGGTAGCGGTCCAGGAGGTCGAGCGCCGGGGGCTCGTCGTCGGCGATCGCCGCCATGCCGAGGCTGCGGAAGGGCTCTCCGGCAGCCCTCTCGATGTCCTGGAGCAGGGGGAGTTCGGCGAGTGCGGCCGGTCGGATACGCATACGGGGAGTATGGCCCAAGCGGTTTCGGGCCCCGCAGCCCGCTCCGCCGCCCGTCGGGTTGTGGTGCACGCCGAGGCCCGGGTCGCTCGAGCTGGGCGTACTTCAGTGAGGTGCGGCGTACTTCAGTGAGGTGCGGCGTACTCCATGCCGCCTCCATGCCGTCATGCGCCGGTGGAGATCAGTGCGTCCGCCGGGCCGTTGACCGGCTGAGGGCTGCCCGTGAGGTCCATGACGAAGAGCGGGATGCCGAGGCGGTCGGCGCGGGACCTGGCGTCCTCGGCGTATCCCGCGAGTGAGAAGAAGACGCTCGCGGCCGAAATGTTCAGCCCGTTCAGCCAGAGGCATTCGACATCGCGCAGAGTGGCGGGGCGGGTGGACGGGTCGACCTGCGCGACCAGGCCGGGACCCCGCAGATCTATCCCGGACGAGGGCCTGACCTCGGGCTGGACGACATCGCGGAATCCCAGCCACTTCAGATAGCGCGCCGCCGCGGTCACCGCGTCGCGTGCCGTGCGGATGGTGACCGGGCGGAAGGTGGGGCGCGGCGCGGTGACCGTACGGGAGAGCGGGACGGGCGCCGGGCGCATGAGCGCGCGGGCCGATGTGGCGGCCGGCGACGCGGGGAGCGGGGCGCTCACCGGGCGGACCGGGATGCGCAGCACGGTGCCGCAGGGGCAGCCGAGTTCCGGCTGCGGCCACTGGTCCTGGCGACCGCACTCCTGGCATCTGACCGTCACCCAGTCGTCCGTCCAGGTGCGGTGAGTGATCCGTTCCGGGGCAGCGCCGCGCAGCATCGGCGGGGCGAGCGGGGCACCGCAGGCGCAGGGGTAGGGCGTCGGTGCGTACAGGTGGTCGCGGCTGCAGACCGGACAGCGCACCGGCACGGTCTCGGCCATCGCGGTCCCCCTTCCCCAGGTGCTCCGGACCATCGTCCACCAAGCGCGAGGCCTTGGGGAGCGACTTCGGTCATCCCTTGACGTCGCTCCGCGGGCGTCTTAGATTACTTCCGTATAGCAGAACTAAACTTCCGCAATATGGAATCGATGCTCTCGAGCGACGCGACAGAGAGCCCGACTCCGCCCGGCCGAAGCAGGAGCACCCATGCCTCGTATGACCGCTGCCCGAGCGGCAGTTGAGATCCTCAAGCGCGAAGGCGTCACGAACGCGTTCGGTGTGCCGGGCGCGGCGATCAACCCCTTCTACAAGGCACTGCAGGCCGGCGGGGGCATCGACCACACACTCGCCCGCCATGTCGAGGGCGCCTCCCACATGGCGGAGGGCTACACCCGTGCCAATCCCGGCAACATCGGTGTCTGCATCGGAACATCGGGTCCGGCCGGCACCGACATGATCACCGGGCTCTACTCGGCCATCGGCGATTCGATCCCGATCCTTTGCATCACCGGCCAGGCGCCCACCGCGGTAATCCACAAGGAGGACTTCCAGGCCGTCGACATCGCCTCGATCGCCAGGCCCGTCACCAAGGCGGCGACCACGGTCCTGGAGGCCGCGCAGGTCCCCGGCGTCTTCCAGCAGGCCTTCCATCTGATGCGGTCGGGACGGCCCGGACCGGTCCTCATCGACCTGCCGATCGACGTTCAGCTGACCGAGATCGAGTTCGACCCGGCGACGTACGAGCCGCTGGCGGTCTACAAGCCGTCCGCCACCCGCGCCCAGGCCGAGAAGGCCATCAAGCTGCTCAACGCGTCCGAGCGCCCGCTGATCGTGGCCGGCGGCGGCATCATCAACGCCGACGCCTCCGAGCTGCTGGTCGAGTTCGCCGAGCTGACCGGCATTCCGGTCGTTCCGACCCTGATGGGCTGGGGCATCATCGCCGACGACCACGAGCTGAACGCGGGTATGGTCGGTCTGCAGACCTCGCACCGCTATGGCAACGCGACCTTCCTGGAGTCGGACTTCGTCCTCGGTATCGGCAACCGCTGGGCCAACCGCCACACCGGTGGACTGGACGTCTACACCCAGGGCCGCATGTTCGTCCACGTCGACATCGAGCCCACCCAGATCGGCAAGATCTTCGCCCCGGAGTACGGCATCGCCTCCGACGCCAAGGCCGCACTGGAGCTCTTCCTCGAGGTGGCGAGGGAGCACAAGGCAGCCGGCCGGCTGCCGGACCGCGCCGGGTGGGCCGCCTCCGCGCAGGAGCGCAAGGCCACGCTGCAACGCCGTACGCACTTCGACAACGTGCCGATGAAGCCGCAGCGTGTGTACGAGGAGATGAACAAGGCCTTCGGCCCGGAGACGCGCTACGTCACCACCATCGGCCTCTCCCAGATCGCCGGTGCGCAGATGCTGCACGTCTACCGGCCGCGCCACTGGATCAACTGCGGCCAGGCAGGCCCGCTCGGCTGGACCATCCCGGCCGCGCTCGGTGTCGCCACCGCCGACCCGGAGACACCGGTCGTCGCGCTGTCGGGCGACTACGACTTCCAGTTCATGCTCGAGGAGCTGGCGGTCGGGGCGCAGCACAGGATCCCGTACGTCCATGTCCTGGTGAACAACGCGTACCTGGGCCTGATCCGCCAGGCGCAGCGCAATCTCGACATCAACTTCCAGGTCAACCTGGAGTTCGAGAACATCAACTCCCCGGAGCTGGGCGTCTACGGCGTCGACCACGTCAAGGTGGTGGAGGGCCTGGGCTGCAAGGCGATCCGCGTCACCGAGCCCGACCGGCTGCTGCCGGCCTTCGAGGAGGCCAAGAAGCTGGCCGCCGAGTTCCAGGTCCCCGTCGTCGTCGAGGCGATCCTCGAGCGGGTCACGAACATCTCGATGAGCGGTACGGACATCGCGAGCGTGAACGAGTGGGAAGAGCTCGCCACCGAGCCGGGTCATGCCCCCACGGCGATCCGCCAGTTGGTCTGATCCGCACGGCTCTTCCTGCGGAACCGCAGCAGCCCCCGTCCCGCGCAGCGCACCCCGGGGTTGACCTGCAGGACCGGGCAGCGGATGCGGGCTTCTCCGGACTGCGCGAGGAGGCCTAGCGCGGTGGCGTGCCGGTCACCTCGACGTCGTCGAAGAGCTCCAGCATCCTGCTCAGCACCCGGGTGCAGGCCACCACGTCGGCGTCGGTGAGGTCGTCGCCGACCTGGCGCAGCAGGGCGTGCTCGCGGGCGGTCACGGCGGTGATGGCGGCGAGGCCGTCGTCGGTGAGCCGGATCAGTGAGGAGCGCTGGTGCGCGGGGTTGGGGATCGTTTCGACGAAGCCGCGCGCGGTGGCGTCGTTGACCATGCGCTGCACGAACTGACGGCTCAGCGACTGGGCCCGGCCCATCTGCGGGACCGTCATCGGGCCCTGCTCGCGCAGCAGGTCGAGCACGGCACGGACGCCGACCGAGAGGCCCTGCGCCGGGGCGTCCTGCTCGATCTTGCGCTGGACGCGCCGGTAGAGCGGCCCGATGAGGGCGAACACCTCCATCAGTCGCTCGGGCAGGTCGTCGGGGGAGAGCGGGCGGTCGGTCTCGGTCTCGGTCTCGGTCTCGGTCTCGGTCACGACGCCATGATGACACCTTGGTTGCCATGATTCCAAGAACATGGCACCTTGGTTGTCATGACTGAGGACGCGACCTCCGCCCGCACGCCTGTGTTCGAAACCTTTGAGTCCGAAGACGGCCCGCTCGCCTACCGCGACGCCGGCCCTCGCGAGGGCCGCCCGCTGGTGCTGCTGCACACCGGCTTCGTGGACCACACCCAGTTCGACAACCTGATCCCCGACCTGGCCCAGCGCTACCGGGTGATCGCCCCGGACGCCCGCGGCCACGGGTTCTCGGCGAACGCGAGCAAGCCGTTCCGCCAGGCCGACGACCTCGCCGCGCTGCTGCGCCACCTCGACATCGACGGACCGGCGGTCCTGGTCGGCATCTCGATGGGCGCGCTGATAGCGATCGACACCGCGCTGGAGTACCCGGAGCTGGTGCGCACGCTGGTCGTCAGCGGTCGCGGGCTCGGAGAGCCGGACCTCAGCGACCCCTGGTCCTCGGCGCGCCACGAGGCCCAGCAGAACGCGCTCGCGGCCGGCGACATCCCCGGCTGGCTCGACGCCTTCGTCCAGTGGATGCCCGGCCCGAGCCGCACCCTCGCCGACGTCGATCCCGAGATCGTGTGCCACGTCCAGGAGATGGCGCTGCGCACGCTGATGAAGCACGGCCCGGACGAGCCGAACCATTGCGTCCCGGTGGCCGACGTGGCGGAGCGCGTGAAGGAGATCACCGTCCCGGTCCTGGCCATCAACGGCGCCCTCGACGCGCCCGGCACGGTGGCGACCGCCGACGCCCTGATCCGCGCGGTCCCCAACAGCCGTACGGCCACGATCGACGGCGTCGCCCACTACACGACCATGGAGGCCCCGGAGGCCTTCACCCGGATCCTGCGGGACTTCCTGCGGGAGGTGTACGCCGAGAAGGGCTGATCCGCCGCCGGCGGACGCTCCTTGCTCCCTCCGGGACGTGGTTGCCATACCGGGTGCCAACACGATCGATGGCCGCACACAGCAAGCGCCGAGTTACGGGACGGTCCGTAACTCGGCGCTCGGGTCTTGAAGTTGGTACCGCCCGACGGAACGAGGCCGGCGCGACAGGTCGTTCGCACCGCCGGGCGGAGTCTGGTGTGGCGGGGACCGCGGCGTCGGCGATCGGCGTCCGGAGTGGTCGCCTCCCTCAGGTCGAGAAGCGGTTCCGGAACCTTCACCACCGCACTGGCATCGCACGCCCGCCCGCCGCGGTCCTCGCCTTCCCGTACCGCATGACCACCCCTCATCCGGGTCCGCGGTGCGGGCTCGGCGCCCGGAGGTCTGATCTCACGTCAGAGTCCGGGCGCAGCCCAGGAGTTCCTAGTCCTCGCGCAGGGCGCGGACCGCTTCCTCGACATGCTTGCCGTAGTCGGCGTCGGCGGCGTGGAAGTGGGCCAGGTTCTTGTCGATCACGTCGTCGCGGGTGACCTGTGAGAGGCCGCCGGCGATGTTGGCGATCAGGCGGGCCTTCTCGTCGTCCGACATCAGGCGGTAGAGCTCGCCCGCCTGGAAGAAGTCGTCGTCCTTGACGTGGGAGGGCGCCGCGTGGGTGCCGGTCCAGCCCTGGACCGCCAGCGGAGCCGACAGCGCGGTGTCCGTCTGCGCGGGACCGGCGTACGAGTTGGGCTCGTAGTTCTTGTCGGTGCGGCGGCCGTTGCGGGTCGCCATCAGGCCGTCGCGGCCGTAGTTCTCGGCAGACCCCCCAGGCACGGCCTTCGGCGCGTTCACCGCGAGCTGCGTGTGGTTGACGCCCAGACGGTAGCGGTGCGCGTCCGCGTAGGCGAACAGCCGGCCCTGGAGCATCTTGTCCGGCGAAGGACCGATACCCGCAACGAAGTTGTTCGGCGAGAACGCGGCCTGCTCGACCTCGGCGAAGACGTTGTCGGGGTTCCGGTTCAGGACCAGACGGCCGACACGCTGCAGGGGGTAGTCGCTGTGCGGCCACACCTTGGTGAGGTCGAACGGGTTGAAGCGGTAGTCGGCTGCCTCGGCGGCCGGCATCACCTGGACGTACAGCGTCCAGGACGGGTTCACGCCGCGCTCGATGGCCTGCAGCAGGTCCGTCTGGTGGCTGTTGCCGTCCTTGCCCGCGAGCTCGGCGGCCTGCTCGCTCGACAGGGAGCGGATGCCCTGGTTCGTCTTGAAGTGGTACTTGACGAAGAAGGCCTCGCCGGCGGCGTTCGTCCACTGGTAGGTGTGCGAGCCGTAGCCGTTCATGTGGCGGTACGAGGCGGGGATGCCGCGGTCGCCCATCAGCCAGGTCACCTGGTGTGTCGCCTCGGGGGCGTGCGCCCAGAAGTCCCAGACGTTGTCCGGCTCCTGCCTGCCCGTGAAGGGGTCGCGCTTCTGGGAGTGGATGAAGTCGGGGAACTTGACCGGGTCCTTGATGAAGAACACGGGGGTGTTGTTGCCGACGAGGTCGTAGTTTCCCTCTTCGGTGTAGAACTTCAGCGCGAACCCGCGCGGGTCACGGACCGCGTCCGCGCCGCCGAGCGAGTCGGCGACGGTGGAGAAGCGGATGAATGTCTCCGTGCGCCTGCCGACCTCACCGAGGAAGTCGGCCTTGGTGAAGCCGGTGACATCGTCGGTGACTTCGAAGTAGCCGTAGGCGCCGCTGCCGCGGGCGTGCACGACGCGCTCCGGGATGCGCTCCCGGTTGAAGCGGGCGAGCTTCTCCAGCAGGTGCTGGTCCTGGAGAAGGATCGGGCCACCGACGCCGGCGGTGGCGGAGTTCTGGTTGTCGGCGACCGGGGCGCCTGACTCGGTCGTAAGCACACGCTGCGTCATGGTGGCGGGATGTGACCTTCCGTGCTGGAGCTGCTGACGGCCCCTGGAGCGTAGATTCGCGGAGAACCAAGCGTCAACAGTTTGTTGAAATGGAAGTATGTGGTTCCGGGCAGCGGCAGCGCTTGGGCGCGACAGGACAGTTGTCAGCGCTGCCGCGGCCCGGAGATCAGGGGTGAGGCGATGAGCCTCGGTCACACTCGGGCGACCTGCTGACCGGAGAGGCGCTCGACGGAGCGCAGCAGGGCGGAGTGGTCCAGGCCGCCGTCGCCCTGCGAACGCAGGGAGGCGACCAGCTGGGCGACGACCGCGCCTACGGGCAGCGCGGCCCCGACATTGCGGGCGGCGTCGGTGACGATGCCCATGTCCTTGTGGTGCAGATCGATCCGGAAGCCGGGCTTGAAGTCCCGGTTCAGGAAGTTGTCCTTCTTGCGGGTCAGGACCGTGGAACCGGCCAGACCGCCGCCCAGGACGTCCAGGGCGGCCCGGAGGTCCACGCCGGACTTCTCGAGGAAGACGACGGCCTCGGCGCAGGCCTGGATGTTGACCGCGACAATCAGCTGGTTGGCGGCCTTCACCGTCTGGCCGGAGCCGTGCGGGCCGCACAGGACGATGGTCTTGCCGAGAGCCTCGAGGATCGGCAGCGCGGCGTCGAAGTCGGCCTGCTCGCCACCGACCATGATCGACAGTACGGCTTCGATCGCGCCTGCCTCACCGCCGGAGACCGGGGCGTCCAGCACGCGGACGCCCTTCTCGGCGCCCGCCTTGCCCAGGTCGACCGAGGTCTGCGGGGTGATCGAGGACATGTCGATCAGCAGGGCGCCGGGCCGCACGTTCTCCAGGATGCCGTCGGGGCCGTACGCGATCGCCTCGACCTGCGGGGATGCGGGCACCATCGTGATGACGACATCGGCATCCTTCACGGCTTCGGCGATCGAGGTGGCGGCGGTGCCGCCCGCTGCGGCAAGACGGTCCAGCTTGTCCTGCTCCAGCGTGAAACCGGTGACGTCGTAACCCGCCTTCAGCAGGTTCTCGGACATGGGCGAGCCCATGATGCCGAGGCCTATCCAGGCGATCGCCGGGCGGGCCGGCCGGGAAGAATCGAGGGTGTTCATGAGGGTGCCTCTCTCAAAACCTTTGTACGTAAAGTCAGTTGGCGGCGCGGTGCTCGGCCGGCAGCCAGGCGAAGGACTCGGCGCTCGGGCGGTCGCCGGCCTTGTACTCCAGGCCGACCCAGCCGTCGTAACCGGCCTTCGCCAGCTCGTCGAGGAGCTGCTCCAGCGGAAGCGAGCCGGTGCCCGGCGCGCCACGGCCCGGGTTGTCCGCGATCTGTACATGGCCGGTCTTGTCGGCGTAGGCCGCGATGACCTGGCTGACGTCTTCGCCGTTCATGGACAGGTGGTAGATGTCGAGCAGGAACTTGGCGTTGCCGAGTCCCGTCGCCGCGTTCACCTTGTCGACGACCTCGATCGCGGCCGGGGCGCTCACCAGCGGGTAGCGCGGGGACTCCGGCTTGTTGAGGGTCTCGACGAGCAGGATCGCCCCGACCCGGTCGGCCGCGCGGGCGGCCAGCGCCAGGTTCTCCAGGGCCAGGGTGTCCTGGATCAGCGGGTCGACGCCGTCGACACGGTTTCCGTACAGCGCGTTGAGCGCCTCGCAGCCCACCGAGGCGGCGAAGTCCGCGGCCACCTCGATGTTGGCGCGGAAGCGGTCGGACTCGTCGCCGGGCACGGAGAGCGCACCGCGGTCGGGGCCCGGCAGCTGTCCGGCGTAGAAGTTCAGCCCCACCAGCCGGGTGCCGGCGTCGTCGAGCGCCTTCTTGAGGGCGTCGAGCTCGGCCCGCGGCGGGGTCGGGGTCTCGATCCAGGGCCACCACAGCTCGACCGCCGTGAAGCCCGCCGCGGCCGCGGCCGCGGGACGCTCCAGGAGCGGGAGTTCCGTGAAGAGGATCGAGAGGTTCACATCGAAGCGCTGGTCCGTGCCGCGCTTGTCCCGAAAAAGAGGGGCCATGAGGGGCTTGCGCTCCTTCCGTATTGCGGAAGTTAATTTCTGCCTGATGGAAGACTGCCCGGGACGGGGGAGCACTGTCAAGAGCGGACACGAAAAAGTGCCCCCCGAGCAGGGACGACAGAAGCACTCTCCAGACTTCTGTCGTCCCGGCTCGGGAGGCACTCAGGAGTGTCCGGGCGGGGGCGGTAACTACGGGCTGGGCGTGGCCCGTACCGGGCTACAGGGCGTCGACGCCGCTCACCTTCCAGCCGTGCGAGGTGAGGGTGAGTGTCATCCGCACCCGGTTGAGGTCGACACGGTCTCCCGTGACCTGGGTGCTCCTGGTGACCTGGTTGACGAAGAGCAGAACGACGGCCTTGTCCCCAGAGGCCGACACCACCGAGGCCGCGGGGGCGCCGCCACCCGCCGGCTTCACCACGGACGCCTTGACCACTCCGTGGTACTTCGTCGCGGTCGGCGCGACCACCGTCGTGGTCGTCTTGCGGTACTCGTCGCGGAAGGCACCGGTCAGATGACCCAGCGCCGTGGCGAAGTCCTTGTCGAGACGCCGGTAGTCGTACGACAGGACGACAGGTGCCGCCTTCTGGGCGGCGGCGAGCGCCTGCACCCTCGCCGTATCCGACTGCCGGCCGTCCCGGTACGCCGACCCGAACACCGCGGCCGCGATCAGCCCGGCCACGACCAGCACGGCGAGCACGGCACTTCCCAGCACACGCCGACGACCGCGCGCCGCGTCGGCCACCGGGTCGTCGGCGCGCAGGACAGGTCCGGCGTACTGATCGTCCGGTTGCCGCGCCTGGCTCGCGTCGTCCGGTGCCTCCAGCCGTGTCCCGTCCGGCTCCACCGGGTCCGTTGCCGCACCCGTCCTCGTACTCGTCGCGGCACTGCGCGCCGCCACGCGGACCGGTGCGTCCGGTCCCGTCCCGACCCGTTCCGTGCGCCTGGCCGCCGCGCGGGCGGCCGCGGCCATCGAGCGGCGGCCGGGGGATGCGACGCCGGAGCCTCGTCCAGTCAGGTTCGCCACGGTCTTGCTCCTCTGCTCCTGGTGATACGGGTGTGTGCTCGGGCGCGCGGTCAGCCGACGAACTCGACAGAGGACGTCAGCCAGCGACCGCCCTGGTAGACGAGATCGAGCTGCAGCCGGTAGGTGCGGGCCTGTCCCTCGGGAGCGGCGGTGTTGGTCACCTTGCTGTCGGCCACCACCAGGACGCGGGCCTTGCGTTCGTCGGCCCGGGTGATGCCCGCCTCGAGCACCTGTCCCTCGGACACCGACTTGTTCGCGGCGACCAGCTTCGTCAGTTCCCCGGTCTGCGCCGCGAACTGCTCCTTGAACTCGCCGGTGGCACCCTTCAGTACGTTCTTGCTGTCCCGCGCGTAGTGCCGGTAGTCGAGCGAGGTGAAGTTCAGCGCCGACTGGCGGGCGGCGGCCAGGATGTCCTGGTGCCGCTGGTGCTGCACCCGCTGCTCGTACACCTGGACGCACAACCAGCCGCTGAGGGCGGTTGTCACGACCGTCGCCACGGCGAGGGCCGCGGGCAGCGCCCTGCCGCGGTGCGCGGCACTCATCAGTCTGTCGCCAAGGCGGCGGATCGGCCGGATCGCGCGCGCGACTGGGCCCTTGCTCATGCCATCGGTCCGACGAGCAGCCATTGCCACGAGTCCTTTCCGAACACGTTCTGTTCGCCACCCGTCGAGCCGATCTCGACGGGTGTTCCGTCCGGGCCGACGGCGGTGCCGGTCTCCGGGTCGTACGGGGTGATGTACGCGGCCGGGTCCGCTCCGCCCGCGCTGCCGTGTCCCGAGGCGCCGGGGGCGTTCTGGGCACCGCGGACCGATGTGCCGCCGCGCGCGGTGCAGCGCGCGGCGGTGTTCGCGGGACGCTCCCCGGTGTCCGAGGGGTCGCGCCGCTGCGTCGCGTAGCCCTGTCGGCACGGCGGTGGATCGTCGGCGCCCACGACCATGCCGAAGTGGGTGGTGCCGTCGCCGGGTATCACGGTGGAGCTGCCGGCGACCACCACCGGGAAGGTGACCAGGGCCTGCTCGAGGCCGGGCAGCCGTGCCACCGTGATCTGGCCACCGCTGATCAGATTGCCCAGCAGGACCGGCAGATGGGGCCGGTTGGCCTGCAGCAGCGAGTTCACTTCCTGCGCGGCGGGGGCGCCGGAGCCGATCACTCTGCGGAGATCGCCGTCACTCGACTTCAGCTCAGCGGTCAGGTCGGCCAGGTCGCGCGAGAACGACTTGATGGCCGAGCCCTGATCCGCCTGTGTCTTGAGGACTTTCCGCGAGTCCTCGATCAGCGCGATCGTCTGCGGCAGTGAGCCGGATGCCGACTCGACGAGCTCGTTGCCCGAGTCCACGAGCCGGCTCAGGTGCGGGCCCGTTCCGGCGAAGGCCTTGCCCAGCTCGTCGACGGTGATCTGCAGATCCTTCTTGCCCACCGAGTTGACCAGTCGGTCCAGGCTGAGGACCAGATCCGAAGTGGGCAGCGGTACCCGCGTATCGCGGCGGGCGATGGTGCTGCCGTCCTGCAGAAAGGGTCCGCCGGAGGCCCGGGGTTGCAGATCGACGTACTGCTCGCCGACTGCCGAGCGGTTCGCCACGACGGCCAGGCTGTCCGCCGGAATCCGCGACGCGTCCTTGATGTCCAGTGCCACGGACACTCCGCCGGAGCCGGTCAGCCGCAGTTCGCCGACGCGGCCCACCGGCACCCCGCGATAGGTGACTTCGGCGCCCGGGAAGACGCCCCCGGAATCGGCGAAGTCGGCACGCACGGTGTAGGCGCGGTCGAGAAGACTGTCGCCCAGCCCGGTGTACTCGGCGCCGACATACGAGACGCCGACGGCTGTGAGGGCGGCGAAGGCGAGCAACTGGGCCTTGACCGTAGGTGTGATCACAGTTGCATCCCCTTCAGCATGAGCTCGGCTAGGGCGAGATCGACCCCGGCCCCAAAGCGTTCGCCGTCCCCGCTTCCGTACGCGGCGTAACTGCTGCCGCACACCGGCGGGCACAGCGGCCCGCCGCCGCCCGAGGGCGCGGAGGGTGCCGAGGGGGCGCCCGGCTGCTTGGGCAGCCCCGGCGTGTCCGGCACGGAGGTGGGCAGGGGGAGATCGGGGACCCCCGGGAGCTCCGGGAGTCCGGGCTTCGCCGGGGCGCCCGGCTTCTTGGGCTTGTCGGCGAGGTTGCCGTACACACTGGCCAGATCGAGATCGGCGGTGATCTTGAGATTGACGTAGTCGCCCTTGATGGCATCCGTGACATTGCGAGGGAACGGATACGTCGTCAGCATCTCCAGGGCGTTGGGCAGATCGCTGCCCGCCTTGTTCAGCTGTTGCAGAATCGGCCGCAGACTCCGCAGGTTGGCGACCATGTCGTCCCGCGAGGCGTTGACCACCTTGGTGCCCGTCGCTCCGAGTTTCGACAGCGAGGTGAGCATCCGGGTCAGATTGCGGCGCTGGCCGTCCAGCACCTTCAGAGCCGGCGGCAGGGTGTCGACGGCCAGGGCGATCGTCTTCTTCTCACCGCCGAGTCGTGCGGCCAGCCGGTCGATGCCCTTGAGCGCGCGGATGATCTCCGCACGCTGGCCGTCCAGGCCGCCGAGGAAGGTGTCCAGCTCGGTGAGCAGGGACTTGACCCGGTTCTCCCGGCCCTCCAAGGCCTTGTTCAACTCCACGGTGATCGTCTTGAGCTGGGCCACCCCGCCGCCGTTGAGCAGCGCCGAGAGCGCCGACAGCACCTCTTCGATCTCCGGGTTGCGGCCGCTGCGGGACAGCGGGATCCGGTCGCCGTCGGACAGCCTGCCGACCGGTGAGATGCCGGTCGGGGCGGACAGCGCCACGTACTTCTCGCCCAGCATGCTGGTCTGCCGCAGTTCGGCTATCGCGTTCCCGGGCAGCTTCACCGAATCGGCGACCCGCAGCCGGACCCGGGCGTGCCAGCCGACCAGCTGCACCTTCTCGACGGAGCCCACCGTGACGTTGTTGACCTTCACTGCCGACTGGGGCACCAGATCGAGGACGTCCCTGAATTCGACCGTGACCCGGTAGGCGTCGCCGTCGGCGGCCGCGCCTCCCGGCAGCTGGACGTCGTACAGGCCGTTGAACTCGCAGCCGGTGAGAAGTACCGAACCGACAGCCGCCCATGCGGCCACCGCCCCGGCCTTGCGCCGTACGCTCATGCCCGGGCCTCCAGGATTCCGCCGAGCGTCCTGTCGACCGAACCCGTGCCCGACACCGGCTTGGCCGACGGCAGTTTCGGCAGGGATTCGAACAGCTTCGTCAGTTCACCGCAGTCGGGGTTCTTTCCTCCGGCGTCCCCGGTCGTCTTGAGCAGGGAACACAGCAGCGCGGCCGGGTCCTGCGGGGTGTCCGGGTTGTTGCGGGTGTCCAGGGTGCCGGAGGACGGGTTGTAGGCGTTCTGCAGATTCGAAAGGCCGGTGGGGGTGACCTCCATCAGCTCCGCGAGCGCGGCGCGCTGGGTGACCAGCACCTTGGTGACCTTGCTGAGGCCCTTCACATCCGCTGTCAGCGCCTTCTTGTTCTTCTTCACGAAATCGGCCACGTCCGCGAGCGCCGGCCCCAGATGCCGCAGTGCCGCGGCGAGGTCCTTGCGTTCCCCGGCGAGCTGGTCGGCCACCTTGGCGAGGCTGTCGTTGAACGACCGGACACTGGTGTCGTCGGACGCCAGCGCGGCGGTGAACACCTGCAGATTCCGGATGGTGCCGAACAGGTCCTTCCGGCCGTCGGAGAGGGTGGTGACCGCCAGCGACAGGTCCTCGACCGTCTGGTTCAGCTGCTGACCCTGGCCCTGGAGGTTGTCCGCGCTCACGCCGAGCAGCCGGGACAGCGAACCGTCCGCGTTCGCGCCGCGCGGGCCGAACGCTTCGGCCGTCGTATGCAGACTGTCGAAGATCCGGTCCAGTTCGACCGGTACGGCCGTGCGGCTCTCGGGGATGACAGCGCCGTCCCGCATCGCCGGCCCCTTCCGGTACACCGGCAGCAGCTGGACGTAACGGTCGCTGACGACCGAGGAGTTGATGATGGCCGCCTGGGCATCGGCCGGGATTCTGCGGCCGGACTCGTACTCCAGCTCCACCCGCACCCGCTTGCCCTGCGGCGTGATCTTCTTGACCTCGCCGATACGGACACCGAGAACCCGTACGTCCGAGCCGGGATAGATGCCGACGGTGCGCGGGAAGTACGCCGTGACGCGGACCGGCGAGGTTCGTGGCCAGAGCACGAGGGCCGTGCCGGCGACGAGTGCCAGCGCGACGACGAGTGCCAGGCAGCGCGCGAGACGTCCCTTCGGCACCAGCCTGTTCGGCAGGAAGCGCCCCTTCGGCAGGAAGCGGCCGTTCATTGTGAGCCTCCAGTCCGCGGAGCCACCGGAGTGGGTGCGACCAGGTTCTGGATGTAGCTGTCGAACCAACGGCCGTTGCCGAGGGTGTTCGTGAAGACGCGCACATAGGGAGCGAGCAGCTTCACGCTCCGGTCGAGGCTCGCCTGATTGCGTTCGAGCATGGTGACCACCGAGTTCAGGCCCTTGAGCGCCGGGCCGATCTCCTTGCGGTTGTCCGCGACCAGGCCGGAGAGCTGGATGCCGAGTGCGGCTGAGCTCTTGAGCAGCGTGTGGATGGCTTCGCGCCGCCTGGAGATCTCCTTGAACAGCTTGTCGCCGTCCTTGATCAGAACGCCGAGGTCGCCGGAGCGGTCGGAGAGCACTCCGGTGACTCCGTTGGCGTGGTCGAGCAGTTCACGCAGGGCCTCGTCGCGCGAGGCCACCGTCCGGGAGATCTTCGAGAGACCCTTGATGGACGCCCGGACCTCGGAGGGTGAGTCCTCGAAGGTGGTGGAGATGGTGTCCAGGGCGGTCGCCAGCCGGGCCGTGTCGACCTTCTCCGTGGTCGTGGTCAGTTCGCTGAATGCCGCCACGACGTCGTACGCCGGTACTGTCCGGTTCAGCGGGATCTCGCTGCCCGGCCGCAGTTGGCCCGTTCCCTTCGGCTGCAGTGCGAGGTACTTCGAGCCCAGGATCGTCTTGATCCGGATGGCCGCTCCGGTCCTGGTGCCGAACTCCGGGTCGCCCTTGACCCGGAAGGTCACCTTCACATGGTCGCCGTCCAGATCGACCTCATCGACCTTGCCGACCTTGACCCCGGCGATCCGCACCTCGTCGCCGGGCTTGAGGCCGCCCGCTTCGGAGAACGCCGCGCTGTACGTGTCACCGTTGCCGATCACCGGGAGGCTGTCGGCATTGAACGCGGCCGCTGCCAGCAGCGCGAGCGTGGAGACGCCGACAGCCCCGATCACCACCGGATTGCGTTCACGGAAGGGAATCATGCGCACCTCGCCCGGGCGACGTGAAGCTCGGGAGTGACGACCTGCCGGGTCTTCGGCAGCACGATCCGGCCGTCGAAGTCACACAGGTAGAAGTTGAACCAGGAGCCGTACGAGGCCGTCCCGGTCAGCTTGTTGAGCTTGCTCGGCAGCCGCTTCAGCACGCCCTCCACGGTCTTCTCGTTGTCGTTCAGCGTTCCGGTGAGGTCTCTCAGCCCGGCGATGTCGTCCCGCAACGGCGGACGGGCGTCCTCGAGCAGACCCGAGGTGGCGTCGGTCAGGGCGCCGATGTTCACCAGCGATTCGCCGATGGGCTTGCGGTCGGCGGACAGCCCGGAGATCACCCGCTGCAACTGCTTGAGCAGGGCGGAGAAGCGGGCGCCGCGCTTGTCCACGGTCTTCAGCACCTCGTTGAGGTTGTCGATCACGGACCCGATCAACTTGTCGCGGCCGGCGAGTGTGCTGGTCAGCGACGCCGTGTGGGCGAGCAGGCTGTTGACCGTCCCGCCCTCGCCCTGCAGCGTCTTGATGATCTCGGTGGCGAGCTGGTTGACGTCCTTCGGGCTCAGCGCCGCGAACAGCGGCTTGAAACCGCCGAGCAGCGCATTGAGATCGAGCGCGGGCTGGGTCCTGGACAGCGGGATCCGGCCACCGGGCTTCAGCCGCGTACCGCTGCCGGCGCCTTCCGTCAGCGCTATGTACCGCTGCCCCACCAGGCTCCGGTAGCGGATGACGGCGCCGGTGGTGGTGAGCAGCGGGCGGTCGTCGGTGACGCTGAAGGTGACCTCGGCCAGCGTCCGGTCCTTGATCGCCACCTGCTGGACTTCTCCGACCCGCACGCCGGCCACCCTGATGTCGTCGCCCTCCTCCAGGCTGGTGACATCGCTGAACACCGCGCGGTACGTGTGCTCGGGGGCGAAGGAGATATTGACGATCGTCGCCGCGAGCAGCGTCGTCGCCAGCACTGTCACCACGGCGAAGAGAATGAACTTGACCAGCGGCGCCGCGGTTTCTGTGGCTCGGCTCACCTTCATGCGACACTCACCGCCGTTCCGCGTGCCATCGGACCGAACAGCAGCGTGGCGACCGCCGGTACCCGGTCGGCGGGAACTCCCATGACCGGGGCCACCAGTGAGCCGATGGCCCGCTGCTCGGCCTCCGTGGCGGACACATTGGCCCCGCCGGGCAGCGCACCGCCCGAGTGCGTCCCCGACGTACCGTCATTGAGCTTGACGTCCGGTGCGGGCACTTGGGGGTGGGGCAGACCTCTGCAATCAGGTCCTGAGCGCTCTGCATAGCGCGGTTCCTCGCCGGGTCGGTACGCGGATCGTGGGCGGACGAATTCGAGCGTGATGCGCATCTCCCCGCCTCTGAAGGCCTTTTCGGATGCCGCCTCCTGTTTCACCAGGCCGTCCAGGAGACAGGGGTACTCCGGCGCGTAGCGGGCGAACAGCGCCAGCGTGGGACGGGAGACGCGCCCAAGAGTGATCAGCCGGTCGCCGTTCTCGTCGAGGAAGGCGTCGGCGGTACCGGCGGTGGTGGCGGTCGCCGTGAGCGCGGAGGCCAGCTGGTCCTGCCGCTCGACGAGGGTGCGGCTCGTGGTGACGGAGTTCCGCAGGACGCGCATCAGATCGGGTGCCGCGTCGCCGTACACCTCGGCCACGTCGGCGAACCGTGAAATGTCTTCCTTCAGGGAAGGCATATGCGGATTGAGCTTCTTCAGATAGCGCTCCAGACGGGTGAGGTTGGCACCGATCCGGTCGCCCCGCCCTTCGAGAGCGGTGGAGAACGCGGACAGCGTGGCGTTGAGATCCGCCGGTCGCACGGTCCGCAGCAGCGGCAGCAGATCGTTCAGCAGCTGCTGCACCTCCATACCGGCCTTGGTGCGGTCCTGGGTGATCACGTCACCCGCCCGGATGTGCCGGGCAAAGGACCCGCGGGGAGGTGTCAGATCGACGAACTTCTCGCCGAACAGCGTCTTGGGCAGCAGCCGGGCCCGCACATCGGCCGGGATACGGGAGACGTGCTCCGGCTTGAGGGCGATGTCGAGAGTCGCCTTCTCGCCGTCGGCCCGCACTTCGCGCACCTCGCCGACCAGCAGCCCGCGCAGTTTGACGTCTGCCCGTGGATCCAGCTGGTTGCCCAGGGTGTCGGCCTCCAGCGTGATCCGTACGACGGAGGTGAACGCCTGTTGATAGACGGCGACGGACAGCGACAGCAGAAGGGCGATGACGGCGATGAAGACGATGCCGTACAGGCGCAGTCGTGCGCCGCGCGTCGGGACGAGTCCTGGAATTCGCATCGGCGCTACCCCGCAATCCGTACGGTCGTGTTGGCGCCCCAGATCGCCAGACTGAGGAAGAAGTCCAGAAGGTTGATGGCGACGATGGACGTCCGCACGGCGCGCCCGACCGCGACCCCGACGCCTGCCGGGCCGCCGCTCGCGTAGTAGCCGTAGTAGCAGTGCACCAGGATGATCACGACGGCGAAGACGATCACCTTGCCGAACGACCACAACACGTCGACCGGCGGCAGATACTGCTGGAAGTAGTGGTCGTAGGTGCCCGCGGACTGCCCGTAGTAGCCGGTGGTGATGGTGCGTGCCGCGAAGTACGAGGACAACAGCCCGATCACGTACAGCGGGATGACGGCGACGAAACCGGCGATCATCCGGGTGGTCACCAGGAACGGCAGCGAGGGAACGCCCATCACCTCGAGGGCATCGGTCTCCTCGCTGATCCGCATCGCGCCGAGCTGGGCGGTGAACCCTGCCCCGACCGTCGCGGACAGGGCGAGGCCGGCCACCAGCGGGGCGATCTCACGGGTGTTGAAGTACGCCGACAGGAACGCCACGAAGTTGGATGTGCCCAGCTGGTTGAGCGCCGCGTACCCCTGCAGGCCGACCTCGGTGCCGGTGAAGAAGGACAGGAAGGCGATGACGCCGACGGTGCCGCCGACCACCGCCAGCGCGCCGCGGCCGAAGCTCACCTCGGCCAGCAGCCGCAGGATCTCCTTCTTGTAGCGGCGTAGGGTACGGCCGGTCCAGGCCAGCGAGCGCCCGTAGAAGGACAGTTGGGTGCCGAGCTCCTCCAGGGAGCGGAGCGGAAGCCCCACGAATCGACTGATGAGCGCCACGGTCAGCCCCTCTGCGGAACGATTTGGAAGTACACCGCGGTCATCACGAAGTTCGTCACGAAGAGCAACATGAAGGTGATCACCACCGACTGGTTCACCGCGTCGCCGACGCCCTTCGGGCCGCCCTTGGCGGTCAGTCCCTTGTACGAGGCCACGATGGCGGCGATGGCGCCGAACACCAGCGCCTTCAGCTCGGCCGCCCACAGATCCGACAGCTGGGCGAGGGTGGTGAAGGAGGCGAGATACGCGCCCGGAGTGCCGTTCTGCAGGATGACGTTGAAGAAGTAGCCGCCGGCCACACCGACGACCGACACCAGTCCGTTGAGCAGCACCGCCACCACCATCGTGGCCAGCACTCTCGGCACGACCAGCCGGTGGATCGGGTCGATGCCGAGCACCTGCATGGCGTCGATCTCCTCGCGGATCTTGCGCGCCCCGAGATCCGCGCAGATCGCCGTGCCTCCCGCACCCGCGATCAGCAGGGCGGTGACGATCGGGGAGGCCTCCCGCAGCACCGCGAGCACCGAAGCCGCGCCCGAGAACGACTGGGCGCCGAGCTGCCGCGTCAGGCTGCCGATCTGCAGGGCGATGACCGCACCGAAGGGGATGGAGACCAGCGCCGTGGGCAGGATCGTGACGCTCGCGATGAACCAGGCCTGCTGGATGAACTCGCGTACCTGGAACGGGCGCCTGGGCAGGGTCCGTACGACATCCAGGCCCATCGCGAACAGACTGCCCGTATGCCTGAGGGCTCCGGTGGGGGACAGGCTCATGCGCCGGCCTCCTTCACGCGCACCGCGGCCCGCACCTGCCGCAGCGCCTCCCGTTCGGCGATGGCCTCCCAGCGAGGCGGCCGGGCTATCCCCGCGGTGGGCAGCAGACGCGGAGTCAGCTCCGGTATGCCCGGCGGAGCGGCATCCCCGCCCGCGCCGAGCTGCGCGAGCTCCTGCTCGACCTGGGCCGCGTCCTTCTCCTCCGCCATCCCGATCGGACCCTGCATACGACCGTTGAGGAACTGCCGTACGACCGGCTCATCACTGGTCAGCAGCTTTTCCCGGGGGCCGAACATCACCAGCTCACGCCGGAACAGGAGCCCGATGTTGTCCGGAATCTGCCGCGCCGACGCGATGTCGTGGGTGACGATCAGAAAGGTCGCGTCGATCTGCGCGTTGAGGTCGACGATCAGCTGGTTGAGATAGGCCACCCGCACCGGGTCGAGCCCCGAGTCCGGCTCGTCGAAAAGGATGATCTCCGGATCGAGTACGAGGGCGCGTGCGAGACCGGCCCGTTTGCGCATACCGCCGGATATCTCGCCGGGCAGCTTCTCCTCGGCGCCGATCAGTCCGACCATGTCCATCTTCTCGAGCACGATCCGTCTGATCTCGCTCTCCGGCTTGCGGGTGTGCTCACGCAGCGGGAAGGCGATGTTGTCGTAGAGATTCATCGAGCCGAACAGCGCACCGTCCTGGAACAGCACGCCGAACAGCTTCCGCACCTCGTACAGGTCGTGCTCGCGCAGGGCGGTGATGTCCGTGCCCGCGATCCGGATCGACCCGCGTTCGGGCCGCAGCAGCCCGACGAGCGTCTTCAGGAACACCGATTTGCCCGTACCCGAGGGGCCGAGCATCACCGAGATTTCTCCGGCGGGCAGCGTCAGTGAAACGTCCTGCCAGATGACCTGGTGGCCGAAGGACTTGGTCAGCCCCTCCACACAGATCTCGACACCCATCCGGTTCACCCTTCAGCCGTGGAGCGGTCCGACATCTGCTCTACGGGGAGGGCGGGCCCGTCCGTCGCGACGAGGCGAGGATTTTTTTACGGGCCGGGAATCAGGGCGGAATCAGGGTGGAACATGGGATGTACGCCTGTGTGCTAGCGGTTCGGGAGCACCGGCGCCACGGACGTGTTCGCCTCCGGCACCTTGGTGGGGAGCGGCTGCGACGGCACGTCCGACGCCGCGGGCAGGTCGGGCACGTCCGGTACGGCGGGCAGGTCCGGTGCGGACGTGAGGTCGGGCACGGCGGTCAGGTCCGGGACAGGGACCGCCGGCACGGCTGATACATCTGGAATGTTCGGTATGCCGGGCGTGGGCAGTGGCAGTTCCGGCAGCGCGGGCAGCGGGGGCACGGTGAGCCCGGGGGCGCTGTACTGCTGCGTCCCGGCCGCGCTCTGCCCGGCATTCGAGCTGCCGGGGGACGGTGCCGCGCCACTCGCCGTCGGCGACTGCACGTCAGCGAACTCCGAGACTGCGGGGACCGCCGGACGCGACCGTTGCGGCCCGTCCGCGTCGTGGACGTACGGCAGGATCAGACCCGCGACCGCCAGCGTCGCCGCGGTCGAGGCCAAAGCCACCACCTGGGCATGGCTGCCCTGCGTGCGGCCGCGCCCGATCAGCCACAGCCCCAGAGCGAGCGTGGCGGCCAGCGAATTGCGCAGCGTCCGGCGGGCCCGCGCCAGCAGTGACTCGACCGTCCGGTAGCTCAGACCCATCTTTGTGGCGACCTGGCCGACGTCCAGATCCTCGGCCTTGAGCCACAGGGCCTCGGCCTGGCGGGCAGGGAGCTCCCCGCTCCGGCGCGCCAGCCATCTCGCCTCGGCCTGGTCGCAGACCGCCTCCTCCACCGGCACCGGGGCGGGTGCGAGCAGCCTGGGGCTGCTGCGCACCTCGGTCTCACGGTTGACCTGCCGGTAGCGGTCCACGCACAGCCGCATCGTCACCGTAGTCAGCCAGGCACCCAGCCGTTCCTCGTCCAGATGAGGGTTCTCGGCAGCACGCAGCATCGCCTCGTGCACGGCGTCCTCGGCGTCCTCCACGCTCATGGACCTGCGGCGGGCCACCTTGAGCAGTTGCTCGCGGTGGGCCCACGCGCGCTGCCACCGCTCGTGAGCCGCTTGCGTGTCCGTCGTCATGAGGGCCCCTTCGCTCTCACCCCGGCCGGACACGGTGCTTGCCCGGCGCGGGGGAGATTACCGTCCGGTAGCGGGGGTTGTGGAGGGGGAGGCGCGCATCGATTCCGTTCCGTTGCTGGTCAACGCATCCACGCCGGGCAGCCCCGCAATGGGGCTCGGGACCGGAAGCAGCGGCGCTTCCGGCTCCGGGCCGCCGCCCGCACTCCTGGAAGGCGAGGGCGAATTCGAGGGCGTGGGGGAGGACTTGGCCCCGCTGTCCCGGTCGCCGGGGCGGGCAGGAACGGCGGACCGGACCGGCTGCCGAGGCGTGTCCGACGGCTTCGGCTCCGGACGGCCGGCCGGTGCGGAGCCGTTGTCCGGCACGACCCGGTGACCTTCGAGGTAGTAGGTGAGCCACGCTCTGACCGTGCGCAGATACGCGGTGGAGTGGTTGTAGCCGAGGACCGCGCGGTCCAGGTCAGCCGCATCGGACAGATTCCGCCCGCCCGCGCACAGATAGCGCCCCGCCGCGAGGGACGCGTCGTAGATGTTGCCCGGATCGCGGTGTCCGTCGCCGTTGCCGTCGGAGCCCCAGAAGGCCCAGGTCGACGGGATGAACTGCATGGGACCGACGGCACGGTCGTACGCGGTGTCCCCGTCGTACACCCCGCCGTCGGTGTCCTTGATGGCGGCGAACCCGTTGCCGTCCAGCCTCGGGCCGAGGATCGGGCTGAGTGTGGTGCCGTCCGCGGTCACCCGGCCACCGCGTGCCTGCCCGGATTCGACCTGGCCGATCGCGGCAAGCAGCTGCCAGCGCAGCCGGCAACCGGGCCTGCTGTCCGCGAGCTCCTCCTCGGCCTGCCGGTACGCGGCCAGTACGGTGGCCGGCAGCGGGCCGCCGGCCGGTGCGCCGGAGCTCTCCGCACTTTCGGTGCCGCCTGCGGCGCCGCGCGTACGCAGCGGCGGAAGCTGGGTCCGGTACGGGGTGTCGCCGGAGACACTCGGCCCCGACGAGGCCGGGTGGATCTTCACCGGGGCCGAGGCGTGTGCCGCCGGTCCCGGGGCCTGTGAGGCGGTCAGTGCCGCCATGGCCGCCGTAACGACAACTGTCGTCCTGACACCTCTGTGCTTGCGCCCTGTCATGATGCAGACCCCTCCCAGTGCCGCTGCAGCGCGGCGTTCCTTCACCTGCTCTACGCGGCACGGGCGCAGGTCCGTCGCACGGAGCCGGACCTTTCCAGGAGTATTTCCGGAGCTTTTCCGTGCCGGGAGGGCCGACGACGGCGCGGGAGCGCGCGGCTAACGTGGGGGCATGGTGCGACTGAGAGTGGAGTTCACGACCGAGCCGTTCGACCTGGACGAGCCGCCGGCGCACGCCCTGGCCGTCCGCGAGGTCGTCCAGGGCGCGGACCTGGACAAGGTGGACGTCGGCCCGTTCGGCAATACGGCCGAAGGCGGCGCCGACGAGGTGCTGAGCGCGGTCGACGCGCTGCTGCGCACGGCCCTGGACGCCGGGGCCACCCGGGTCTCGCTGCAGGTCAATGTGGTGGAGGGCGAGGAATGACCGGGCCCGCCGACCACGCACTCGCGCAGGCGGTCAAGCCGCTGGTGGACGCCATGGGCGGAGAGCTGCTCGCACCCGGTGAAGCCCGCGAGGACGACGTCGTACTCAGCTGGGAGGGTGAGGAGGTTTTCGCCGTGCGCCTTCCCCAGCTCGCGGACTCCCTCGACCACATCCTGGCCGCGATGGAGCGCAGACACGGCATGCCGCTGTCCGAGCTGGACCGCAAGACCAAACAGCAGGTTGTACGGACCCTGGAAGCGCGCGGCGCGTTCACCGTACGACACGGTGTGGAGACGGTGGCGGCGGCCCTGGGGGTCAGCCGCTTCACCGTCTACAACTACATCAATTACGCCGACGAGCAGCGGGCCAAGGCGCGTGCGGGCGACGAGCAGTCACGGCAGGACGACTGACGTAGCGCAGCGCGACTCAGCTGCGAAACGACCCCTCCCGGAGTGCGGCGCGGGTGCCGGGGGCCTGTCACCCAGAATCAGCAGCCCCGCGCCGCGGGAGCCGCCCTCAGTGAGCGCGGTTCACCAGGGGGGCGGGCTCACTGAGCCCCGCTCACGCGATCGCACGCGAGTAAGCTGCTTGTCCACAACGCCGTGAACAGGGAAAACGCCGCGAAGAAGGACTGAGGACGCACCGGCGCGTCCCGCCGTCCGGATGTCCGGACGGCAGCTTCTGCGTTGCCGAGTTTTCAACAAAGTGTTGACGTTGCGTTGCCGGAGGGCGTTAGCTGTCCGCAGCCCGTCCAACGCACAGCGGAAAACAGCCACGGAGGCTCCCGTGACTTCGAGTCCACAGCGCTTGTCGGGGGCGGCCCCCGAACCCCCGGCGGGTCTCACCCGGTTCAACACCTCGCAGGACAGCGCGGCCCTGGCCGCACTGCACGAGGTGTGCGCCAGTTCGGCGTGGGGGAGCAAGCTGCTCGCCCGGCGTCCGTACGCCACTGTGGAGACTCTCTTCGACGCCAGTGACGCCGCCATGGCCGAGCTGACCGCAGAGGATCTGGCCGAGGCGATGGCGGGGCATCCGCCGATCGGCCGGCCGAAGCCCGGGGACCCGACCTCCTCCCTCGAGCAGCGCGGGATGGCAGGCGCCTCCGAGGAACTCAAGGCCGAAATGCTCGAGCGGAACCTGGCCTACCAGGACAGGTTCGGTCATGTCTTTCTGATCTGCGCCACCGGCGCGACCGGTGAGCAGATGCTCGAGGCGCTCAAGGCCCGGATCGGCAACTCGCCCGAGCAGGAGCGGGAAATTATCCGCACCGAGCTGGGCAAGATCAACCGTATCCGGCTGACCCGCCTCGCCGAAGAAGGAGAATGACGTCTTGAGCACGGAGACCACCGCGTCGGTGTCCACGCACATCCTGGACACCAGCATCGGACGCCCCGCCGAGGGTGTCGCCATCTCGCTCGCGGCCCGCGGCGGCTTCGACGCGGAGTGGGTCGCGCTCGGCGGCTCGAAGACCGATGCGGACGGGCGCTGCAAGGACCTGCCGGCGCTGCCGGAAGGAACGACCCATGTACGTCTCGACTTCGAGACCGAGGCGTACTTCTCAGACAAGCACGGTGCCAACCAGCAAGCCGAGGCGCAGCAGGACGCCCCCCGCGTAAGGGACAGCGGTGCGTTCTTCCCGGAGGTGGCGATCACGTTCGCCGTCACGCCGGGCGAGCACTACCACGTACCGCTGCTGCTCAACCCGTTCGGCTACTCCGTTTACCGAGGGAGCTAGCAGACATGCCCACGATTCTCGGCCAGAACCAGTACGGCAAAGCAGAGAACCGCGTCGTCAGGATCACGCGGGACGGCGACACCCACCACATCAAGGACCTGAACGTCTCCGTCGCTCTCTCCGGCGACATGGACGACGTCCACCACTCCGGCTCCAACGCCAACGTCCTGCCGACGGACACCACCAAGAACACGGTGTACGCGTTCGCCAAGGAGCACGGCATCGAGTCGGCCGAGCAGTTCGGCATCCACCTGGCCCGTCACTTCGTGACCAGCCAGGAGCCGATCCGCCGGGCACGCATCCGCATCGAGGAGTACTCCTGGGAGCGGATCGCCACCTCCGACGCCAACTCCAAGTTCATCGGCTCGGACGAGGTCAAGCACTCCTTCGTCCGCAAGGGCCAGGAGCTGCGCACCACCCAGATCACCTTCGACGGTGAGAGCTGGGAGATCATCTCCGGTCTCAAGGACCTCACGGTCATGAACTCCACCGGCTCGGAGTTCTGGGGCTACGTCAAGGACAAGTACACAACGCTCAAGGAGGCGTACGACCGCATCCTGTGCACCGATGTCTCCGCCGCCTGGCGCTACAACTGGACCAGCGACGAAGACCGGATGCCCAACTGGGAGAAGTCGTACGAGCAGGCCAGGAAGCACATCCTGCAGGCCTTCGCCGAGACGTACTCCCTCTCGCTCCAGCAGACCCTGTACCAAATGGGTTCGCGGGTCATCAACAGCCGCAGCGAGATCGACGAGATCCGCTTCTCCCTGCCGAACAACCACCACTTCCTGGTCGACCTGGAGCCCTTCGGGCTCAAGAACGACAATGAGGTCTACTTCGCGGCCGACCGCCCGTACGGCCTGATCGAGGCCACCGTCCTGCGGGACGGCATCGAGCCGCGGATCCCGGTCGACATGACCAATCTGTAGCTCTGCTCCACCCCCGACGTGTGCGCCGGCGTCAGTCCCAGGGGGAGAGCGGGGGCATCTGCGCAACAACTTCAGCCCCGGACCCGGTCGTCACCCCGCTCGCCCCCGGGTCCGTTCAATCAACTGGGAAGAACGAGGACCCGCCATGGCGGCTTCGCGCATCGTCATCGAGAACTGTTCCGTCGCGACCGTGGACGCGAACGACACCGAGTACGCCTCCGGCTACATCGTCGTATCGGACAACCGGATCGAGTCGGTCGGAGCGGGCAAAGCCCCCGCCGGCCTGGAGAACGTGGTCCGCCGCATCGACGGCACCGGCCATCTCGCCACCCCCGGCCTGATCAACACGCACCACCACTTCTACCAGTGGATCACCCGAGGTCTGGCCACCGACCACAACCTCTTCAACTGGCTGGTCGCGCTCTACCCGACGTGGGCGCGGATCGACGAGCCGATGGTCCGCGCGGCCGCGCAGGGCTCCCTGGCCATGATGGCCCGCGGCGGTGTCACCACCGCGATGGACCACCACTACGTCTACCCGCATGGCTCGGGAGATCTGTCCGGCGCGATCATCGGCGCCGCGAGCGAGATGGGTGTGCGGTTCACCCTCGCCCGCGGCTCCATGGACCGCGGCACCTCGGACGGCGGCCTGCCGCCGGACTTCGCCGTCGAGTCGCTCGAGGGCGCACTGGCCGCCACCGAAGCCACCATCGACAAGCACCACGACGCCTCCTTCGACGCGATGACGCAGATCGCCGTCGCGCCGTGCTCCCCGTTCTCCGTCTCCACCGAACTGCTCGGGCAGGGCGCCGAGCTGGCCCGCCGCAAGGGCGTCCGGCTGCACACCCACGGCTCGGAGACCGTCGAGGAGGAGGAGTTCTGCAAGGAGCTCTTCGGGATGGGCCCGACCGACTACTTCGAGTCGACCGGCTGGCTCGGCTCGGATGTGTGGATGGCGCACTGCGTCCATATGAACGACTCGGACATCGCGGCGTTCGCCCGTACGGGCACCGGCGTCGCGCACTGCCCGTCGTCCAACGCCCGCCTGGGCGCCGGTATCGCCCGGGTCCCCGACATGCTGAAGGCCGGTGTCCCGGTCGGTCTCGGCGTCGACGGCACCGCCTCCAACGAGTCGGGTGAGCTGCACACCGAGCTGCGCAACGCGCTCCTCATCAGCCGCCTCGGAGCTCACCGCGAGGCGGCGCTGGGCGCCCGCCAGGCGCTGCGCCTCGGGACGTACGGCGGAGCCCAGGTCCTCGGCCGCGCCGACCAGATCGGCTCGATCGAGGCCGGCAAGCTCGCCGACCTGGTGCTGTGGAAGCTGGACACACTTGCCCACTCCTCCATCGCCGACCCGGTGATCGCGCTGGTCTTCGGCGCGGCCGCTCCCGTCTCGCTCTCCCTCGTCAATGGCAAGACCGTCGTCGAGGACAACCACCTGACCACGGTGGACGAGGACGCCATCGCCCGCTCCGCGCGGGACGAGGCACAGCGCCTGGCGCGGATCGCCGCGCGGGGCTGACCCAAAGGAAGTCCGGTCGAGGGGGACGGCCCTCGACCGGCGGCCGTGGGCCCGAGCGGGGTCCACGGCAGCCGTGACCGGGGGGTGCGGCACCGCCGAACGGTGCCGCACCCCCCGGGACGGTGACTCGTGTCTTCACACCCCAGAAGCCCGCGCTCACCGCTGCACCATTCGCACCACCTCCCTGACACCCGCGTCACCGCCGACGTGTACCCGACCGGAGGAACCACCCGTGGCCGCACAGCCCAGGTTTCCGAAAGATGCAGTCGCAGCAGATGCAGTCGCAGCAGATGCAGTCCCAGAGGTAGATGCCGTCGCAGTACCGGAGCGGAAGCATCCGGTCGACCGGACGCTGCCTCCTCTGAAAATGTTCACCAGCGGGCTGCAGCATGTGGCCGCGATGTACGCGGGCGTGGTGGCCCCTCCCATGATCGTGGGACCCGCCGTGGGCCTCAGCGCCAAGGAGACCGCCTTCCTGATGGGGGCGAGCCTCTTCACCGCGGGCATAGCCACCCTTCTGCAGACGCTCGGCTTCTGGAAGGTCGGCGCGCGGCTCCCGTTCGTCAACGGGGTCTCGTTCGCCGGTGTGACCCCGATGATCGCCATTGGAAAGGACCGCGGAGCCGACGGCATCACCGTCGTCTTCGGCGCGATCATCGTCGCCAGCGTCCTGGGGTTCGTCCTCACGCCGTACTTCTCGAAGCTGGTCCGCTTCTTCCCGCCCGTCGTCACCGGCACCGTCATCACTCTGATAGGTGTCTCACTGCTCCCGGTCGCCTTCAACTGGTCGCAGGGCGGCAACCCCACCGCCGACAGTTACGGCTCGATGAAGAACATCGGCATGGCGGCCCTCACCCTCGTCATCGTGCTCGCGCTGCGCAAACTGCTGCGCGGCTTCCTGCAGCAGATCGCCATCCTGCTCGGACTCGTCGCCGGCACACTCCTCGCCATTCCGCTGGGGATGACCAGCTTCGACGCCATCAAGAACGCCGATCCGGTCGGCTTCCCGACGCCGTTCCACTTCGGCGCACCGCAGTTCGAGATCGCCGCGATCGTCTCGATGTGCATTGTGATGCTGGTCTGTATGACCGAATCCACCGCCGATATGCTCGCACTCGGCAAGATCGTCGAACGGCCGGCGGACGAGCGGATCATCGAGGGCGGGCTGCGCGCCGACACCCTCGGCAGCGCCATCAGCCCGCTCTTCAACGGCTTCATGTGCAGCGCTTTCGCCCAGAACATCGGCCTGGTCGCGATGACGAAGGTGCGCAGCCGGTTCGTCGTCGCCGCGGGCGGCGGCATCCTGATCCTGCTGGGCCTCTGCCCGGTCGCCGCCTCCGTGATCGCGCTCGTCCCGCTGCCGGTCCTCGGCGGCGCGGGCATCGTGCTCTTCGGCTCGGTCGCCGCCAGCGGCATCCAGACGCTGGCCTCGGCCGCCCTGGAGAAGGGCGAGAACGCTCTGATCGTCGCGGCCTCCGTCGGTATCGGCCTGATCCCGATCGCCGCGCCGGACTTCTACCACGCCTTCCCGAAGGACGCGCTTGTCGTTCTCGACTCGGGCATCTCCACCGGATGCATCGTGGCGATCGTCCTCAACCTGGCCTTCAACCACCTCGGGAAGAAGGACAGTTCGCGGGAGGAACAGCAGGAAGCCACGAAGGTCCCGGCTCCGGCCGGCGCACACTGAACCGAAAAGGGCCCAAGGGCCGGGTGTCCGCGCGTGTGCACGGGCACCCGGCCCTCCGGGTCTTGCTCAGCTACTGCTCAACGGCTGCTCAGCGGTACTGATCTGTGTCGGTGCTCAGTCGATGTGGAAGCTCTCGCCGTAGACCTTCCAGTCCAGCGGCGTGTTCAGGTTGAAGTTGTTCTTCTTGACGAATACCCGCTGGGCCGTGTCGACCCGGCTGGTGTCCTCGTGCGCCTCCTCCTGCTTCATCGCCCAGACCCGGGCGTCGAGGAAGGCGTTGAGATAGGTCTTCTCGTCGCCGCCCTGGGCAGGGGTCTTGGCCTTGGCGAGAGCCTTCTTGCGGATGTTGCTGAAGCCGGTGCTGTCGCCGCCGTCGCCGTGCATCACGATGGCGTCGTAGTAGATGAACTGGCCGAGTACGCCGATGCCGTCCGCCTTGCCGCGGTTGACCGAGGGGTTGAAGTAGACCCGGTCGCGCTCGTCGTTCTGGGCCTTCTTGAACTCCGAGTCCTGGGCCGCCTTCTTCCAGTCCTTGGTGAAGTTCGGGTCGAGACCGGCGTGTGAGTCGCTCCCGTCGACCTCGCGCAGCGCGGGCAGGTACTTGGCCAGAACGTTCCCGGGCTTGCGGTCGGTGTAGAGCTCGACCAGATCCAGCATGTCGCCGGTGCCGGAACAGAAGCCGATGATGCCGGCGGTGTAGCCGCGGCCGTCGCCGATGTCCTCGATGTACTTGTACTGGGCCTTCCAGTCCAGCGAGGAGTTCTCCGCGCTGGACACGATCTGCATGGCGATCTCCTTCTTCGCCGGGTCGTCGAGCCCGATGGCGGCCGTGGCCGCGGTAGCGCTGCCGTGCTGCGCGGGCTCGTCGGAGGTGGCCGCGACGGCGGTGGCCGGCACGGCGAGGAGAGCGACGCCGAGCGCGATGCGGGGGAGGAACCTGAGCGGACGTGGGGCGCGTACGTGGGGGGTGGGCACCTTGCCTCCATAGGGAGTTCGTCGTTCCGGTGTTCTGTTAGGAAGCTTTCCTATCAGAGTGCGGAGACGTCGTACACCCCTTCTGCGCGGGGGAGTTCGGGCCCGCCGCGCCGACCTGCGCCTCAGCCGCGCCGGTTCGGTTCCCCCGATTCGATCCCCCGGTTCAGTTGTTCCGGCCCAGAAGTTCCGCGCTGCCCGCCGGCTCCACGCGCGGCTGCCCGTTGAGGCGGTGCCGCTCGATGGAGGACCGGCGGTAGACCTCCTCGCGCACCCGCTGGATCTCACCGATCGGCCGGTGGTCCTCACGGGTGCGCCAGGGGGTGATCGACGTACCGTCCGCGGCGGTCAGGTTCTCCTCGCCGCCGATGTCCTGCCGCGGGATCGCGACCCGGGCGACGGTCACCCACGGCGAAAGCTGCTCGGGCCACTCCACCGAGGTGTTGTCCACCGGCATCCGCGTCAGATCGGTGTTGAGCTGCACCTGCAGCTCGAACTCGTGGTCGCGCTCACCGGCCTCCGCCACCAGCGTGTTGCGGAACGCCTCGCCGTCCGCCAGCACGTCGACGGTGAGATGTGTGACGGGCGAGACGGGGACGGTCCGCACCTTCGCGATGTGGTCGCCGTGCCGGAAGGCGCCCATGCTGTTGTACGTGTACGAGAGGAGGTTCTGCCGCGGGACCTGGGTGAAGGACAGCATCGCGAACAGCTCGTCCCACAGCCACTCGTCCGAGGTCTCCAAGGTCCCCCGCCGGGTGAGGAATTCGCCCATCCACGACTTCCGTCGAGCCGGGTTCACCAGCGCGTCCGGCAGCTCGGCGAACAGTTCCTCGATGACCATGTAGTCGTACGCCGTATTGGCGAAGAAGACGCGGTTGTTGATCAGGTTGAGGTCGAAGGTCGTCGCCTCGGCCTCGTCGGTGAGCAGCGAGTCGCCGGGCACCCCGAACATCTTGATTCCCATGCCGCAGGCCGCGCCGAGCAGCGAGTCGGCACGCAGATGTCCGAGCCCGTTGGAGTAGCGGACGACGGCGTCGTACGTCCCGGGCTGCGCGAAGATCCCCTGCGCATACGCCCCCGGCGCCTCACCCACCGTGACCGTTGCTTTCACCAGGCCGTACGTCTTGCCGTGCGCCGTCCTGACCGCGCGGCCCACGCCCTGCCGCTCGACGGACTGCCGGGTGCGGCGGGCGACGTTGCTGACGACCTCGTCCAGCTCCTGCTGGTAGGTGGGTCGCTCGACGGGGGTGTACGTCTCGTACCGGACGAATTCCATGGCGGGCCTCTCCTCTGCTGGTGTGTCCTAAGAGAAAGATAGCCTGCAATTAAATTGTGCACGATGTAACTGGTTGTGACAGTCGCCACGTCGAATCGGCGTGTGATCTGTCAGGGGCTCAGCTCAGGCGGTCGACCAGGTCCCGCAGCTGGTCCCGCAGCCGGCCGGCCTCATCCGCGGTCAGGCCGTATCTACGGCCCATCGCCGTCGGCACCTGCTCGGCCCGCTCCCGCAGCGCCTCGCCCCGCTCCGTCGCCGCCACCATGACCAGCCGCTCGTCCTCCGGCTGCCGTTCCCGCCGCAGCAGCCCGGCCGACTCCAGCCGTTTCAGCAGCGGCGACAGCGTGCCGTAGTCGAGGCCGAGCGCCGCGCCGAGCTCCTTCATCGGGACCTCGCCGCGCTCCCAGACGGCCAGCATCACCAGATACTGCGGATAGGTGAGCTCCAGCTCCGCAAGGACCGGCCGGTACGCCGCCGTCACCGCCCGGGAGGCGGAGTACAGCGCGAAGCACAGCTGGTCGTCGAGCACGGTTGAGCCTGTCCGGTTCGCACCCATGGCCCTATTCTGCGTCGATGCGGTAGCTGTCGCCGTACACCTTCCAGCGCAGCGGCGGCTCCAGACCGAGCCTGCCCTCCCGTACGAAGACGCGCTGAGCCGTCTCGATGCGGCTGGTGTCCGTATGCGAGGGCTCGCGGCGGATCGCCTCGACCCGCGCGTCCAGGAAGGCGTTCAGATACGCCTTCTCGTCACCGCCCCGCGCCGGCGGCTTCGCGGTGCTCAGGGCCTTCTCCCGCAGCGTGCGGAAGCCGACCGAGCCCTTGGTGTCGCCGGACCCGTGCATCACATAGGCGTCGAAGTAGATGAACTGCCCCAGCGCGCCGAGACCGTCGCGCTCGGCCTGCTGGACGGCAGGCTTGAAGTACGCCCGGTCCCGCTCCGCGTCCTGCGCGGCCCGGAGAGCCGGGTCGGAGGCGGCGGCGCGCGCCCACGCGTCGGTGAACGGGCGGCCGAGGCCCTCGTGCGAATCGCCGCCCCTGACCGCGCGCAGGGCGGGCAGAAACGGCGCCAGCGCATTGCCCGGCCGTGCCTTCGTGAAGCGCTCGACGACCGCGAGCAGATCGCCGGTGCCGGAACAGAAGCCGATGATGCCGGCGGTGTAGCCGCGGCCGTCGCCGATGTCCTCGATGTACTGGTACTGCGCCTTCCAGTCCAGCGAGGAGTTCTCGGCGCTGGAGACCAGCCGCATCGCGATCTCCTTCTTCGCGGGATCGTCCAGCCCGGCGGCGACCTGCTTCTCATCGGACCCCGCGCACCCGGCGAGCATCAGCAGCACCAGCGCGAGCAACGGTCTGAGCACGGACTTCACAGCGGTTCCCCCCTCTCGGGGTCAGCGCCCCGGCCACACCATGAGGTTACTGAACAGCTCCGCCTGCTCGATCGCGTCGTCCAGAGCGTGGTGGGTGTGCCGCCGCTTGGAGAGCAGTTGCCGCGGCATGGTGCCTTTGGCGACGGCACGGAGCGGAAGCCGGGCCTTGGTCGCGTACAAGGTCTTCATGTCCAGACATCCGGAGTGCCCGAAGGGGCTCGCCCCGGTGAAGCGCATCAGATACCAGTACAGAAAAGTCCAGTCGTACGAAGCCGGGTAACCGCACATCACCGGCTGCGCGCCCTGGCCCGCCTTGCTGCTCACCTCACGCACCCAGGTGCTGAACTCGGCCATGGCGGTGGCCGGTTCACTGCCCTCGGCAATCAGCCGGTCTCTGTCGAGGCCGCTGACGGCGAGGGCCTCGGGCACGAAGTCTTCGCTGATGGGTGCCAGTTCGCGGTAGAAGGTGTGCGCCTCGGGGTCGGTCGGCGTGTAGCTCGCGGCGTCCTGGCGGCCGGCCACCGCCGCGCCGAAGCTGATCATCGAGTACGGGCCGGGGATCGGGCCGTCCGCCTCGATGTCGACGGAGATGTAGAGGCTGGGTCTTGCATGACGTGCCATGCCGGGAGCATCGCATCGGCGCTGCTCCCGGCACATCCGGATTTTTCGCACGGACGGCGTGCCGGTCAGGAGGCCGGTCGGCGTGGCGGTGAGGGGGTCAGGCGGTCGGCACCAGTGGTCGGGGGTCGCTTCCTTCGGCGAACCGGACGTGAAGCTCCCGCCTCTTCCCGGCCGACCAGGCCGGCTTTGGCGACGACGAACGACCCCTTGTACGGGCGGTTGTGCTCGCCCTGCTCTCCCTGCCCAGCGAGGCGTTACTGCCGTAGCCGACACCGAAGTTGGCCGAGTAGGTGGAGAAGACGCCGGGTGCCGGGATCTCGACCTTGTCGCGGATGATCACACGCTATCCGGCTCAGGACCGGGTTGACGCTGACCGAGTGGGCGGACCGGAACCGCGTCAGGACCGCGGAGTCGCGCGCGGCGTACGAGGGGAGGCGCGGCGTGGCCCGAGCCCCCCGCGCTGGAAGGCCTCCTCGACGACCCGGACCAGTCCCCGGCCGCGGTCCTCGCCCTCCTCGCGCTCGGCCACGATCTCGACCGCGCCCGCGCGGCCGGCCTCCTCCTGGACTCGGCCGAACGCATCGCCGACCCGGAAACGGCACCCGACGCCCTGCTCGCGCTCGGCCCTGAGGCCCTGACCCCGGAGTTCAGGGCCCGGCTGACGGCGCTCGCCGAACGCGACCTTCGGGTGGTGACCTCGGGCCCGGAGCCCGAAATAGTCCCCGCGGACGAACGCCTCCGCGAACGGGCCCGGGCGATGCTGGGCGCCTGAGGCGGCGGGCGCGCGCCCCCGACGCCGCCCCCTCGCGCGGTCAGTCCCCCGGCTGCCAGTCGGGACGGCGGCCGCTGAACCCGACAACCCGGTCGAGCAGCGGCGCGTTCGAGGCGACCTCGACGACCGGGCCGAACATCCCGTCCCCGCTCGGGTCGTCCCCCGTCGGCTTCATCAGCTCGTACGACACCTGCAGACTCGCGTCACGGGGGGCGTAGTCCTGGCCGGTGGCGCGGGCCAGGTCCCAGCCGTGGATGACGAGCTCGTTGATGGCGACCCGTCCGGCGATCGCGGCCGGGAAGGTGACGCCGCCTGCCTGGGTGTCGCCGTCCCACGCCCCCGGCGTCGTCCAGGCTTCCGCCAGCTCGTCCAGCCGCTGTGGAAGGACGGTGCGCCAGTCGTCGCCGAGGACCGGCCGCACGGATCCGGGGGCGGTGTCCGTCGACGGCCCGAGGTCCTTCCGTGCGGCGTCCCGGAAGGCGGTGGACAGCCCGGCGAGGTGGCCCAGCAGCTCCCGTACGGCGTAGTTGGGACAGGGTGTCGGGTCGTCGAGCCGGGCGTCTTCGACGCCGTCGATCAGCTGGGCCACGGCGCGGGCGGCTGGGTGAAGGTCGGGGGAGGAGATCTGCGAAGTGGTGTCCATACAGTGCAGACGTGTCGGCACGGCGAAAGTCATCGCTTCTTCGACCGGGTCATTCACGGCGGGGTGGGGAGCCCTCCGGCCGGGCCCGGGACCGGACGCCCTGGAAACGGGACCGGACGCCCTAGAAAGACGTTTCGCGCACGCTCGCCCGGTCCACGGGGACTGTTGTCGCCGTGATCTCCGAGCGGTGCCGGCTGCCCGCGAAGGTCACCGTCAAGGTGTCCGGCGCGCTCTGTGCGGTGCTTGCCGTGAATCCCTGGCTCGGCACCGCCGAGATGAGGCACACCCCGCCACTTCCGTAGCGCACGGTGACCGACCCGCCCTGGGACGAGATGGTGTGCACCCCCGAGCCGCCCTCCTCGCAGCCCTGGCTCGAAGGCGCGGACGGCTTGTCCGGCGGGCGGGAGCTTGGGCGGGCCGCGGGAGTCGGCGTCGCGGTGCGGGGCTTCTCGGCTCTCTTGGAAGGCGTCGGGTCCGGGCTGGTGCTCGCGGAGGCACTCGGGGTCGGGATGGGGGTCGCCGAGGCCCGCGCCGAGGCGGCGAAGTCCGTCGGAGCCGACTGCGCCACCGGCGCGGTCGGCCTGGTCGATCCCACCACGAAGTGGACCGTGATGATGACGGCCGTGACACTGGCCGCCGTGCACGACAGCCAGATGAGCAGGTAGCGCAAGAACCGGGACACGACACCATAGTGGCGGACCCGCTAACGTGCCTGCTCATGGCCTCCGTACTTGTCGTCGAGGACGACCCTGTGATCCGGGCCGCGCTGATCGAAGTCCTTACCGCGCACGGGTATGCGGTGAAGACCGTCCACCAGGGTTTCGAGGCGCTGCGCGAGATCACCCAGTGCCCGCCCGACATCGTCGTGCTCGACCTCGGGCTGCCCGATCTGGACGGTCTCGACGTGCTACGGATGATCCGGGGCATTTCACGCGTTCCCGTGCTCGTCGCCACGGCCCGCGACGACGACACGGAGATCATCAGGCTGCTCAACGCGGGAGCCGACGACTACATGGTCAAGCCCTTCTCGGGCGGCCAGCTCGCCGCCCGGCTCACCGCCGTACTCCGGCGGTCCGTACCCGCCGCCCATGACGGGGACCGGCAGCCGGTCGTCCAGGTCGCCGAGCTCAGGATCGATACGACGGCCCGTACCGCGCACCTCGCCGACCGAGAGCTGACGCTGACCCGGCGGGAGTTCGACCTGCTCGCCTACCTCGCGGCAAACGCCGACGAGGTCATATCCCGCAAACGCATACTCGCCGAGGTGTGGCAGCAGCCCTATCTCGAGGACCAGACGGTCGACGTCCATCTCTCGGCACTGCGCAGGAAACTGGGAGAAAAGGCCTCGGATCCCCGCTATCTGCATACCGTGCGTGGTATCGGGATTAAACTGGTCACCTCCCTATGAGACGCGCACTCGCGGGGATCGCACTGGCCGCGACGCTGATGGTCGCGCTGTCCTTCCTCATCCCGCTCGCCCTCCTGGTCCGCGAACAGGCCCGGGACCGCGTGACCACCGCCGCCGAGCAGCGAGCGGCCGCTCTCTCACCGGTCCTCGCCCTGACCACGAAACCGGCGGATGTGCAGCAGGCGGTCGCGGGGCTCGGCTCGCGGGACCAGCTCGCCGTACGGCTCCCGGAGGGAGAACTCGTCGGCACGCTGCGCGCGCCGCGTCAGGCACTGGAACGCGCGGTCGAGAAGCGCGAGACGCTGGCCATGGACACTGCCGAGGGATGGGTCTATCTCCAGCCTGTCGTGCTCGCCCAGGACCGGGTGGCGGTCGTCGAGGCGTATGTGCCCGGCGTCGATCTGACCCGGGGCGTGGGGGCCTCGTGGGGCGTCATGTCGCTGCTCGCGCTGGGCCTCGTGGGCGGCTCGGTACTGGTCGCCGACCGGCTGGGCGCCCGGGTGGTCCGTTCCTCCCGCAGCCTGTCGCGAGCCTCGCTGGCACTGGGTTCGGGTGACCTCGACGTACGAGTGGAACCCGACGGGCCACCGGAGCTGATGGAGGCCGGTGTCGCGTTCAACACGATGGCCGACCGGGTCGCGGAACTGCTGGCCGTCGAACGGGAAATGGTCGCGGATCTCTCGCACCGGCTCAGAACCCCGCTGACCGCGCTCTACCTGGAGGCGGACCTGATGGGCGGCTCACACAGTGCCCGGCGGGTCGCCGACGCCGTGGCACAGCTGGAGAGCGAACTCGATTCGATCATCACCGCCGCCCGCACCCCGCTGGCCGCGGGCCCGAGCGGGGGAGTACCGGCGAGGCCGTGCGAGGTGACCGAAGTGGTAGCGATGCGGCTCGACTTCTGGTCGGTGCTCGCCACCCAGCAGGATCGGCCCTACGAACGCTCCTTCACGCCGCGGCCGACGCCCGTCCGGTTCCCGGAGGACGATCTCGCCGCCGTCGTCGACGCCCTGATCGGCAATGTCTTCCGGCACACCCCGCAGGGCACGGCCTTCGCCGTACGGGTCGAGCGCACCGACCGGCATGTGCTGCTGACGGTGGACGACGCGGGTCCCGGCGTCGCCGACCCGGACGCCGCGCTCACCCGCGGAGTCAGCGTCGGTGGCTCCACCGGCCTCGGCCTGGACATCGTGGCCCGTGCCGCCCGCACCGCCGACGGAGAGATGCAGATCACTCGCGCTCCGATGGGCGGGGCGCGGGTGCAGGTGGCGTTCGGACTGGCGGGAGCCAACCGCTGACGGGACCTAGCGGCCCGCCCCGAAGTCCTGCGTCCACCACGGACCGCCGTCGCCGAAGTGCACGCCGACGCCTATCTCCTTGAAGGAGCAGTTGAGTATGTTCGCCCGGTGGCCGGGGCTGTGCATCCACGCGTCCATGACGGCCGCCGCGTCGGACTGCCCCTGGGCTATGTTCTCGCCCAGCGTGGACCAGGCGTAGCCTGCGGCCTCGACCCGGCTGGTCATGGTGGAGCCGTCGGGCCCCGTATGGGACATCACGCCGGCGTCGGCCATGACATCGCTGTAGTCGTCCGCTGCCTTGACGAGCTTCGCGTTCGACGTCAGCGGCGAGCAACCGGCCGATGCCCGCTCCTTGTTGACGAGCGCGAGAACCTGGGCTTCGGCGCCGTTGGATGACCCGCCCGAGCTGCCGGACCCGGAGCCCGAGCCGCTGCGGGGCGTGGCGGCCGACCGCCCGCCGCTACCCGAACCACCCGTGCCGCTGCCGCTCTTCGCCTCCACCTTCGGCGACGCGGCCGGTTTCGCCGGCTGCTTGGGCTTGGCGGAGGCCTTCACGCTCGGGGTGGGAGAGGCGGACACGCTCGGGCTCACGGAGGGCAGCGCGAGGGGATCAGTGCTGTCCGTGCTGGCATCAGCGCCTCCGGGGAGATCCCCGGCAGCGTTGGTCGTGACCCGGTCCGCCGTGCCGCCGCTCGGATCTGAACCGCCGGTGGCGAGGGTGACGGCGACGCCGGCCGTCACGGTGAGTGCACCCACTGCCAGGACGACATTGCGCGCTCGGAAACCGCCCTTGGGGCGGGCGTGGGAGCGGGGCTGGGGTCGATCGGCTCGGCGGGAACTCATGCGTACGGCACCTCGGGAGGAGTCGAGTGAAGCAGGGAAGAAACCCCGGCAGGCGCGATCGCGCCCGCCGGGATTGTGGGGGGTTGACGAGAGCGTAGGCGCGATCTGGTGCGAGAAGGCCTCTTGCCGGGTCTTCTTCAAGAAGCCCTAAGAAAGCCCTAAGACTCCGTTCGGCTACGCCCGGATACACCCCGGCCGCATTGACGGCGATCAGTCACATGCTCCGCGTGCTCAGGCGGAGAGGAGGCGAGGCCTGCCGTGCACGACGTGGCCGTCAACCGCGCGTGGCCGTCAACCGCGCGTGGCCGTCCACCGCGCGTTGCCGTCAGCCCCGAGGTATCCAGACTCTTCAGCGGCCTGCTGCGGCTCTGCGGGTCGGGTCGGACGGATACCAGGAGAAGAGACCGTCCGCGCCCTTCTAGCCGCTCGCCCCAGTGGCGGAGGGAAGTCCGCCGAAAACTTCCCGAAAGATCTCCTCGACGCGATCGCGTGACACTGCCGGAGCGGTGTAGTGCGTGGAGCGCACGGTCGCCAGGAAATCTTCCGGCAATTCTGCGTGGTGCCGCTTCACGTAATGGTGTAGTTCGACCGGCCACATCCAAGTGCCGTCGGTGACGAGGGATCCGGCTCCAGGAAGCCACTCGTCGCCCGTAATGACATCCCGTTCCGCCCCCATGGCACTGAAGATCTCGGTCCCCGATGAGAGATACGCCAGGATTCTGGACTCGTCGTCCACCCCATGCGGTCGAACAGCATCATGAATCGACGGTGCGGAGAGGTCCGCGTCCTGAGGCTCGAACTCGCCAAAGAACCCCACTCGCTTGATCATTGCGTCTCCGTTGATCGTGCCGCTACTCGGCCATCGGCAAGAAGCTCAACGGTGCATGCAGGCAGTCCCCTTGCGCCACCCCCGGAGAGACACACCGCCGCCCGCACGTTCCGCCGACGCGGCGGCTACCTTCTCTACGCCCTGGCCGCCGGCTGACCGCGTCGTCGTCGCCAGTAGCGCGCGCCTCGAGCACCCCCGCCCCACGACCTCAATGGCGCCGAGTCCGTCCACCGGACGCATTACCGGGGGATCGATGCGATGCCCGACCTGAGGCAAGCCGTTCGTTCGTCACGAACGGAGAGCGAGGCGGACGCACCCCTTGTGGGAGGGCACAGCCTGTGGCATATAGGTCTGGACCATTTCCGTCCCCCTGCGGAGGTCCGACCGTGCAACGTCCCCCCACACTCGCCGCGTTGGCCTGCGCGGCCGCTTTCCTCCTCACCGCCTGTGGCGGGGAGGAAAAGGACACAACGAGCCCCAGTACGCCCCCCGGCGTGACCGTGCAGGCGGGCAGTGCCACGTCCGTGCATGTCATGTGGGGGCAGGCCACCGACGACAAGGCGGTCGCCGGATACGAGGTCTTCCAGAGGGGTGCCCGCGTCAAGACGCTGCCGGCCACCAAACAGATGGTGGACATCGACCGGCTGAGTCCCAAGACCGCCTACAGCTTCACCGTGCGGGCCCGGGACGCCGCCGGGAACCTGTCGAAGCCGAGTCCGGCCATATCCGTCACCACTCCAGCCCCCACTCCCGAGGACAAGAAGGCACCCACCCAGCCGCCCAAGCTGCGGGGCAATGTCGACGGCGAGCGGGCCGTCACGCTCACTTGGGGGCGGGCCGTCGACAACATCGAAGTGACGTCGTACGACATCTACCAGGAGGACTCCCGCATCCACACCGTGTCCGGCAGCGAGACCAGCGCCCGCGTCACCGGCCTGCGGCCCGGCACCGTGTACACCTTCACCGTTCGGGCGCGTGACGCCGCCGAGAACTCCTCGCCGGACAGCAACGCTCTGGATCTCACCACTGAGGCCGCGCCGGGCAAGGGTCCCAGCACCGCGCCCAGTGACGTGAAGGCGACGGTCAGGAAGGGCACTGTCGAGCTGACCTGGACACCGCCGCAGACCGGCGGGCCGGTCAAGGAACATCAGCTGTTCCTCAACGGGAAGCCGGCGACGACCATCGTCTGGGGCGCCGCGCCGCCCGCCGGGAAGGCGACGTACACGATCATGGTCACGGACAAGCCCGGCACCCGCTACAGCATCAAGCTCCGGGCCAAGCTGCCCGACGGCAAGTGGGGTGACTTCTCCGCGCAGCGCACGGTCGAGGTCCGTTAGGGCGCTGACGCCCGGGTCTTGGCATCGGTTGACAGAGCAAACGCGTGGGGGCGGCCCGGGAACACCCGGTCCCGCCCCCACGTACGCTCAGCTCCTCGCGGCGAACTCCACGAACGCGGCCCATCCTTGAGGTGCGACCGACAGGACGGGTCCCGTCTTGGCCTTCGAGTCCCGCACGCGGATGGTGCCGGGGCAGACGGCGACCTCGACGCATTCGCCGCCCTCACCGCTGCTGTAACTGCTCTTGAACCAGGCCGATTCGGGCACAGCCCGCTCAGGCTCTTGGATGCTCATCTCTCTCCCAGCAACTTCTCGACGAGGATCAGCGATTCACGCGGAGTGAGTGCCTGAGCTCGCAGGATTCCATATTGCTCCTCGATCTCCCGGACAGACTTCCGCTCCGTATAGAGGCGGCTGTCCTTGTGCGCCTCCACGTAGGCGATCCTCCGCCCTTCCTTCGTCTCGATCAAGGTGAACGGTCCAGCCAGACCGGCGTGCTCCTCGCGCTCGGTCGGCATCACCTGGACCTCCACGTTGCGCTGTTGTCCAGAAAGCAGGAGCTGCTCCAACTGCCCCCGCATCACGGACGGTCCGCCAAGAGGGCGGCGCAGCACCGTCTCCTCGATGACGAAACTGACAGTGGGCAACGGCTTGCGTGAAAGGATCTCCTGACGAGCCAGCCGAGCCGCCACCCGCTGAGCAACGGTGTTCTCATCCAGCAGGGGTCGGCGCATCGCGAACACCGCACGTGCGTACTCCTCCGATTGGAGCAGGCCGGGGACGGCCTGGGTCGCGTATACGTGCAACTCAACCGCGTCGGCCTCCAACCGCGCCGCATCCCGGAAGAAGGCCGGGTACTGCGCCCGCTCCACCTCCTCCTTCATCTCCTGGAGGACGCCGCCCGCCTCCAGTACCTCATCCGCCTTGTCGATGAACCTCGGCGGCGGAATCCGCCGCCCCTGTTCGAACGACGCGATCGTCGCTCCCGAGTACCCCGTACGCGATCCGAACTCGGGCCGTTCCAGTCCCGCCCGCACCCGGAACCGCTTCAACTGCCGCCCGAACACGTGCAGTACGCCTGACCCCGGCTCGTACTCGCTCCGCTCCATCCGACCGTCATGGTCTTCCATGCCGCACCACCTCCCCGGGCCAACACCCCCGGTACCGTCCCGGGACACGCCGCCCACCGCGTACAAGCACCGCCTCGACTCGTACACCGCACAGTGGTCAGCGAATTACTCCTGGTCAAGGCTACGCCGAGAGCACAACCGTGGACCCATGAACAGCGCAGCTCCCTCCTCCGGGGCCACCCCCGCACTCACCGCCCCCACCCACGAGTTCGCCATGCAGTTCACCTCCACCCCACGCGGTGCGCGCCTCGCTCGCCGTCTCGTCTCGCACAGACTCGACGAATGGGGCTACCCCTACAGCTCGTCCACCAACGAGGCCGTGACCCTCATCGCCGCAGAACTCACCGCCAACGCCGTACGCCACGGCCACGTTCCCGGCCGGGACTTTCACCTCCGGCTCACCGAGAGCGCCGACCGCGCCGTCCTCCGCATCGAGGTCGCCGACACCCGCAGCGAGCGGTGTCCCGTATCCGAAGCCCCCGGCACCCCGCCCCCCGACGAGGAATCGGGCCGCGGGCTGTACCTCGTCTCCCAGCTCGCCGACCGCTGGGGCGTCGCACCCCGCCCCGGTGCCCCCGGAAAATGCGTCTGGGCGGAGCTGCGACTGCTGCCCGGACGTCGGGACGACATGGCTCGCTGAGACGCAGGGCGGTGCACGGTCGTCATCCGCCGGACGGTTGCCGCAGTCGGCGAAACGTCCGGAAGAACGCCCGTACGTCGGCGACCAATGCCTCCGGCACCTCCATCGCCGCGAAGTGCCCGCCCCGGTCGAACTCCGACCACTGCACGATGTTGTTCGTCCGCTCCGCGATGTGCCGCAGCGGGATGAAGTTCTCCTGCGGGAAGTCGGCCAGGGCCGTCGGCGCGGTCGACGTCTCGGGTGCCGATCCCCAGTAGGCGGCGTGCGCCCTCTCGTAGTAGATACGGGCGGACGAGCCGGCGGTGCCCGTCAGCCAGTAGAGCATCACGTTGGTGAGCAGCTGGTCGCGGTCGACGGCATCCTCGGGCCGGTCGCGTGAGTCCGTCCACTCCTTGAACTTCTCGGCGACCCAGGCCAGTTGGCCGACCGGTGAGTCGGTCAGGGCGTAGGCCAGTGTCTGGGGCCGGGTGGACTGGATGTCGGCGTAGCCCTGTTTGTCGCGGCTCCACTCCTGGCCGCGCTTCCAGGAGGCCAGCGTGCGGTCCCGCTCCGCCGGGCTCAGCGCGGCCAGTTCGTCGGCGCGTGGCTCCTCGGTCGCGGAGGAGCCGGGCAGCAGGTTCAGGTGTACGCCGATGATCCGGTCGGTCTGGGTGCGGCCGAGTTCGCGGGAGATGGCCGCGCCCCAGTCGCCGCCCTGGGCGCCGTACCGGTCGTAGCCGAGACGCCGCATCAGCTCCGCGAACGCGGCGGCCACCCGGCGGAACTCCCACCCGGTCTCTCGTGTCGGGCCGGACAGGCCGAACCCCGGGATACTCGGCAGGACCAGGTGGAAGGCGTCGGACGGATCGCCGCCATGAGCCCGTGGGTCCGACAGCGGGCCGGCGACCTCGGCGAATTCGACGATTGAGCCCGGCCAGCCGTGCGTCATGATCAGCGGGGTCGCGTCGGGTTCCGGAGAACGGATGTGGGCGAAGTGGAGGTTCGCCCCGTCGATCGTGGTGGTGAACTGCGGCCATGTGTTCAGCCTGGCTTCGGTGGCGCGCCAGTCGTACTCGTGCCGCCAGTACCGCGCGAGCTCCTTCAGATAGTCGCGCGGGATGCCGTACGCCCACCCAACTCCGGGCAGTTCGTCAGGCCACCGGGTGCGATCGAGGCGCGCGTGCAGATCGTCCAGGTCGCCCTGGGGAATGTCGATGCGGAACGCGTGGATGCTCTCATCGGTACTCGTCACGGCTACGCATGCTAGGTCTGGCCGTTCGCCGGGGCGAACGGTATTCGCCGGGGTCGGCGCTTCAGTGCCCGGCCCCCGAACACCCCCGCACCGTCGACGTGCCATCACGCCTCCGGTCCGGTCCGGTCCATCGCGCCCCACGCTGCTCCAGGGGCGTGCTCAGCCATATCCGATTGCCCAAGGCCTGGGCGCCGTGGCACCCATGGCGCACGTTCCCACGAGGGACTTGCGACGCCGCGTCGCGGCCTGCGCCGCCTTGCGCCGCCTTGCGGTCCGGGCCGTGACCCTTCGGCCACCACAAGGCGATCGGTGTTTCAGCCGGTCGCCGGTTCTGTCTGTCCGCGCGTGCCCATGCACGGCACGGCCCAGTACGCGCGGTCGGACCAGCCGCACTTCTTGCCACCAGCTCGGACGTTCAGTCCAGCGACGTCACGCGCCTGTCCGCCAGTTGCGGACCACAGCGTGCTGCTACTCCTGAGCGCCGAAGTGGCGGCCGGGTCGTCGTGGGGCATCGGGCGTCCATGCCACTGCACGGCCCGGGCCTTCACCCGCGCCTCCGGTGCCATGATGATCGTCATCGGCGGGTTCCGGCTGGTGGAACGCCTGGCCGGCTGACGAGCCCGCCTCACCCCCTTAGCAGACCGTGATGTCCGTCGAAGGAGAGCATGTGGAAGACCAGACGCAGCAGGAAGAGGCGAGCCCCGAGGTGCAAAAGCGCATCCAGGACAGCTTCGACCGCCAGGGGCTGATGAGCCACCTCGGTGCGCGGATAACCCACATCGGACCCGGGCGTGTACACATCGAGCTCGCGAGCCGCCCCGAGGTGACCCAACAACACGGCTACTTCCACGCCGGTGCCACCGGCGCCATCGCGGACAGCGCCGGCGGCTATGCCGCGTACACGCTGTTCCCCGAGGACGCCGATGTGCTCACCGTCGAGTACAAGATCAACCTCCTCGCGCCCGCCGTCGGCGACCGCATCGAGGCGGTCGGGACAGTCCTGAAGGCCGGACGCACGCTGACCGTGTGCCAGTTGGAGGTGTTCGGCGTGCAGAACGACGGCGAGCGGAAGCTCGTCGCCAACGGGCAGCAGACACTGATCCGCGTCAACAGGCCCGCTCCGTGAACCCGCTGTCGACATTGCCGTCCTGGGTGACCTGGCGGCAGAGGCCGTTCCCCGACGCCGTTCCCCGCCGACTTCCAGCAGCAGACCACCGCCGGACCCACGGAGGGGCACTGCTTATTGAGGACGTCCCCGCCGTCCCCGCCGTCCGCGCGAGAGGCGCGGCGTGCGCAGTTCGCGACAGCGCGGCGCCCCCGGTGCTGTGCGGTACCCGGGGGGCGCCGTGCCACGGCCAGCGCGAAGTCAGCCGACCAGCTGCTCGTACGCCGACAGCGTCAGGAAGTCCTCGTAGTTCTCGTCCAGCGCCACCTTCAGCAGCAGATCGTGCGCCTGCTGCCAGTTGCCCGCCGTGAACGCCTCCTCGCCGATCTCCTCGCGGATCGCGGCCAGTTCCTCCGCCGCGACCTTGCGTACCAGGTCCGCGGTGGCGAGCTCGCCGTTCTCGAACACGACGCCCGCGTTGATCCACTGCCAGATCTGGGAGCGGGAAATCTCCGCGGTGGCCGCGTCCTCCATCAGGTTGAAGATCGCGACCGCGCCGAGGCCGCGCAGCCACGCCTCGATGTAGCGGGTGCCGACCTGGACGGCGTTGCGCAGACCGTCGTACGTGGGCTTGGCGTCCAGCGAGTCGATGGCGATCAGGTCGCCGGGCGCCACCGAGACATCCTCACGGAGGCGGTCCTTCTGGTTGGGCCTGGAACCCAGCACCGCGTCGAACGACGCCATCGCGATCGGGACCAGGTCCGGGTGCGCGACCCAGGAGCCGTCGAAGCCGTCGCCCGCCTCGCGGTCCTTGTCCGCCTTGACCTTCTCGAAGGCGACCTTGTTGACCTCGGCGTCGCGGCGGGACGGGATGAAGGCCGCCATGCCGCCGATGGCGTGGGCACCGCGCTTGTGGCAGGTGCGGACCAGCAGTTCGGTGTACGCGCGCATGAACGGCGCGGTCATCGTTACCGCGTTGCGGTCCGGGAGCACGAACTTGGCACCGCCGTCACGGAAGTTCTTGACGATCGAGAACAGATAGTCCCAGCGGCCCGCGTTCAGGCCGGCCGCGTGGTCGCGGAGCTCGTAGAGGATCTCCTCCATCTCGTACGCCGCGGTGATCGTCTCGATCAGGACGGTCGCGCGGACGGTGCCCTGCGGGATGCCGACGTACTCCTGCGAGAAGACGAAGATGTCGTTCCAGAGACGGGCCTCCAGGTGCGACTCCGTCTTCGGCAGGTAGAAGTACGGACCCTTGCCGAGCTCGATCAGGCGCTTGGCGTTGTGGAAGAAGTAGAGGCCGAAGTCGACCAGCGCCCCCGGGACCGGGCTGCCGTCGAGCTGCAGGTGACGCTCCTCCAGGTGCCAGCCGCGCGGGCGCATGACGACCGTCGCGAGCTCGTCGGCGGCCTTGAGGGCGTACGACTTGCCGGAGCGCGGGTCGGTGAAGTCGATCCGGCGCTCGTAGGCGTCGATCAGATTGAGCTGGCCGAGGACAACGTTCTCCCAGGTGGGAGCCGAGGCGTCCTCGAAGTCCGCGAGCCAGACCTTCGCGCCCGAGTTCAGGGCGTTGATGGTCATCTTGCGGTCGGTCGGTCCGGTGATCTCCACGCGGCGGTCGTTGAGCGCCGCCGGGGCCGGGGCCACCTTCCAGGAGTCGTCCGCGCGGATCGCGGCGGTCTCCGGGAGGAAGTCCAGTGTGGAAGTGCGGGCGATCTCGGCACGGCGCTCACCGCGGCGGGCGAGCAGCTCATCACGCCGCGGTGTGAACCGCCGGTGCAGCTCGGCCACAAAGGCGAGGGCCTCGTCGGTCAGGACCTCTTCCTGCCGGGGCAGGGTCTCGGCTTCGACGATGGCCAGCGGGGACGGCGCTGGTGCGGACATGAGCTGTCACTTCCTTCAGCGGGCGGTGCCTGGCGGCCGCCGGGCGTACAGGTACGGCACTCGGTGCCGCAAGAGCCGAGGTACGGTCGCGGGCGCCGTCCTGGGGTCGGGCGCTTCTGACCAGTGGATAGTAGTTTCCTCATGGTGGAAGTTCAATGGTTTGTTGATATCGAGATTCTCCGAGTCGACAGACCATGGCGCTGAGTGCCACGCCGTTCACTCAAGGTGTGCCAGATCCTCCGCCGTGTCGATGTCGTACGCCTCGGCGATGTCGCCGCACTCGATCAGCGCGAGCGAGGACTCGTGCGCCTTCAGATACGCGCGAGCGCCGCGGTCGCCGACCGCGCTCGCCGCGATGTCCTTCCAGCGGTGCGCGCCGAAGAGGACCGGATGCCCCCGCTCACCCCCGTACGCCGCCGCCGCGAGCGAATCCCTGGAGCGGTGCGCGGCGCGGACGCGGGCCACCGCCGCCGCGCCGATCCCCGGCTGGTCCACGAGAGAGACGAGCGCCGCGTCCGCCGCCGTGGTCTCGAGCGACTCCAGTCCCGCTCGCAGCGAGGAGCCCATGCCCTCCTCCCACTCGGGGTTGTCGACCAGTACGCAGCCGGAGAGGTCGGCCTCCTTCCGTACCCGGTCGGCGGCCGCCCCGAGCACCACATGCACCGGACCGCAGCCGCCCTCGCGCAGCACGCGTACCGCATGCTCGACCAGCGGCCTGCCGCGGTGCTCGAGCAGTGCCTTCGGGCGTCCGCCCAGCCGCCGCCCGCCGCCCGCCGCGAGCAGCAATCCGGCGACGGCCGGTTCCTTCGGTGGTTGTGCCATAAGGACTCCTTACCTCATTTGCGGGCGAAGCGCCGCGCGGTCCCCGGGTCCGCGCACGGGTCAGGAACCGCCCGTACCGCTCGGGTCGTCTGACGTTGGGAGCGCGGGGTGACCTTGGATAAGGTGCACCTCCGACACCGAAATTCGCCATGGGGGACGAGAGTTGATGAGTGGGCGCGCACACGGAAGAACGGTCTTCCAGCCGTTGGGCGAAGAGGACCCGCACAACGTCGCCGGGTACAGGATCGCCGCTCGCCTCGGCGCAGGCGGCATGGGCAAGGTCTACCTCTCGTACACGCCGGGCGGCCGCCCCATCGCCATCAAGGTGATCAGGCCGGATTTCGGTCAGGACCCCGAATTCCGCCGCCGCTTCGCTCAGGAGGTGCAGGCCGCGCAGCGCGTGCAGGGGCTGTACACCGCGCCGGTCATCGACGCCGACGCCGACGCCAAGCAGCCCTGGCTCGCCACGGCCTACGTCCCAGGACCCTCTCTCGCCGACGCGGTCAGCGAGCACGGCAAGCTGCCGGTGGAGACCGTGCTGCTGCTGGTCGCCGGGATCGCCGAGGCGCTGCACATCATCCACGGCGCGGGCATCGTCCATCGCGACCTCAAGCCGGCGAACGTCCTGCTCGCCTCGGACGGGCCGCGCGTCATCGACTTCGGCATCGCCCGGGCCGCCGACGCGACCTCGCTCACCAGCAGCGGCGTCACCATCGGCACTCCGTCCTTCATGGCCCCGGAGCAGGCGGCCGGCAGCCATGTCACCCCGGCCACCGACATCTTCGCGCTCGGCCAGGTCGCGGCGTACGCGGCGACGGGCAGCCCGGCCTTCGGCGAGGGCACCTCGCACGGCGTGCTCTACCGGATCGTGCACGAGGAGCCGGACCTCTCCGAACTGCCCGATCAACTGCGCGAGTTGGTGACCCGCTGCCTCGCCAAGGACCCGGAGGCACGTCCGTCGGTCGCCGACCTCCTCGCCATCTGCCAGACCGCCAACGCGGAAACGGTGCTGCGCCGTCCGGAGGAGTGGCTGCCGGGTGCGGTCGCCGCCGAGATCACCACGCGCAAGGCGGCCCCCGCGCCGCCCGCGACCCCGCCGCCCGCGACCCCGTCGGCCGGACAGCCGCAGGCCGCCGCTCCGCCCGCCGCCGCTCCGGTTGCGGGCCAGGCAGCCGCACCGATGCACGCGCCGGCCCCCGGCGCCGCACCGGTGACCCCGCCGCCGGTCCCCACGCCCACCGAGGCCTCCGCCCCGGCCACTCCGCCGCCCGGCTTCGGCCCTCCGCCGCAGACGCCGATGTACGGCTACCCGCACGCGCAGGCTGCCCCTCCGCAAACCCAGTCGGCGCCTCCGCAGTACCACCACCAGCCGGTGCAGCCGTACGGGACCGTCGCCGCGCCCGCCGCGCCCAAGAAGAAGACCGCCCGCAATCTGGCCATCGCCGTCGTCGCCACGCTGGTTCTCGGCGCGCTGGCAGGCGGCGGTGTGTACTTGGCCCTGTCCAAGGACAAGGGCAAGGACAATCAGTCGCAGGGCCAGGACAAGGGCCAGGCCTCGCCGGACGCGACCCCGCAGGCGGACGCCACATCGTCAGAGGCGCCGGGGCAGGATCGGTCCACGCCGCCCGCGGAGCCGGTGGCCGACCCGACGCCGAAGACCTACACGGGCCTCAACGTGGTGGACGACTACCACATCACGCTCGGCGACGAGCCGGTCAAGCCGGTCGGGGAGGACTCCTCCAACGCCGATCTCTCGTACAACTGGGACCTCGGCTGGATGGACGTCGAGAACGCGAAGCTGATTCTGCTGCGCACCGGTCAGAGCGCCGATCTGAACACCTGCCGGACCGAGACCCGGTACGCGGCCCGGCTCGAGCTCCAGAACCTTTCCAAGGGCGCAAAGTTCTGCGTACTGACCAACTCCGGGAACGTGGGCCTGGTGACCTACCAGGGGCAGTCGCCCGCATCGGATCCCAGCAGGTTCGTCACCCTCGACGTGACCGTCTGGCGCGGCGCCCTCTACCCCGTACAGCCGTCGTCCTGAATTACGTCCGCGGAGTGGCGCGCACCGCATCGCATGGCGTTAACTGGCCCGCGACCCAGGGTGGCTGACCGACGCCCCTGGGTCACCGGTGGCACAACGACGTGTGAGGGGGAAGACTTTGTTGCGGAGCGTGGGGCAGACGCGGGTGACCGGGAGCGGCGAGGACCCGAGGGCGACGGAGTTGCGTCTTGCGGTCTCCCGGCTCCGCCGTGAACTCGCCGGTCATCCCGCGGAGTTCCCCGACCGGGGCATCGCCGAGGACGAACTGGCCGTGCTGGCAGCGATGGTGGCCGGCGGCGCCCCGGAAATCCCGCGTATGCGCCGCTCGCTTCTGCTGATCGCGGGCGCGATCGGCTCGGTCAGCGCGCTGGCGCCGGCGCTGATGGAGGTACGGAACGCGGTCGACCTCTTCGGCGAGGTACCGCCGCGGTGGCGCGCCTGAGGGCAGGGTCCGTCCGGCGGCCGTTCGTCCGCGATGCCCCCTGAGCCCGACCCTCAGAGCGCGGCCCGCGATCACATCGACGCGCTGCGGCGGTATCTGGCGGAGCTGGTGGCCGCCGCGGGCCGCCCCGCCTGGTTGTCGGAGCCCCTTCTGCTGCTCGTGGAGGGTGCGATCACGACAGCCGCGATCTCCGGAGGCGGCGCGACGGCAGGTCGGGCCCGGGAGGCGGCGCGCCTTCTGCTGGATGCGGATCGCTCGCAGGTCCCGGCACCGTGAAGGCGACTGCGCCGGTGACTCGTGGTCGCCGGCGCAGTCGCGTTCTTCTGTGTGGGTCGTCGAGGGTCCTAGCCCTGTGCCGCCGTGCTCGCGAGCGCCGCCGAGAGATCCTGGGCGACCTCCTGAAGGATCGGGACGATCTTCTCCGTGGCCGCCTCGGTGACCCTGCCCGCCGGGCCCGAGATCGAGACCGCCGCCGCCGTCGGAGAGTTGGGCACCGGGACGGCGAGGCAGCGGACCCCGATCTCCTGCTCGTTGTCGTCCACCGCGTAGCCCGTGCGCCGTACCTGCTCGAGCGCGTCGAGGAAGGCGTCGGGCGTCGTGATCGTCTTCTCGGTGGCGGCCGGCATGCCGGTCCGGGCGAGCAGGGCCCGTACCTCCTCCGGCGGGGTGTGCGCGAGCAGCGCCTTGCCCACGCCCGTCGAGTGCGGCAGAACGCGGCGGCCGACCTCGGTGAACATGCGCATGGAGTGCTTGGACGGCACCTGTGCGACATACACGATCTCGTCGCCGTCGAGCAGTGCCATGTTCGCCGTCTCGCCGGTCTCCTCGACCAGACGGGCGAGGTAGGGGCGGGCCCAGGTGCCGAGCAGCCGGGAGGCGGACTCGCCCAGGCGGATCAGCCGGGGGCCGAGCGCGTAGCGGCGATTGGGCTGCTGGCGTACATAACCGCAGTCCACCAGTGTCCGCATGAGACGGTGGATCGTGGGCAGCGGCAGGCCGCTGCTGGCGGAGAGCTCGCTCAGCCCGACCTCGCCGCCGGCGTCGGCCATTCTCTCGAGCAGGTCGAAGGCGCGCTCCAGGGACTGCACGCCACCGCTGGAAGCGGTCTTGGCGGCGTCGGTGGTGCTGGCGCTGGACGTCGGCACGTCAACGGTCCTTTCGGGCAGGCGGGCAAGTCAGCAGCCTACCGGGCGCCTCTGCCCGGCACATCGCTCTCGTCAAGGCGTCTTCGCCGGTCAGGGCCGGTTTGTCCCTGCGTCGGCGGTCACCTCCGGAGGTCTTCCGCCGGTCTCTTCCGTCAAATCTACCTTCTGCTTCGCGAAATCCCGGTTTCGCGTTGTGGAAACTGTCAAGTCCCCGGCGCGGACCGGGTGGGTCTTGACGGACCGGGCTCCGGAGTGAAGACTTCTTCAACAGTTCGTTGAATTTCACGGTGTGGATTCGCTGTACGGAAGGGACGTGAGGGTACGGGTGTCCGACAGGGACGTGAACCTGGTACTGCGCTCGACGCGCGTCATCACCCCGGAGGGGACCCGGGCCGCATCGGTCACCGTCGCCGCCGGAAAGATCGCGGCGGTACTGCCGTACGACGCCGAGGTGCCGTACGGGGCCCGGCTGGAGGACTTCGGGGACGATGTCGTGCTCCCCGGCCTCGTCGACACCCATGTCCATGTGAACGACCCCGGCCGCACCGAGTGGGAGGGCTTCTGGACCGCCACCCGCGCGGCAGCGGCCGGCGGTATCACCACCCTGCTGGACATGCCCCTGAACTCCCTCCCGCCGACCACCACGGTCGAGAACCTCGCCGCCAAGCGGGAGGTGGCCCGCAGCAAGGCGCATATCGACGTCGGCTTCTGGGGCGGCGCGATCCCGTCCAATGTGAAGGACCTGCGGCCGCTGCACGACGCCGGAGTCTTCGGCTTCAAGAGCTTTCTGTCGCCGTCGGGCGTGGAGGAGTTCCCCGAGCTCGACCAGGAGCAGCTCGCCCGTTCCATGGCCGAGATCGCCGGCTTCGGCGGCCTGCTGATCGTGCATGCCGAGGACCCGCACCACCTCGCCGCCGCGCCGCAGGAGTCCGGGCCGAAGTACGCCGACTTCCTCGCCTCCCGGCCGCGCGACGCCGAGAACACCGCGATCGAAGGCCTGATCGCGCAGGCCGAGCGGCGGGGCGCCCAGGTGCATGTACTGCACCTGTCCTCCTCCGACGCGCTGCCGATGATCGCGGCCGCCAAACGGCGGGGCGTGAGGATCTCGGTCGAGTCCTGCCCGCACTTCCTCACCCTCACGGCGGAGGAAGTCCCGGACGGGGCAACGGAGTTCAAATGCTGTCCGCCCATCCGCGAGGCGGCGAACCAGGACGCGCTGTGGGAGGGCCTGGCGGACGGGACGATCGACTGCATCGTCTCCGACCACTCGCCCTGCACCACCGATCTGAAGACCCAGGACTTCGCGTCCGCCTGGGGCGGCATCTCCTCGCTCCAGCTGGGCCTCCCGGCGATCTGGACCGAGGCCCGCAAACGCGGCCGCACGCTCGAGGACGTCGTCCGCTGGATGTCGGCGGCTCCGGCAGAGCTCGCAGGCCTGAGCCGGAAGGGCGCCATCGAGGCGGGCCGTGACGCGGACTTCGCGGTCCTCGCGCCCGACGAGACCTTCACCGTCGACCCGGCCGAGCTCCACCACCGCAATCAGGTCACGGCGTACGCCGGCAAGACCCTGCAAGGAGTCGTCAGGTCGACGTGGCTGCGCGGCGAACGCATCGTGGAGAACGGCACCCTGGCCGAGCCGACCGGCCGGCTGCTCGAAAGGAATATCTGATCGTGTCCATTCCTTCTTTCACCGGTGACGCCGACCCGTTCGCAGGCGGCGACCCGTACGCCGACTACCGCACGGCCGACTTTCCCTTCGCGCACCACGCCGACCTCGCCGACCGGCGGCTCGGCGCGGGCGTCATCGCCGCCAATGACGAGTTCTTCGCCGAGCGCGAGAACATGCTGAAGCCCGGGGCCGCGGAGTTCGACCCGGAGCACTTCGGCCACAAGGGCAAGATCATGGACGGCTGGGAGACCCGCCGTCGCCGCGGTGTGAGCGCCGCGCAGCCGCACCCGACCGACGAGGATCACGACTGGGCGCTGGTACGGCTCGGTGCGCCAGGCGTCGTACGCGGCATCGTCATCGACACCGCCCACTTCCGCGGCAACTACCCGCAGGCGGTGTCGGTCGAGGCCGTGGCTGTCTCCGGTTCGCTCTCGCCCGAGGACCTCCTGGCCGACGACGTGAAGTGGACGGTGCTCGTCCCCCGTACCGCCGTCGGCGGCCACGCGGCGAACGGGTTCGCGGTCGACGTGGAGCAACGCTTCACACACCTGCGAGTCAACCAGCACCCCGACGGCGGCATCGCCCGTCTGCGGGTCTACGGCGAGGTCGCGCCCGACCCGGCGTGGCTCGGCGTGCTGGGCACCTTCGACCTCGTGGCGCTGGAGAACGGCGGCCGCGTCGAGGACGCCTCCGACCGCTTCTACTCCCCGGCCACCAACACCATCCAGCCGGGCCGCTCCCGCAAGATGGACGACGGCTGGGAGACCCGCCGCCGCCGGGACAAGGGCAACGACTGGATCCGCTACCAGCTGGTGGCGCAGGCCGAGATCCGCGCGGTGGAGATCGACACGGCGTATCTGAAGGGCAACAGCGCAGGGTGGGCGGCGGTTTCGCTCCGCGACGGCGATGCGGGGGAGTGGGCGGAGATCCTCCCGCGTACGCGTCTCCAGCCGGACACGAATCACCGCTTTGTCTTGGGTGCGCCTGCGGTGGGCACCCACGTCCGGGTGGACATCTACCCCGACGGCGGCATATCGCGCCTGCGTCTCTTCGGTTCGCTCACCGAGACGGGCGCCACCAGCCTGGCGGCGCGCCACCAGGAACTGGGCGGCTGAGCCGGGTCCTTCCCTGAGCCGGGGCTCTGCCCCGGAGCCCGCGCCTCAATCGCCGGCGGGGCTTGATTTCCGCCCCGCAGCCCGCGCCTCAATCGCCGGCGGGGCTTGATTTCCGCCCCGGAGCCCGAGCCTCGTATCCGGCGGGGCTTGATTTCCGCCCCGGAGCCCGAGCCTCGTATCCGGCGGGGCTCGATTTCTGCCCCGGAGCCCGAGCCTCGTATCCGGCGGGGCTTGATTTCCGCCCCGGAGCCCGAGCCTCGTATCCGGCGGGGCTCGATTTCTGCCCCGGAGCCCGAGCCTCGTATCCGGCGAGGCTTGATTTCCGCCCGGAGCCCGAGCCTCGTATCCGGCGGGGCTTGATTTCCGCCCGGGTGAGCTTGAAGTTCCGGCCGGACGGGCGGGAGAGTCAGCCCGTCCGGCGATCGAGGACACACCCGCAGGGCCTACGCGGGCCTGGGGCCGAGCCCCCGTCACGCCGCGTGGCCGCCGTCCACCGACAGTTCCGTGCCCGTGATGTACGCCGCCTCGTCGCTCGCCAAGTACGCAACCAGGGACGCCACTTCCTCCGCGCTGCCGAAACGGCCCAGCGCCGTGTCCGCCTTCTGCGGCTCGGCGTACGGGCCGTCGGCCGGGTTCATGTCCGTGTCGATCGGGCCCGGGTGGACCAGGTTCGCCGTGATGCCGCGCCCGCCCAGCTCCCGGGCCAGCGCCTTGGTCAGGCCGGTCAGCGCGGACTTGCTCATCGCGTAGAGCGTGCCGCCGGGACCCGGCACGTGCTGTGCCATGCAACTGCCGATGGAGACGATCCGCCCGCCGCGTTCCATCCGGGCAGCCGCCGCCTGCGCGGCGAGGAACACCGCTCGTACGTTCACATCGAGCACCTGGTCCACATCGCCTGCGGACAGTTGCCCGATGGGGCCGAGTACGCCGACGCCCGCGTTGTTGACCAGGATGTCGAGCCGCCCGAGCCGGTCCGCGGCCCGGGCGACGGCCGCGCCGGGTGCCTCGGCGTCCGCCGCGTCCGCCCGCAGCGCGAGACCCCGCTGCCCCGTCGCCTCGATCTTGCGGACCACCGCCTGGGCGGCGTCCTCGCCGCGCACGTACGTGATTGCCACATCGACTCCCTCCCGCGCGAGCCGCAGGGCGATCGCCGCCCCCATGCCGCGACTGCCACCGGTCACCAGAGCCGTCCTGGACATCCCGTACCCCTTTTGTCAGTGGTGGTTACGACCTCAAGGAAAGCGGCCCTGCTTCCTCGGTGCTGGCGGCAAACGGACGTTGAATCCCGGTGTGACCCTTCAGAAGAGACCGTCGGCTCCGGGCAGATGGCTGTCGTCTCCCTCGAGGGCCTTGTCACCGACCTGAAGAAGGCCCAGGGCGGTGACAAGCAGGGCCCGACCGGCGGGCTCTTCTCCACCAACGCCGGTTGGGCTCCCCGGCCCCGCCGGCCGACCGATGAATTCCCGGCGCGGGCAGGGTCTGAGCCTATGAACGGAACACCGCACACAGGAAGCAGGCACTTGCCATGGGACAGCTCTCCATCACCACCTTTGTCACCCTCGACGGCGTCATGCAGGCCCCCGGCGGACCGAACGAGGACCCCAGCGGCGGCTTCGAGCTCGGCGGCTGGTCCGTGCCGTACGGCGACGACGACTTCGGCCGGTTCGTGACGGAGGTCTTCGAACGGGCGGGCGCCTTCCTGCTCGGCCGCCGTACGTACGAGATCTTCGCGAGCTACTGGCCCAAGGTGACCGACCCCGGCAACCCGATCGCATCGCGGCTCAACTCCCTGCCGAAGTACGTCGCCTCGCGCACCCTCGAAAAGGCCGACTGGGCCGGCTCCACCGTCATCGACGGTGACCTCGCCAAGGAGGTCGCGGCGCTCAAGGAGCGCACGGACGGTGAGCTTCAGGTCCACGGCAGCGGCAGCCTTGCCCACTTCCTCATGGCACACGACCTGATCGACACATTTCATCTGCTCCTCTTCCCCGTCGTCCTGGGCACTGGCCGCCGTCTGTTCGCCAACGGCGCGGTACCGACCGCGTTCCGGCACGTCGGGGCGCGTGTCACGGGCACGGGTGTGGCCATCCACACGTACGAGCTGGCGGGCCGCCCCGAGTACGGCACATACGAGGACGAATAAAGCGTGTAGCACTCACGGGTCCACCCGGGTACGGTGATCGCTCCGCGTGCGAGCCGCCGAAGTCTCCACCCTGTCGGAACCGCTGGAGACCCAGGTGTCGTCGATCGCCGTACCCGCTGCCGCCCTCGCGCCCCGACGCGCCTGGCTCACCGACCTGCCCGTGCTGCTTGTGGCCGTGGTGTGGGGCGCCAGCTATCTCGCGGCGAAAGGCATCACCACCACACACACGGTCGTCGCCGTGCTGGTGCTCCGCTTCGCGCTCGTCCTGCCGGCGCTGGCCGTGGCAGGCCACCGCAAGCTGCGGGCGCTGACCGGCGCGCAGTGGCGCGGCGCCGCTCTCCTCGGGCTCGTACTGAGCGGGATCTTCCTGCTCGAGACGTACGGAGTCGTGCACACCTCCGCCACCAACGCCGGGCTCATCATCAGCCTCACCATGATTTTCACGCCGCTCGCCGAGGCCGCGGTGAGCAGGACCCGGCCGCCTCGGGCCTTTGTGGCCGCGGCCGGCCTCTCCGTCGTCGGCGTGGTGCTGCTGACCCAGGGCGGCGGCCTCACCACACCTTCGCCCGGCGATCTGCTGATGCTGCTGGCCGCGCTCGCCCGTACCGTCCATGTGCTGGCGATGGCGAGGATAAAGGCGGTGCGGGGCGCGGACTCGCTCTCGCTGACGACGGTCCAACTGGGCAGCGCGGTCGCCGTGTTCGCGCTACTGGCCGCCGTCCCCGGTACCGGCGCCTCGCCCTGGTCGGTGGCTGCCGGCTTCGGACCGCGCGAATGGGCCGGGCTGCTGTTTCTCTCCCTCTTCTGCACGCTGTTCGCCTTCTTCGTGCAGATGTGGGCGGTACGCCGTACGTCGCCGTCCCGCGTCAGCCTGCTGCTCGGTACCGAGCCGCTGTGGGCGGCCGCCGCCGGTACAGCGATCGCGGGCGAACACCTCGGCGCGCTCGGACTGGTGGGCGCCGGCCTGGTCCTGGCGGGCACCACCTGGGGCAGGCGCGCGGCCGACCGTGCGGATTGCTAAGTTCTGGCGCCATGCGATCACTTGTGTACGACATAGAGTTCCGGGCGCGTGCCAAGCGAGTCCAGGCCTGGGGCTTCGGGCTGCTCTCCGCTGCGGCACTGCTGTGGGTGTGGTTCGGCGTCCTGCTGCTCACGCCGTACGACGTCGATGGCAGGTACGGCTCGTCGGACTGTGAGTCGCGGTTCTTCACGGAGCGTTCCACCGCCAACGAAGGGGCGGCGAACGGCACCAGGTGTGCGGCCGAGCGCGACTGGCCCGAACTTCTCGGCGTCCTCGGCCTGTCCGTCCCGCTGTCCCTCGTCGGCGCCGTGCTCCACACCAGCGGCAGCGTCAGCAACCGCATGAGCGAGCACCTCGCCGAAGTGACCCGACTGAACGAAGCCGCTGCCGCCTAAGCCTTCCGGCGCTGGTCCGCGATCATCAGCACCGCGAAGCCGACCACGGCGATCACAACGTTCGCGAAGATCTCCCGGCCGTGCAGAAAGCCGAAGTACTCGGTGACGAAACGCGTGAACCCGAGGAAGCGGAACCAGCCCGTCAGCTCGCGGAGCACTCCACAGACACCCACGACCAGCAGCACCGTGCCGACGCCTTCGAGAATCCTCTGGGCGCGGGCGGCGCGCACCGCTCCCGTGGCCTCATGACAACTCGGTTGATCGTCGTGGATGACGACCCGCTCGTACGGGCAGGACTGGCCTTCATGCTCGGGGGTGCGGACGACCTCGAGATCGTGGGGGAGGGGGCCGACGGCTCCGAGGTCGGGGCGCTCGTCGACCGGCTCTCGCCCGATGTGGTGCTGATGGACATTCGGATGCCGGTCGTGGACGGCCTCACCGCCACCGAGACGCTCCGCCGCCGCCCCGAGGCGCCCGAGATCATCGTCCTGACCACCTTCCACGCCGATGAACAGGTGCTGCGCGCGCTGCGGGCGGGCGCGGCCGGATTCGTACTGAAGGACACTCCGCCCACCGAGATCGTCGCGGCGGTACGACGGGTGGCCGCCGGCGATCCGGTCCTCTCCCCGGCCGTCACCCGCCAGTTGGTGACGCACGTGGCGGGGCGCACGCACGAGACCCGCAGAGCCGCGGCGACCGAGCGGCTCACCTCGCTGGCGGAACGCGAACGGGAGGTGGCGGTCGCCGTCGGCCGCGGCCGGTCCAACGCCGAGATCGCGGCGACGCTCTTTATGAGCGTGCCGACGGTCAAGACGCATGTCTCCCGCATCCTGGCCAAACTGGGCCTCAACAACCGTGTCCAGATCGCTCTGTTGGCCCACGATGCCGGTCTGCTCGACGAGGAGGAGCCGACGTAGGCTGACGCGATGACAATCGTCGATCTCGGCGAGCACGGATCGGACTTCATCGCGAATCCGTATCCGTACTACGCCCGACTGCGCGAGTCCGGACCCGTCCATGAGGTGCGTCTGCCGAACGGTGAGGAGATCTGGCTGATCGTCGGCCATGAGGAGACGCGGACAGCGCTCGCCGATCCGCGGCTGTCCAAGTCGCCCGCCACGATTGGCGCGACGATGCTCGATGAACGCGTCATCGGCCCGCATCTGCTGGTCCTCGATCCGCCGGACCACACCAGGCTGCGCAAGCTCGTCGTCCGCGAATTCACCGCGCGCCGGGTGGAGAGCCTGCGCCCCCGCATTCAGCAGATCACCGACGGGCTGCTCGACGCGATGCTGCCGGCCGGGCAAGGGGATCTGGTCGACGCGCTGGCCTTCCCTCTCCCCATCATCGTCATCTGCGAGCTGCTGGGCGTCCCGGCCGCCGATCGCGACGTGTTCCGGAAGTGGTCCAACGAGGTCGTGGCCCCGACAGGTCCCGCCGCCGAACAGGACGCCATCCATGAACTGGCCGCCTACCTCGACGAACTCATCGAGGACAAACGCTGCGGCCGCCCCACCGACGATCTGCTGTCCGCACTCATCCGCACCCGCGCCGAGGACGACGACCGGTTCTCAGTCGCCGAACTGCGCGCTCTTGCCTATCTCTTGCTGATCGCCGGCCATGAGACGACCGTCAATCTGATCTCCAACGGCGTACGGGCTCTGCTCGACCACCCCCGTCAGCTGGCCGCTCTGCGCGCCGACTTCGCGCTCCTGGACGGAGCGGTCGAGGAGATGCTGCGCTATGACGGCCCGGTGGAGACCGGCACACTTCGCTTCACCGCCGTCCCGGTCCCGATCGGCGACACCGTGATCCCGGCCGGCGAGGCGGTGCTCGTCGGCATCGCCGCAGGCGACCACGACCCCGCCCGCTATCCCTCTCCCGACCGCTTCGACATCCGCCGCGACACCCGCGGACATCTCGCTTTCGGCCACGGCATCCATTACTGCCTGGGCGCGCCGCTGGCCCGTATGGAGGGCAGGATCGCCGTCCGTACTCTGCTGGAACGCTGCCCGGACCTGGCCCTCGACCCTGCTGCCGGTCCGCTCGACTGGGTGCCCGGCATGCTGATGCGCGGGGTGCGCAGGCTCCCGGTGCGGTGGTAGCGCACGATGGGCGAGTGAGCGCTTGACCGGACTCATCCGTCCCGACCTCCCAAGGAGCACGATGCCCGGACTTGACCTCGAAGCGGCCCGGAAGGTTCTCGAAAGCCAGCCGTTCAGCCGGCTGCTCCAGGCACGGATCACCGCTTTCGGCGGCGGCGAGGCCGTGCTCGAGGTGGACATCCGCGAAGAGCTGCACCAGCAGAACGGCTATCTGCACGGAGGAGTGCTCGCGTACGCCGCCGACAACTCCATCAGCTTTGCCGCCGGTACGACCCTCGGGCCCGCGGTGCTGACCGGCGGCTTCTCCGTCCAGTACATCCGCCCGGCGACCGGGCGCACCCTGGTGGCCCGCGCCGCCGTCGTGCATACCGGCCGCCGTCAGGCCGTCGTCCGCTGCGATCTGTCCGCGGTGAACGCGGACGGCGAAGAGACGCTCTGCGCCGTCGCGCAGGGCACCGTACTGTCCGCGCAGCAGTCCTGAGGGGGAAACCATGACCACCGAAGCCGCCGTCGTCGATCTTGCCGCGCTGGGCGAGGACTTCACCCGCGACCCCTATCCCGTCTACGCCGGGTTACGGGCCCGGGGCCCGGTCCACCGGATACAGATGCCCGAGGGCTACGCGGCCTGGCTCATCGTCGGACACGAAGCGGGGCGTTCCGCGCTCGCCGATCCGCGGCTGTCCAAGGAGTGGCGCAATGTCTCGCCGGAGCTCGGAATCCGCCAGATCTCCTCGGGTCTCACCATGCTCAGCTCCGACGCGCCGCTGCACACCCGGCTGCGCAAGCTGGTCGTGCGCGAGTTCACGACGCGGCGGGTGGAGCAACTCGCCCCACGCGTCCAGGAGATCACCGACCGGCTGCTGGACGAGATGGTGCCCACCGGGCGCGCCGACCTGGTGGAAGCGCTCTCCTTCCCGCTGCCCATGGCCGTCATCTGCGAGCTGCTCGGCGTGCCGTTCCTGGACCGGGACACCTTCCGGTCCTGGTCCAACACGGTGCTCTCCGCGGCTGACCGCGACGCGCGGAGGGATGCGTCCGCGAAGATGACGCAGTACCTGACGCAGCTGCTCGCCGACAAGCGCGGGCAGCGCGGCGACGACCTGATGAGCGCGCTGATCCATACGGCGGACGAGGACGGCGACCGGCTCGGCGGAGAGGAACTGCTGGGCATGGCCTGGCTGCTGCTCGTCGCCGGGCACGAGACCACCGTCAACCTCATCTCCAACGGGGTGCTCGCCCTGCTCTCCCACCCTGACCAACTGGCCGCTCTGCGTGCCGACTTCTCGCTGCTCGACGGCGCGGTCGAGGAGATGCTGCGCTACGAAGGACCGCTGGAGACGCCGACGTACCGCTTCACCACCGAGCCCCTGGAGATCGGCGGCACGACGATCCCGGGCGGTGGCGAACTGGTGCTGATCGCCCTGGCGGACGCCGATCGTGACCCGGCACGCTTCCCCGACCCGGACCGCTTCGACATCCGGCGCGACAGCCGCGGCCACCTCGCCTTCGGGCACGGGATCCACTACTGCCTGGGCGCCCCGCTGGCCAGGCTGGAGGCGCGGATCGCGATCCGTTCGCTGCTGGAGCGCTGCCCCGGCCTGGTGCTGGACGCGCATCCGGCGGCCCTGACCTGGCGGACCGGCATGCTGATCCGCGGGCCGGAGAGCCTGCCGGTCAGCTGGTAGCGACGTGTAGTCAGTTGCGGCCGGTCGGTCGGTAAGCCGGTGGGCCGGTCGGTCGGCCGACTTGGTCCGTCAGCCGGTCGGTCGGCCGACTCGGTCCGTCAGCCGGTGGGCCGGTCGTCAGCCGGAGGGGATCTCCTCGAGCCGCACCGGACGGCGCTCCCGGCGCGACAGCTCGCACGCTTCCGCGATCCGCAGCGCCGTCAGCGCCTCCCACCCGTCGCACGGGTTCTCCGCCTCGCCCTGAACCATCCGTACGAACGCGTCCAGCTCCGCCTCGTACGCCGGGGCGAACCGCTCCAGGAAGCCGGGCCACGGCTTGTCCGCCGCGGGCGGGCCCTTGGGCTCGGTCGAGCTGATCGGCGTTCGGTCGTCCAGTCCGACCGCGACCGTGTCGAGCTCGCCGGCCAGCTCCATCCGTACGTCGTAGCCCGCGCCGTTGCAGCGGGTGGCCGTGGCGGTGGCCAGCGTCCCGTCGTCCAGAGTGAGCACCGCCGCCGCCGTGTCGACGTCGCCTGCCTCGCGGAACATCGCGGGCCCGGCGTCCGAACCGGTCGCGTACACCTCCACGACCTCGTGACCCGTCACCCAGCGCAGGATGTCGAAGTCATGGACCAGACAGTCGCGGAACAGGCCGCCGGAGAGCGGCAGATACGCGGCGGGCGGCGGCGTGGGGTCGGAGGTGATGGCCCGTACGGTGTGCAGCCTGCCGAGCGCACCCGACCGTACGACTTCGCGTGCCTTCGTGTAGCCCGCGTCGAACCGTCGCATGAAGCCCAGCTGAAGCAGGGTGCCGGCCTGCTCGACCTCCTGGAGCGCGCTGAGCGTGCCAGGCAGGTCCAGCGCGATCGGCTTCTCGCAGAAGGTGGGGAGACCGGCGCGGGCGGCGCGGGCGATGAGTTCGGCGTGGGCGGCGGTCGCCGAAGCGATCACCACGGCGTCCACGCCCCAGGTGAAGATCTCGTCGGCACTCGGCGCTGCGGTGGACCCGGTGCGCTCGGCGACCTCGGCCGCCCGTGCCGCGTCGGCATCAGCGACGACCAGTGAACCGACCTCTCGATGGCGGCTGAGCACGCTGGCGTGGAAGGAGCCGATACGTCCCGTACCGATAAGTCCGATGCGCATGGCCTAAAGGTGCTGCCCGGCCGACCGCCATGTCAAGACTTTGTCCTGACAACCGAACCTCACGACTTCCCGTCAACATTTACTGCGACTACGCTCGCTCCGTGCCCAAGCAGCCCAGACACGTGACGGACCCGTCCCTGTCTCTCCAGCTGAGCGTGGACCGCACCAGTCCGGTCCCGCTCTACTTCCAGCTGTCGCAGCAGCTGGAAGCAGCCATCGAGAGAGGGACCCTCACCCCTGGCAGCCTGCTCGGCAACGAGATTGAGCTCGCCAACCGGCTCGGGCTGTCCCGCCCGACCGTCCGCCAGGCCATCCAGTCCCTCGTCGACAAGGGCCTGCTGGTGCGCCGCAGGGGCGTCGGCACCCAGGTCGTGCACAGCCAGGTCAAGCGCCCGCTGGAGCTCAGCAGCCTCTACGACGACCTCGAGGCGGCCGGTCAGCGCCCGGCCACCATCGTTCTGCGCAATGCCTTCGAGCCCGCGAGTGCCGAGGTCGCGGCCGCCCTCGGGGTGCCGGAGGGCAGCGACGTCCAGCTGATCGAGCGACTGCGCTTCGCCCACGGCGAGCCCATGGCCCGGCTGCGCAACCATCTGCCGGCCGGCCTCTTCGAATGCGACACGGAGCGGCTCGAGGCAACCGGCCTGTACCGGATGATGCGGACCGCGGGGATCACCCTGCACAGCGCCCGGCAGTCGGTCGGGGCGCGGGCCGCCACCGAACTGGAGGCTGAGCTGTTGACCGAGGAGACCGGCGCTCCGCTGCTGACCATGGAACGGACGACCTTCGACGACACCGGCCGCGCGGTCGAGTTCGGCTCGCACATCTACCGCGCCTCGCGCTACGCCTTCGAGTTCCAGCTGCTCGTCCGGCCGTGACCCGGTCCCTGCCGTGACCCCGCCGACGGCGACTCCGCCGACCGGTTTCCGTGCCCGGCGGTGACCCGGCCCACCCGCACTATTCGGTCACGTAAGAATGTCATTCCCGTAAGAATGTTCGGACAAAGTCTTGACGGGGTCGCGGGACCGCCGTAAAAACTCACCCAGCCGCAACCGGGCGGCCGGGAGATAAGGCGGACCCACCATGCGTACCACCCGCACGGCAGCAGCCCTGCTCGCCACGTGTGCCCTGGTCGTCGTCGCAGGATGCAGCAGCTCCGGCGGCAAAGAGGCGAAGGACAGCCCCTCCAAGGGCGGCGGAGGCGGCGAGCCCGCCACCACCGGCCGGCTCAAGATCGCCATGGTGACCCACTCCGGCGAGGGCGACACCTTCTGGGACATCGTCCAGAGCGGCGCCAAGGTCGCGGCCCGCAAGGACAACGTCGAGTTCCTCTACGCCGCCAACAAGGAGGGCAAGGAGCAGGCCCAGCTCGTCCAGACCTACATCGACCAGAAGGTCGACGGCATCGTCGTCACCCTCGCCAAGCCGGAGGCGGTCAAGGAGGTCGTCAAGAAGGCCGTCGCGGCAGGCATACCCGTCGTCACGATCAACTCCGGCGCCGAGTTCTCCAAGGAGATCGGCGCGCTCAGCCACATCGGCCAGGACGAGTCCGTGGCCGGCGAGGCCGTCGGCGAGGAGCTCAACAAGCGCGGCAAGAAGAAGGCGATCTGCGTCATCCACGAGCAGGGAAATGTCTCGCTCGAGGCCCGCTGCGCAGGAGTGAAGAAGACCTTCAAGGGCACCGTCGAGAACCTCAACGTCGAAGGCACCAATATGCCCGCCTCCACCTCCTCCATCGAGGCGAAGCTGCAGAGTGCCAAGGGCATCGACGCGGTCGTCACGCTCGGCGCTCCGTTCGCCGCCGCATCCGTGAAGGCCAAGGAGGGCGCGGGCTCCAGCGCCGAGGTCAACACCTTTGACCTCAACGCCGAAGTGGTCAAGCAGCTCAAGGCCAAGCAGATCGGCTTCGCCGTCGACCAGCAGCCCTACCTCCAGGGCTACCTCGCCATCGACGAACTGTGGCTCAACAAGACCAACGGCAATGTGATCGGCGGCGGCAAGCCGATCCTCACCGGTCCCGCCCTCGTCACCGAGAAGGACGTGCCGGCCCTGGAGAAGCTGACCGCCGACGGCACCCGATGACCTACCCGGCATACCCGATGCCCACCCTCCGACCTGCTGTGACACATACTTGGGCGGCCGGGGCGCGTCATCACGCCGCCCGGCCGCACCGAGAATCACAGCGAGTACGGCAAGAAGGGCACGGCGTCGTGGCTAGGGCAAGGACAGGGGTACGCGCGCTCGGCGCGGTGCTGGCGGCGGTACTCGGAGCCTCCCTCGCGGGATGCAGCAGCACCGGCGGCAAGCGTGCGGAGGACGCCCGCAAGGCACAGGCCGCCGCCGGCAAGTCCGCGGTGACCACCCCTCGCTGGACCTTCGCCATGGTGACCCACTCCGGTGACGGCGACACCTTCTGGGACATCGTCCAGAACGGCGCCGAGCAGGCCGCCGTCAAGGACAACATCAACTTCCTCTACTCGCACAACGACGAGGGCCAGCAGCAGGCCCAGCTCGTCCAGGCGGCCATCGACAAGAAGGTCGACGGCCTGATCGTCTCGCTCGCCAAGCCCGACGCGATGAAGGACGTCATCGTCAAGGCCGAGAAGGCCGGCATCCCGGTGATCACCGTCAACTCGGGCTCCGAACAGTCCAAGGCGTACGGCGCACTCACCCATATCGGCCAGGACGAGACGATCGCCGGCGAGGCCGTCGGCGACGAGCTCGACAAGCGCGGCAAGAAGAAGGCCCTGTGCGTGCTGCACGAACAGGGCAATGTCGGCCATGAGCAGCGCTGCGCCGGAGCGAAGAAGGCCTTCGGCGGCCGGCTCCAGAACCTGTACGTCGACGGCACCAACATGCCCGACGTCCAGGCGTCCATCGAGGCGAAGCTCCAGGCGGACCCCTCCATCGACTCCGTCGTCACCCTCGGCGCGCCGTTCGCGGATGCCGCCGTCCAGGCCAGGAAGACCGCGGAGAGCAAGGCCGAGGTCGACACCTTCGACCTCAACGCCAAGGTCGCCACCGCTCTGACGGCCGGCACGCTCGGCTTCGCCGTCGACCAGCAGCCGTACCTCCAGGGGTACGAGGCCGTGGATCTGCTGTGGCTCTACAAGTACAACGCCGATGTCCTGGGGGGCGGGCGGCCCGTCCTCACCGGACCGCAGATCATCACCAAGAACGACGCCGCCGAGCTTCAGGAATACACGGAGCGGGGGACCCGATGAGCGCTACCGCACCAACTGCCACACCGGACAGGACACCGGACAAGACCGACGAGCGGCTGCTGCGCACCTCGCCGCTGCGCAAGCTGCTGGGCCGGCCCGAGCTGGGCTCGGTCGTCGGCGCCGTGGCGGTCTTCATCTTCTTCTCGTTCGTCGCCGACTCGTTCCTGCGGGCGTCCAGCCTCTCCACCGTGCTGTACGCGGCCTCGACCCTCGGCATCATGGCCGTACCGGTCGCGCTGCTGATGATCGGCGGCGAGTTCGATCTCTCGGCCGGCGTCCTGGTGACCAGCTCCGCGCTGGTCTCCTCGATGTTCAGCTACCAGATGACGGCGAACGTCTGGGTCGGCGTATTCGTCTCACTGCTCGTCACGCTCGCCGTCGGGGTCTTCAACGGCTTCATGCTGACCCGTACGAAACTGCCCAGCTTCATCATCACGCTCGGTACGTTCCTGATGCTGACCGGCCTCAACCTCGGCTTCACCAAGCTGATCAGCGGCACGGTCTCGACGAAGTCCATCGCCGACATGGAGGGCTTCGAGTCGGCCAAGAAGCTCTTCGCCTCACAGCTCACCCTCGGTGACGTCACGCTGAAGGTGACCATCCTGTGGTGGTTCGTGCTGGTGGCGCTGGCCACCTGGATCCTGCTGCGTACCCGCTTCGGCAACTGGGTCTTCGCGGTCGGCGGCGGTGCCGACGCGGCCCGCGCGGTCGGTGTCCCGGTCAACCGGACCAAGATCGGCCTCTATATGGGCGTCGCCTTCGCCGCCTGGGTCTCCGGCCAGCATCTCCTCTTCTCGTTCGATGTGGTGCAGTCCGGCGAGGGCGTCGGCAATGAGCTGACGTACATCATTGCGGCCGTCATCGGAGGCTGTCTGATCACCGGCGGCTACGGCTCGGCGATCGGCTCCGCGGTCGGCGCGTTCATCTTCGGCATGACCAGCAAGGGCATCGTGTACGCGGAGTGGAACCCGGACTGGTTCAAGTTCTTCCTCGGAGCGATGCTCCTTCTGGCCACCCTGCTCAACGCATGGGTCCGCAAGCGTGCGGAGGCAAGCAAATGACGGCCCTCGTCGAGCTCGACAACGTCAGTAAGTACTACGGCAATATCCGTGCGCTGGAAGGCGTCTCGCTCGAGGTCCACGCCGGGGAGATCTCCTGTGTGCTCGGCGACAACGGCGCCGGCAAGTCCACCCTGATCAAGATCATCGCGGGTCTGCACCGGCACGACGCGGGCACCTTCCTGATCGAGGGGGAGCAGGCGAGCCTGGCCAGCCCGCGCGAAGCCCTCGACCGTGGCATCGCCACGGTCTACCAGGACCTCGCCGTCGTACCGCTGATGCCGGTCTGGCGGAACTTCTTCCTCGGCTCCGAGCCGACCAAGGGCGCGGGCCCCTTCAAGCGTCTCGACGTCGAGCTGATGCGTGAGACGACCCGCTCCGAGCTGCTGCGCATGGGCATCGACCTGCGCGATGTCGACCAGCCCATCGGGACGCTCTCCGGCGGTGAGCGCCAGTGCGTGGCGATCGCCCGGGCTGTCTACTTCGGCGCGAAGGTCCTGGTCCTGGACGAGCCGACCGCCGCGCTCGGCGTCAAGCAGTCCGGCGTCGTACTGAAGTATGTGGCGGCGGCACGCGACGCCGGTCTGGGCGTCGTGCTGATCACCCACAACCCGCACCATGCCTATCTGGTCGGCGACCGCTTCGTACTGCTCAAGCGCGGCACCATGTCCGCAGCCCACACCAAGGACTCGGTCACCCTCGACGAGCTCACCCGGCAGATGGCGGGCGGCAGCGAGCTCGAGGACCTCCGCCATGAGCTGGAGCGGGCGCCGACACCCACCCACCTCGGCGGCCATCCGGTGAAGGACGAGCCCCCCACCGCGTAGTGCCCGCGGCAGGCCCGCTCCCCATCTCACCCCTGTCCGTGGGGCGCGGCCCGCGAGTCCCGCGCCTCGAACGCCGGCGAGGCTGGTTTTCGGGGCTCCGTCCCGGGCCCCGCTCCTCGATCGCCGGGGGTCTCGAGAAATCGACCCTGACCGGCGATTGAGGACACGCTGGAAGGATGTATCCGGAGGTCCGCGGGCTTGTCCCCGGTTCGGGAAGGGGCGGGTAGCGGGACTCGCCCCGCTCCGCGGCCACCTAACCGGAGCCGCACCCCGACCCGCCGGATGGCAGAATCGGGCCCGGTGGGCGCCGCCCACCCCGGGCCGTGACACCACCCGGCCCCCGACACTCCGCAGGGACATGAGCACGTACCGCGACTTCGCCCACCGAGGCTCCGCCCGCGCCACCGTCCTGAAGACCGTCGGCACCCGCGAGCGGCGCTCTCATCTCACCGCGCCCCGCGTTCCCACGGTCGGCATCGACATCGGCGGTACGAAGGTGATGGCGGGTGTCGTCGACGCCGACGGGGTCATCCTGGAGAAGATCCGCACCGAGACGCCGGACAAGTCCAAGAGCCCCAAGGTTGTCGAGGACACCATCTGCGAGCTGGTACTCGATCTCTCCGACCGTCACGATGTGCACGCCGTGGGTATCGGCGCGGCCGGCTGGGTCGACGCCGACCGCTCCAAAGTCCTATTCGCGCCCCATCTGGCCTGGCGCAACGAGCCCCTGCGTGACGCCGTCGCGGCCCGGCTCGCCGTGCCCGTACTGGTCGACAACGACGCCAACACCGCCGCCTGGGCGGAGTGGCGCTTCGGCGCGGGCCGTGGCGAGGACCATCTGGTGATGATCACCCTCGGTACCGGCATCGGCGGCGCGATCCTCGAGGACGGCCAGGTCAAGCGCGGCAAGTACGGAGTCGCGGGTGAGTTCGGTCATATGCAGGTCGTGCCCGGCGGACACCGCTGCCCCTGCGGCAACCGCGGCTGCTGGGAGCAGTACAGCTCCGGCAACGCGCTGGTGAGGGAGGCCCGCGAGCTGGCCGCCGCCGACTCCCCGGTCGCGCACAGTCTCATCGAGCGCGTCGGCGGCAACATTCACGAGATCACAGGCCCGCTCATCACCGAACTCGCCCGCGAGGGCGATGCCATGTGCATCGAGCTCTTCCAGGACATCGGGCAGTGGCTCGGCGTCGGCATCGCCAATCTCGCCGCCGCACTCGACCCCTCCTGCTTCGTCATCGGAGGCGGTGTCAGCGCCGCCGACGACCTGCTCATCGGGCCCGCCCGCGACGCCTTCCGCCGGAATCTCACCGGCCGCGGCTACCGCCCGGAGGCCCGAATCGCCAAAGCCCAGCTCGGCCCCGAGGCGGGTATGGTCGGCGCGGCCGACCTCGCGCGGCTCGTGGCGCGCCGCTTCCGCCGGGCCAACCGGCGCCGTGTGGAGCGCCATGAGCGGTACGAGCGCTATGCGCAGGCCATCCGTAACTCCAGCACCACCCGCCCCACCCAGGAACCGTAGCCATGACCGTGCCCCGACAGTCCACGTCTCCGGACGAGAACGCCCACCCTCCCGAGGACCGGCGCCACAGGCTCCGTCGCCGCTGGCTGACGGCGATCATCATCGTGCTGCTCGTCGGCGTCCCGGCCGGCTATCTGGTGATCTCCGCCGAGCAGAGCCGCGACAGCGGCCGGGACAAGGAGGCCGAGTCCTCGGCCACCAGCCTGCGGGAGACCTGGCCCTCCCAGACGAAGCGCCGCGTCTTCGAGGTGCCGATCCCGCCGAAGTCCACGGACGTGGCCTACTACGAGACGAGCAACTGGAAGACCAGCCGGCTGTTCGCGCAGTTCCGCACCACCTCCGCCGGGCTCGACCTGTTCCTGGAGGGCGTCGGGACGAGCCGCGCCAAGCTCCACGCGGGCGCGGTCACCATCAGCGCGCGCGACGCCGAGACGGCCGGTTGGGACTTCAGCGCCGGGCACGCCGACTGGGTGGGCACCAGCCACCCGCAGAAGGACCCGCGGCCCACCCAGGACATCACCGTCGACCTGACCGATACGGCCCGCCCCAAGGTGTACGTCGTATCGACAGCGACCCCCTGACCGCACGACGAACCATTACTGGATAGCGTGGAGAGGGTGAGTGAGACGCAGACGCCCCCGAAGACCCTGCAGTACCGGATCGACGGTCCCGACGACGCCCCCGTGCTCATCCTCGGCCCCTCTCTGGGCACCACCTGGCACATGTGGGACCGGCAGATAGCCGACCTCTCCAGCCGGTGGCGGGTGTTCCGCTTCGATCTGCCCGGCCACGGCGGCGCGCCCGCCCATCCCGCCACCTCCGTCGCCGAGCTCGCCGACCGGCTGCTCGCGACGCTCGACGAGCTGGGCATCCAGCGCTTCGGTTACGCGGGCTGCTCCGTCGGTGGCGCGATCGGCATCGAACTGGCACTGCGCCACCCGCATCGGGTGGCATCCCTCGCGCTGGTCGCCGCGTCGCCCCGGTTCGGCACCGCCGACGAGTTCCGCCAGCGTGGCGTGATCGTCCGCACCAACGGCCTCGACCCGGTGGCGCGCACCGCGCCCGAGCGCTGGTTCACCCAGGGCTTCGCCTCCGCCCAGCCCGCGATCGTCGAGTGGGCCGTGCAGATGGTCCGCACCACCGACCCCGGCTGCTATATCGCCGCCTGCGAGGCGCTCGCGGCCTTCGACGTCCGCGGCGAACTCGGTCTGGTCGGAGTCCCCACGCTGGTCCTGGTCGGCTCCGAGGACCAGGTCACCGGGCCCGCCGAGGCCCGCACGCTGGTCGCCGGGATTCCGGACGCCCGGCTCGCGCTGGTCCCGGGAGCCTCCCACCTCGCCCCCGTCGAGCAGCCCGCCGCGGTCACCGATCTGCTCGAACGCCACTTCTCCACGGCGTGGCAGGACACGCTGTCGGCCATTCCGGTGCCGCCGGTCGTGCCCGCGGTCTCCGCACCCGTGGCACCCGTCGCCGAGATCGCCGCGGCCTCGCCCGAGCAGCCCCAGGCCGTGCGGACGGGGCGCCCCGATCCGTACATCGCCGGGATGAAGGTGCGCCGCGAGGTTCTCGGCGACGCGCATGTGGACCGGGCGACGGCCGCGGCCGACGACTTCACCGGCGACTTCCAGGAGCTGATCACCCGCTATGCCTGGGGCGAGGTCTGGACCCGCGAAGGCCTGGACAGACGCACCCGCAGCGTGGTGACGCTGACCGCACTGGTCGCGGGCGGACACCTGGACGAGCTGGCCTTCCACACCCGCGCCGCGCTGCGCAACGGACTGACCCCGGCCGAGATCCGGGAAGTCCTGATCCACGCGGCCGTGTACTGCGGCGTCCCCGCGGCGAATTCCGCCTTCAAGGTGGCGCAGGCCGTCATCCAGGAGGAGACCACCCCCAAGGCGTAGCAGGATGGGTGCATGAGGCTCACGAAGAAGACGCATGCCTGCATCCGGCTCGAGAAGGACGGGCAGACGCTCGTCATCGATCCGGGCACCTTCAGCGAACAGGACGCGGCCGTCGGCGCGGACGTCATCCTGGTCACCCACGAGCACCTCGACCACTTCAACGAGGACCGGCTGCGCGCCGCCCTCGAGGCGAACCCGGCAGCCGGGATCTGGACCTTGCGGAGCGTCGCCGAGAAGATCTCGGCGGCCTTCCCGGGCCGCGTCCACACGGTCGGCCACGGCGACACCTTCAGCGCGGCCGGCTTCGACGTACAGGTCCACGGCGAGCTGCACGCCGTGATCCACCCCGACATTCCGAGGATCACCAATGTCGGCTATCTGGTCGACGGTTCGGTCTTCCACCCCGGTGACGCCCTCACCGTCCCGGACCATCCGGTCGAGACACTGATGATCCCGGTGCAGGCCCCGTGGAACAAGATCTCCGAGGTCATCGACTACGTACGTGAGGTGAAGCCGCGACGCGCCATCGACATCCACGACGCCCTGCTCACCGATCTGGCGCGGCCCATCTACGACAGTCAGATCGGCTCCCTGGGCGGCGCGGAACACGGCCGGCTGACCCCGGGCGAGGCGACCGATCTGTGAGGGCCGCACCCCTGACTGCAACCCCCTGACTGTCACCCCTGAACGCCGCGCCGCCGGCTGTCATACCCCCCGGATAGGCTGTCGGACATGCGCATCGCCACCTGGAACGTCAACTCGATCACCGCTCGGCTGCCCCGGCTGCTGGCCTGGCTGGAGAGCAGCGGCACGGACGTGCTGTGCATCCAGGAGACCAAGTGCACCGAGGCGCAGTTCCCCGTCGAGGAGCTGCGAGAGCTCGGCTACGAGTCCGCGGTCAACGCCAACGGCAGGTGGAACGGCGTGGCGGTGGTCTCCCGGGCCGGCCTGGACGAGGTCGTCAGGGGCCTGCCCGGCGGACCGGACTACGAGGGCGTGCAGGAGCCGCGGGCGATCTCCGCGACCTGCGACGGAGTCCGCGTCCAGTCGGTCTATGTGCCCAACGGCCGCGAGGTCGCCCACGATCACTACGCGTACAAGCTGCGCTGGCTGGAGGCGCTGAAGGCCTCGGTCGCCGAGGACGCGGCGGGCGGGCGCCCGTTCGCCGTCCTCGGCGACTTCAATATCGCACCGACCGACGAGGACGTCTGGGATCCGGCGCTCTTCGAGGGCGCCACGCATGTCACCCCGGCCGAGCGTGCGGCGCTCACCGGGCTGCGCGAGGCGGGGCTGTCCGATGTGATGCCCCGCCCGCTGAAGTACGACCGCCCCTACACCTACTGGGACTACCGCCAGCTGTGCTTCCCCAAGAACAAGGGCATGCGCATCGACCTGGTCTACGGCAACGAAGCCTTCACCAAAGCGGTCAAGGACAGCTATGTCGACCGCGAGGAGCGCAAGGGCAAGGGCGCCTCGGATCACGCACCTGTTGTTGTCGATCTGGACATCTGACGGAGGTTGACGCGCGCCCTGTGGTGCGTACGGCGGCGGGGATGCGAGGCTGAGTGGTATGAACATCCCTTTCTTGGACAACTGGCTCAAGCGGCACGGCGGTGACCTGGAGGAGAAGGCGCTCACCGCCGGAGCCGAGAACGACCCGGAGAGAGCGGCGGCCATCGCCGAGCTGCTCTCCGAGTGTGAGCTGCTGCGTGTCCGAGCAGGGCAGGCCGGGCTCGAACTGGACGACTCCCCGGCCTCGTTGACCGCCCTCGACCAGTTGCCGCCACGCTGGCGCGACGACCCGGAGGAACTGCCCTGGCTGGGTAACGACGCGGGTCTCTACCTCGGCACCGTGATCGTCCGTACGGTCCCCGGCGCGACGTGGCACATCTGGCCGGCCGGCCATCCAGTGGTGCGGCTCGTCTCCGGCCGTGAGATCGGCGTGGTGGAAGCGGGTCTTGACTGGGCGGTCAACGGAGCGCCCGAGCTCTCCCAGGTCTACGCCGAAGCGGCCGAAGCCTGACGTCGCGCGGGGCTCGCCGATCCGGCGACGATCATGCGCAGCCGTGATTAATACGGCTTATGCCCTATTTATGCGTGTCGAGTGCGAAGTCTCTTATCGGGCTGGATAGTTTGCGCTGACCTCGACACAGCTGAGAGTGGGTGGGGCTGCGTATGGCCGTCGATCCGTTGATCGAGCTGCGTAACGTCAACAAGCACTACGGACAGTTGCACGTTCTCCAGGACATCAGTCTCACCGTCGGACGCGGTGAGGTTGTTGTGGTCATCGGCCCCTCCGGTTCCGGCAAATCGACGCTCTGCCGTACGGTCAACCGGCTCGAGACGATCGAGTCGGGTCACATCACCATCGACGGACAGCCGCTGCCCGATGAGGGCCGCGCGCTCGCCAGGCTCCGCGCCGACGTCGGCATGGTCTTCCAGTCCTTCAACCTCTTCGCCCACAAGACGGTGCTGGAGAATGTCTCGCTCGCGCCCGTCAAGGTCCGCCGCCGCAAGAAGGACGAGGCGGACAGGCGCTCCCGCGAACTCCTGGAACGCGTAGGCCTCGCCGACCAGGCCGAGAAGTACCCGGCTCAGCTCTCCGGAGGCCAGCAGCAGCGCGTGGCCATCGCCCGCGCGCTCGCCATGGACCCCAAGGTCATGCTCTTCGACGAGCCGACCTCGGCCCTCGACCCGGAAATGATCAACGAGGTGCTGGAGGTCATGCAGCAGCTCGCCCGCGAGGGAATGACCATGGTCGTCGTCACCCACGAGATGGGCTTCGCCCGCTCCGCCGCGAATCGCGTCGTCTTCATGGCGGACGGCCGCGTCGTCGAGGACCGCAGTCCGGAGGACTTCTTCACCAACCCCGAGAGCGGCCGCGCCAAGGACTTTCTCTCCAAGATCCTCAAGCACTGACCGGGGGTGCAGGACTCATGACGCGTAACGGACGTATGAGACGTGCTCTCGTGGCGACGGCACTCGTACTGGCCGTCGCCGCCACCGCGGCCTGCGGAAAGGAGGGCAGCCCGCCCGCCAAGGGCCCGCGGACCGACCGGCTGCCGCAGTACACCGTCGCCACCGGCTTCAAGCTGCCCGGCTCGCCGACCTGGAACAAGGCCAAGAAGCGCGGCCATCTCGTTGTGGGCGCCAAGGAGGACCAGCCCTACCTGGGTGAGAAGGACCCGGCGAGCGGGCGCTACACCGGGTTCGACATCGAGATCGCCAAAATGGTCGCCGCCTCGATCGGTTTCGATCCGAACGCCATCGTGTTCAAGACGATCGCCTCGGCGAACCGCGAAACCGCGCTGCAGAACGGGCAGATCGACTACTACGTCGGCACCTACACCATCAACGACAACCGCAAGAAGCTCGTCGGCTTCGCAGGCCCCTACTACCTGGCCGGCCAGTCGCTCCTCGTACGGTCCGACGAGAACGACATCAAAGGCCCCCAGGACCTGGCCGGCAAGCGCGTCTGCTCGGCCGCCGGATCGACGCCGTACCAGCGGATCGAGGCCGACTACCCGAAGGCCGACCTCGTCGCCTACGACGCCTACTCCGTCTGCGTGGACAATCTGCTGACCTACCAGGTCGACGCCGTCACCACCGACGACGCCATCCTCACCGGCTACGCGGCCAAGGTGCCCGACGAGCTCAAGGTGGTCGGCAAGCCCTTCTCGGAGGAGCCGTACGGAATCGGCGTTCCGCGCAGCGACAACGCCCTGCGCTTCGCCATCGACGACGCCCTCGAGGCCAACGAGAAGAACGGGAACTGGAAGAAGGCCTACGACGCGACACTCGGCCTCTCCGGGGTGCCGGCCCCACAGCCGCCACCGATCGACCGCTACCCGGCGAGCTGAGGACATCGTGTACGTACTGATCGACAACTTCTCCCTGTACGCCGAGGGCTTCTTCGGCACCGTCCAGCTCACGATCTACGCCTCGCTGCTCGCCCTGGTCCTCGGCTTCGTCATGGCCTCCTTCCGGGTGGCCCCCGTGCGCTCCCTGCGGGTGCTGGGCACGGTGTGGGTGACCGTGCTGCGCAACACCCCGCTGACACTGCTCTTCTTCGCCGTCCTGCTCGGCCTGCCGCGCTTCGGACTTGTCCTGCCCTTCCAGCTCTTCGCGGTGATCGCGCTGGGCTGTTACACCTCCGCGTTCATCTGCGAGGCGCTGCGCGCCGGGATCAACACCGTGCACAAAGGGCAGGGCGAGGCGGCGCGCAGCCTCGGTATGAACTTCGGCCAGACCCTCAACAACGTTGTCCTGCCACAGGCATTCCGGAGCGTCATCCCGCCGATCGGCTCCACACTCATCGCGCTGGCCAAGAATTCCGCGATCGCCGGCGCGTTCAGCGTCACCGAACTGCTGGGCACCTACAAACCCCTCAGCGAGCTCGGCTACAACATCATCTGGACCTTCGTCTGGATCGCCGTCGGCTACCTGATCATCACCTTGACCATCAGTGCGCTGTTCCACGTGCTGGAGAAGCGCTATGGAGTCGCCCGATGACCGATTCCACCGCCCTCTATGACATCCCGGGTCCCAACACCCGTAAGCGACACCTCACTTACGGCATCATCTCGACCGCCGTGATCATGGCCCTGTTCGGCTGGATCCTCTATCTGCTGTTCGACACGGGACAGTTCACCGCCACCAAGTGGACTCCGTTCGAGTACAAGGGCATTCAGGAGCTGCTGCTGCGGGGCCTCGGCAACACCCTCAAAGCCTTCGCCTATGCCGCGGTGTTCTCGCTCGCCCTGGGCGGGCTCCTCGCCGCCGGCCGGCTCTCCGACCACCGGCCGGTGCGCTGGGTCGCCACTGTGGTGGTGGAGTTCTTCCGCGCCATGCCCGTACTGGTGATGATCTTCTTCATCTTCGTGGCGCTGAAGGTGCAGCCGCTGCCCGCGCTGGTGGCCGGACTGACGCTCTACAACGGCTCGGTGCTCGCCGAGGTGTTCCGGGCGGGCGTCAACTCGGTCGAGCGCGGACAGCGGGAGGCCGCTTACACCCTCGGCATGCGCAAGTCCCAGGTCATGTCATACGTCCTGGTGCCCCAGGCGGTTCGCGCGATGCTGCCGACGATCATCAGTCAACTGGTGGTAGCACTGAAGGACACCTCGCTCGGCTATTTGATCACCTATGAGGAGTTCCTTCACGCGGGCAAGCTCATCGCCTCGAATCTCGACTACGATTTGCCGTTCATCCCTGTGGTGATGGTGATCTCGCCTATCTACATCGGGATGTGCATGCTGCTCTCCTGGTTCGCCAACTGGATGGCCGGGTGGCAGCGGCGCAATCCGAAGACGGAGGCCGCGGATGTCGCCTCGGCCGAACCAGGGACGCTGCTGCCGGGAGTGCAGTAGCTCAGGGGCAATGGCCCGCCCGGCAGCAGCCGGTGATCACTTCTCGTGCAGCGGGACCGACAGATATGACGGGTCGGCTGCGGACGAGGAGAAGGTCAGCTGCGCGCCGGACGGGTTGTGCTCGATGTAGAGCGGGTCGACGGTGTCGACGACCACGGCGAGACGATGGCCGGCCGGTACGTCGTAGGCGGTGGAGAACAACTCCAGGTCGACGGTGAACGGCTTTCCGGGTGTCTCGCCGTGGAAGGTGTACGGCGCGTTGCTGACCAGCTTGCCGAGGCCGAGCGGGCCCACGTCGTAGAGATACGCGACGAGGGTGCCGCTCTCCTTGGTACTGGTGACCGTGGTGTGCAGCTTCGTTGTGCCGCGCACCTGCTGCTCGGAGCCGTACCGCTCCGACTGCCAGACGGCGGCGAAGGCGCGCGGCAGCAGCGGGATCCACGCCATCGGGGGCAACTTGGCGAACTGGTCCAGGATGCTGGAGAGGAAGATGACCCCGCCGTCGGCGCCCGAGTCGATGTTGGCGAAGATCTTCTTGGTGCCGTCCAGGTTGATCTTCCGCTCCGTCGCCGCCACCGACTTCCAGTCCGGATAGCTCTCGTACGCGCCGGTGGAACGGGACTTGAGGCGGACCGGCTGCTCGCGCTCCACGCCGTTGTCGACGCCCTTGAGGTAGTGGTCCATCCACCGGTGGGCGCTGGTCCAGGTGTCGTTGGGCAGCCCGAACAGTCCGGTTCCCTCGGCCGTGGCGTGGTCGCCGGGGCGGAACTCAAGGCGCTTGGGGCCGGTGAGCTTCTCGTAGAAGTCCGCGTACTGGTTGGGCGGGAAGATCGTGTCGCCCCAGGCGTTGCCGAGCATGATGGCGGCGCCATTGGCGTTGATCCGGTCCACGTAGGTGCTGGGGGATCGCTTCTTCCCCCAGGCGATCAACCCCTGCTCCTTGGTGAGATCGGAGGAGAAGAAGTCCGCCGTGATCCGCCGGAACTCCTCGCTCGGCCGGCCGGTGACATACCCCGCCCCGGCGAGCAGCGCCGTGGCCTGCTGATGCTGGGTGCGGCTGCTGTAGATGGACTCGACGAGGTCGGCCCAGCCGCTGAGCGCCGCGACCGCCTTGATCCGCTTGTCGTGGCCGGCGGCCAGCAGACAGATGCCCGCGCCGTACGAGACGCCGGCCATGCCGATCCTGCCGGGGTCGGCGGGGGTGTTCGCGAGCGCCCAGTCGATCACCTTGGAGGCGTCGGCGATGTCGGACGGCCCCGCCACCTCGATCGTGCCGCCGGACTGCCAGAAGCCGCGGACGTTGTACGTCACCACGACATAGCCCGAGTCGGCGAGCTGCCTGGCCTGGGCGAGGTATTCGATCTGGGGCAGGCCCCAGCTCGTGGGCAGCACGATCACGGGGTACTCCCGTGTGCCGTCCGCGCCGGCGGGCGTAACAACATTGGCCTTGAGCGTGGTGCCGCCATCCCCCGCGATGTCGACGAACCGTACGTCCGGGCCGGCGGATCGGGCCTGGACACCGGCCGTCCGGGCGGCGGGTGCCACTCCGGCGGCCGCACCTACGGCCGGTCCGGCGAGAAGCGCCACGGAGACCGTACCGATCGCGGTCGTGCGCAGAGCCTTGCGCGACTGTCCCACGGGTCACTCCTCACTCGTGTCAATGCAAAGTGACCCGACGGTAACCGTGGAGGCTTACTTGAGGTAACTGCTCGGTAAGTTACGCATGAGTAACGATTGTTGACGTCCCGTCAGTGGGAGTGGGTCCGGCCGCGGCGGAACGCGCCCCTCCCGTCGCCGTGGGCCGTTGTCGAGCGCCCGCGTGCCCTCGGCGTGGTCGCCGGCGATCTCGACAGGCCGACCTGGACCCGGGGTACCTTCCTGACTCGACCCCGGTGATCGTCCTCTCGGGCTGCCGCGCCGGCCGCCCGGCAGCGGCGGCCAGGACCGGAATGCAGCCGACCTCTGGTGTTCCCGTGGCGGACGTCCCAAGCTCTCCGTGTGGAGAATCCAGAGGGCGGCACTCCGCCGCCGGTGCTGATGACCCTCCGGCTGCGACGGCAGGTCGAGTGGGTGCCCGTCGCGGCGCTCGTGCTCGCAGTCGTCTGGGGCATCGCCGCCGGGGCCATCGTCGACGGCCCCAATGGCACAGCAGGCGGCGTCGCCATGGCGGTGATCGGAGTGCCGATCGCCGTCCTCGCGGTCAGCTGCGTGGGCCATCTGGTGCGGCCGCTGCGGGTCAGTGCCGACGCGGCCGGGCTGACCGTGCGGCTGCCGGTCTGGCCGGCCAGAACCGTGCCCTGGTCCGGTATTTCGCGGGTGACCGCACTGCCGCAGTACGTCATCGTCGGCTGTCGCGCACCGGTCGGGAAACTGCCGCGGACCTGTCGGCTGCGGGCCGCGTACCGCAGGCTCGCTCCCGCCCCGGACAGTGCGGCGAGCGGCCAGGGGCTCTGCTTCGAGACACAGGTATTCGAGCTGGATCCGGCCGAACTGCTCGACGCCATCAGGCGGTATGCGCCGGTGGGGCTCAGGGTGACGGACGATTCGCGCCGGTAGATTTCCACAAGCCCCTCTCTGCCCTTGCCCGGCCCTGCAGTTGACACCGACCGTGGTGGTGCGGGCCTCTTCCGGTGCGATCGAGAGAAGCCGTGGTCCCATTTCATCCGTACCGCAGAGACTTCCTTCGGGCGGACGGCCGCGTACGGGGCGTATGACAATGCCTGCATGACAAGGCCCGATCAGAGCGTGCCGGATGTCTTCGATCCGCGGATCTACGCCACCGGACTGCCCCACGACGCCTTCCGCGAGCTGCGCGACCACCACCCCGTGGCCCGGCAGGAGGAGTACGAAGTCCTCGGCTGGCCCGCGGGATCCGGCTTCTGGGCGGTCACCCGCCACGCGGACGTCGTGCGGGTCCTCAAAGACGCAGGGACCTTCTCGTCCCACCTCGGCGCCACCCAGATCCGTGACCCCGACCCGGCCGATCTGCCGTTCATCCGACGCATGATGCTCAACCAGGACCCTTCGCCCCGCTTCGCGGGGGAGACCCCGTCGGACCACGGGAGGCTGCGGCGACTGGTGAGCCGCGCCTTCACCCCGGGACGCATCGACCGCTTCACCACGGCGGCCAGGGCTCGCGCGCGCCAACTGCTGGCCGCGGCACGGGACATGGGGCCGGTCTTCGACCTGGTCAGTGCCGTCACCGACGACTACGCCCTGCTCAACCTCTCCGATCTGCTGGGCGTCCCGGAGAGCGACCGGGGGCTGCTGCTGAAGTGGACCGAGCGCGTCATCGCCTACCAGGACCCGGACGAGCCGCCGGTGCTCGGACCCGACGGCAGGCCCGTCAATCCGCGCTCACCCGCCATGCTCCAGGAGATGTTCGCCTACGCGCAGCAACTCGCCGCCTACAAAAGACGCAGGCCCGCCGACGACGTCATGACCTCGCTCGCGCAGTCGGAACTCTCCGGCGCCGAGCTGGAGATGTTCTTCTTCCTGCTCACGATCGCGGGCAACGACACCGTTCGCAGTGCCGCTCCCGGTGGCTTCCTGACGCTGGCCGAGCACCCGGACGAGCAGCGCAGGCTGCGGGCCGGAGAGGTGGCTCCGGACAGCGCCGTTGAGGAACTGCTGCGCCGCCACCCGCCGGTCCTCAGCTTCCGCCGCACCGCCGACCGGGACACCCGGCTCGCCGGGCAGCGGATTCGCAAGGGCGACAAGGTGGTCGTCTTCCACGCCTCCGCCAACTACGACGAGCGTGTCTTCGAGGCCCCGCACGGCCTCGATCTCTCCCGCTCGCCTAATCCTCACGTGTCTTTCGGCGACGGCCCGCACATCTGTCTCGGCGCCCACTTCGCCCGGCTCCAGCTGCGCGTCCTGCACGAGGAGGCACTGGATGTGCTGCCGCCGCTGACGACCGCGAGCCCGCCGCGCCGGCTGGTGTCCAACTTCATCAATGGCATCAAGTCGCTGCCGCTGACCGAGGCCTGAGCGCGCGACTTCGAGGCCGGCAGGTCAGGCGCCGTCGCCCGGTTGAAGAGGTGGAAGATCCTTGGGGACTGCCGCCTCGAGGGCGACGGAGTGCCTGGGTGTTACTCCTAGCTCGCGGCACGGTGGGAGCTGCGCGTGGCCGGAGCGGGCGCCTGAGCCATCCGGGTCACATCGGCGACCAGCTCCACCACATCGGGGCCGTACGCCTGCGAGTTGACGACCTTGAGCAGGAGGCAGAAGGAGTTGCCGCCGTGCTTGCGGGCGAGTTTCTCGTGGTTGCGGGCCAGATAGCGGGTGGCCGCCTGGTTGGTGATGGCGCGCTGGCCGCAGAAGAGAAAGACCGGCCGCGCGTCCTGCCCCGCCGTGAGGCGCGCCAGCATGACGTACTCGGCGACGCCCGGCTCCATGCGGTAGCGCTCCGAACCGATCTGGAAGGCGCCCTGGTCGGGGCCCGGCTCAGGGTCCGTGTTGATCTTCACGCCGGGGAGCAGCGACTGCAGATGCGCGGCCATCCGGCGATTGGAGAACGGGCCGCCCACACAGAATTCCGTACGCTCGCCGAAGCCCTGCTGGGCTGTGTCGTGCCAGACGATCTGGGCGTGTGAACCGCAGTCCTTGATCAGCGCGGAGAGCTCGAGCAGCGCGAAGACGTCGAAGCGGTGCACGGAGCCGTCGCGGCCGGCCTCGCGGTTGACGACGAGAAGGGATTCGGAGTTCCCCGGCAGCCCGAAGAAGGACTGCTTGCGGTGGAGTCTTCGCCGCCAGAGGTACGTGCGGGCGAGCCAGCCGAGTGTGGCGCTGACCCCGGCGGCCACCACGCCCAGCACGATGTTGCGTACGTCGTCATTCATGGGCGGGCATGTTAGCGGTCTTGCGGACCAATGTTCGAGGCGGGCCTGACGGGGCGGTCACGGTGAAGTTACGCTGCGCGGAGTTGCATTGACTGGAGGTACGGATGCGTCGCTCTGCCGCACGGAATGTGTCGATTCTCGCCGTTGCCGCGGCCGTGGTCTCGATCGGTGCCGCGGCACCGCCGAGCCACTCCCCGCCGGTCACGCCACCGGTCAAGACACCCGTGGCGGCCGGCTACGGCGGGGCCGTCGCGAGCGTCGACGCGGACGCCTCGGCCGCCGGCATAGAGGTGCTGCGGCGCGGCGGCAACGCCGTGGACGCCGCAGTGGCCACCGCGGCCGCCCTCGGCGTCACGGAGCCGTACTCCGCGGGCATCGGGGGAGGCGGATTCTTCGTCTACTACGACGCCAAAACCCGTACGGTCCACACTGTCGACGGCCGCGAGACCGCGCCCCGGTCCGCGGATGCCTCTCTCTTCCTCGAGAACGGCAAGCCGATCCCGTTCGAGGAGGGCATGACGAGCGGTCGCGGCGTCGGCACGCCGGGCACCCCGGCGACCTGGGACACCGCGCTGGACGCCTGGGGCAGCAGGCCGCTGCGGCAACTGCTGCGGCCCGCCGAGCGGCTGGCGAAGGACGGCTTCACCGTCGACGCCACCTTCCGCTCGCAGACCGAGGCCAACCAGGCGCGCTTCGCGGACTTCCCGGACACGGCGAAGCTCTTCCTGCCGGGCGGGCAACTGCCGGTGGTCGGCTCGGTCTTCAAGAACCCGGATCTTGCGCGTACGTACGAGGAGCTGGGGCGCAAGGGCGTCAGTACGCTCTACCGCGGTGAGCTGGCCAAGGACATCGTCCGTACGGTGCGCAAGCCTCCGGTGGCCGCGGGCGCGGCGCGGGTCGTGCGGTCCGGCGATCTGACGACGGAGGACCTGCGGTCGTACGAGACGGAGCGGCGGACCCCGACCAAGGTCGGCTACCGGGGTCTTGATGTGTACGGCATGGCGCCGGCCTCGTCGGGCGGTACGAGCGTCGGCGAGGCGCTCAACATCCTGGAGCGGACCGACCTTTCGAAGGCCACGCAGGCGCAGTATCTGCACCGCTTCATCGAGGCGAGCCGGATCGCGTTCGCGGATCGCGGGCGATGGGTCGGCGACCCGGCCTTCGAGGACGTGCCGACGAAGGAGCTGCTGTCGCAGCGTTTCGCGGACTCGCGCGGATGCCTGATCAAGGACAACGCGGTGCTCACCAGTCCGCTGGCTCCCGGTGACCCCCGCAGGCCCGCGGCGTGCGGGACGTCGGGGACGGCAGCCCCCACCACGTACGAGGGCGAGAACACCACCCATCTGACCGCCGCCGACAAGTGGGGCAATGTCGTCGCGTACACCCTGACGATCGAGTCGACCGGTGGCAGCGGAATCACCGTGCCCGGGCGCGGCTTCCTGCTCAACAACGAGCTCACCGACTTCTCCTTCGCTCCTGCCGATCCGGCCGTCCACGACCCGAATCTGCCAGGCCCGGGCAAGCGTCCGCGGTCGTCCATCTCCCCGACGATCGTGCTCGACCACGGCCGTCCGGTGCTTGCGGTGGGCTCGCCGGGCGGCGCGACGATCATCACCACGGTGCTGCAGACGCTCACGGGCCGTCTGGACCGGGGGCTGCCGCTGGTCGACGCGATCGCGGCGCCACGCGCCAGCCAGCGCAACCAGGCGACCACGGAGCTCGAACCGGCGTTGTGGAACAGCCCGCTCCGCGCCGAGCTGGAGGCGATCGGCCATGCCTTCCGGCAGAACCCGGAGATCGGCGCGGCGACGGGCATCGAGCGGCTGCCCGACGGGCGGTGGCTCGCGGCTGCCGAGAAGGTGCGGCGGGGCGGTGGCTCCGCGATGGTCGTCCACCCGAGCGGTACTCAGTCCGGCGGCTGACTGAACGGCTGACCGAAAGGCGAACGCCCGCGACCCCCGGACTCAACAGCCGGTCGGGTCGCGGGCGTTGTGCTGTTTGTTCGGCGAGGCGCCCCAGGGGTTGACGCGGTCATGCAAAGGGATCACATTTGGTCGCGAACAGGTAAGGAAACTTTCCTAACAGAAAGGCCACCCCCCATGCGCACACGTACTCTCGCGCTGGCCGCTGTCTCCGGCGTAGCCCTGCTCGCGAGCGCGACGCTGCCTGCCACGGCCGACCCGGCGCACCATGCCGCCGCTCCGAAGGCTGCCGGCGTCAAGGAAGGTTCGGTCAGCGCGGCCGACCTGCTGGCCAAGGTGAAGGACTGTTCGCAGATCTCCAACGGCAAGTACCGGTCGGACAGCGAGACTTCGGCGAGCATTCCGGTCTGCGGGAAGAACGGAGCCGTCTTCTGGAAGGCCGACATGGACGTCGACTGCGACGGCCAGGTCACCAGCAAGTGCAATGCCGACACCGACCCCTGGTTCCAGGACGACACGGCCTTCCATCAGTCCGACGGCAAACCGCTGAACGCCGAGAAGCTGCCGTATGTCGTCGTGCCGAGCAGCAGCGGCATCTGGAACTACTCGAGCGCCGGGATCAAGGGCGGCGGCGTCGTCGCCGTCATCTACGGCAACAAAGTGGAGTACGCCGTCGTCGGGGACACCGGCCCCAACAAGATAATCGGCGAGGCCTCCTACGCCACCGCGAAGGCGCTGGGCATCGACCCGGACCCGGAGACGGGCGGCGCCGAGTCCGGTGTCACGTACATCCTGTTCAAGAACTCCAAGGTCTCTCCGATCGAGAGTCACGGTGCCGCGGTGAGCCTCGGTGACTCGCTCGCCAAGAAGTTCCTGCAGGACAACTAGGCGCTGCGTTTCCCGTACCGCTCCTTGTGGAAGCCGGTGGCCGTCCGCCGCGTGATCCTCGCGCGGACGGGCGGTGCGACAGCGCTCGATGAGCCGGTGGCGACCTTCGGGGGTGAGCGGGGCGTTGCGGTGAGTCATGCGACCCGGACGTCTTCGGCCGGCGCGGCGGGCTCAGGGGCGGACAGATGTATCCGTTTGGGCAGCAAGAGCGGGGTGGCGAGCAGGAGAGCGCCGGACATGGTGATCGCGGCGAGCGGGCTGGTGAGTGTGGCGAGAATGCCCCAGATCACCATCAGGGCAGCTTGTAGGAGTTTGCTGATGGCACTCCATGTACTGAGGATTTGGGCGGTGTGATCCGCGGGAGTCCGTTGCAGGCGTTCTGTTGCGCAGATCGGATTGAAGATGCCCATGCAGGTGATCAGCAGGCCCTCGACGATGATCACGGTGAGGAGTCCGGGGATGCCAGGATGGACGAACGTGAGACCGACTGGGAAGAGCGATCGCAGCCGGCCGGAGACGATCATGACGCGGTGCCGGCCGTAGCGGGTCACGAGGCGCGCGGAGAGGCGGGCGCCCACGAAGCCGCCGAGTGCCGGGATGCCGAAGGCAAGACCGTATTGCCAGGCCGGGAAGTGGTACTGGCCCAGCAGGAGGACGGACAGGAGCGGGACGGTGGCCATGATGAGGCCGCCGACCAGGATTGAGTTGAGGAACAGGCGCCTTAGTGCGCGGTCGCGGAGGATGAACCGCCAACCGCCGAGAAGGCCGGCTCCGCGCAACCTGGTGGCCCGGTCGCGGGGTGCCGCGACGTCGCCTCCGCGGATGCGGAGGACCCCGAACGCGGACAGCAGGTAGCTGAGGGCGTCGGCCATGACAGTGATGACCGGGCCGAGCAACCCTATGAGTGCACCACCGAGGGGCGGGCCCGCCGCGGTCGCCACCCAGCTCGTGCCCTCGAATCTCCCGTTCGCCACAAGGAGGTGATCGCTACGGACGAGATACTTCAGATACGCGCCGGATGCGGCAGTGAAGGCGATGCTCGCGGTCCCGGAGATGACCGAGACGACCAGCAGTTGGCCGTATGAAAGCAAGCCGAGGACGTACGCGAGCGGGACACTTGCCATCGCGACGAACCGGATCAGATCCATCGCGATCATCACCGGACGCTTGGCCCGGTGCTCAACCCACGGCCCGAGCGAGAAGGCAACAATCGCCGCGACGGCAAGCCCGGCCGCCTCCAGGAGCGACACGGCGAATGCCGACGAGTGCAGCACTCGAACCGCGATCAGCGGGAACGCGCCGAAGGCAATCCACGTACCGTATGTACTGACGGCGCAGGCCGACCACAGCCAGCCGAAACTGCGCCCCAACTGCACGCGCATGCGACTCCCTCGCGACAACCGATGTTCGGGTCTCTGAATCACACCGGCCGCACCGTCGCGGGATCAAACAACCGACTCCCGGGCGAGCCACAACCATCAGTTGGGCACACGTAAGCTGGATCAATGGATACCGAGGCGGTGCGATCGTTCGTTCGCGCGGCCGAGCTCGGACAGCTGCAACACGCGGCCGACGAGCTCGGCGTAACGCAACAGGCCGTGTCGAAGCGGATCGCAACCCTCGAGCGCGCACTCGACGTCCGGTTGTTCACCCGCACCGCCCGAGGGGTCGAGCTGACACTCGACGGCCAGGCTTTCCTCCCGCACGCCCGGAACATCATCACGGGTGTCGATCGCGCCATCACCGCGATCAGACCGGGCTCACGGGCCCTTCGGATCGACGTTCTCGGCCTGCGCTCCGCGCAGGCCGTCGTCCTGCACGACTACTGGCGGTCGCATCCCGAAACCGACCTCGACGTGGTGACCCTCAGGGTCAACGACCCGCGCGTGGCGGTCACCGCCGTCCAAGCAGGCGATATCGACGCCTCGTTCCGCTCGGTCACCGACCCGGCCACACTGCCGCGCGACGTGCAGATGATCCACGCGTTCGACTCCCCGCTGGAACTCCTCGTCGGCCCGAGGCACCCGCTCGCCTCCGCACGAACACTGACACCGTCCCAGCTGCGCCGGCACCGGATCTGGGTGCCGGGTATCGCGCCGCGAAGCGAATGGGCAGAGTTCTACGATCAGCTCGCCACCGACTTCGACCTCCGCATTGACGCCGCGGGCCCGAACTTCGGCAACGAGGTACTCCTCGACATCCTCGCGGACTCCGCAGACGTGGCAACCCTCGTAGGCTCGCGCGACCGGTACATCTGGCCGACGAACCACGACCTACGCCGCATCCCGATCGTGAATCCGACGCTCGCGTACCCGCTCTCGCTCATCTTCCCCCGAGCGAATCCACACCCAGGACTCCGGGCAGTCATCAACCACTTCGGAAGCCTGGCACCGCTCCCCGAGACAGCCTGGCTCCCATCCTGGGCAGCGACACCACGCCGCAGCGACGGAAACACCGAACACACCCGACGCTGACGGTCGCTGCCAGCACACACTGTCGACACGACCAGCCGAACGCACCCGTAGCCCAGGTGACTCGACCGGCCGCTGCCGACAACGTCATGGGCAATACAGCTAGAGGGCGGTCAGGATGCGCGGGCCGTCGTCCGTGATCGCCACCGTGTGCTCCGCGTGGGAGGCGCGGCTGCCGTCGGCGGTACGCACCGTCCAGCCGTCGTGTGCCGTGTAGTGGTCGTCGGTGCCGCCGCCGATCACCATCGGTTCGATCGCCAGCACCATGCCGTGCCGCAGGGGCATTCCCCGGCCCGGGCGCCCCTCGTTGGGGACGCCAGGGTCCTCGTGCATATGGCGGCCCACACCGTGGCCGCCGAAGCCGTCCGGGATTCCGTATCCCGCCTTCCGGCATACCCGGCCGACGGCATGGGCGATGTCGCCGATGCGGTTGCCTACGACGGCCGCCGCAATGCCCGCCTTCAGCGCCTTCTCGGCGGTACGGATCAGTTTGGTGTCCTCGGCGCGGGCGCGGCCGACGGTGAAGCTGACGGCCGCGTCGCCCACCCATCCGCCCCGGATCGCCCCGCAGTCGATGCTCACCAGGTCGCCGTCGCGCAGCCGGTAGTCGTCGGGGATGCCGTGCACGATCGCGTCGTTGACGGAGGCGCAGATGACGGCGGGGAAGGGCGTGGGTGCCCACTCCGGGCGGTAGTCGAGGAAGGGCGATCCTGCGCCGGTCTCGCTGAGGACCGCACGGGCGGCCCGGTCGAGGTCGCGGAGGCTGACGCCGACCCCCGCCGCCTCCCGGACCGCCGTGAGTGCCTGCGCCACGATGCGGCCCGCCTCGCGCATCGCTTCGATCGAAGTATCGGTTTTGATCTCCACCATACCAATTACTATACCGGCCCTTCCGGTATTTTAATACCGGCATTAGAATAACGGCATGGTGCGCACTCCTCTCACTCCCGAAGAGCGTGAACGCGGCGAACGCCTCGGCCGGTTGCTGCGCACGGCGCGCGGTGACCGCAGCATGGTGGAAGTGGCCGCGGCCGCCAGGCTCTCCGCCGAGACTCTGCGCAAGATCGAGACGGGCCGCGCCCCGACCCCCGCCTTCTTCACCGTTGCCGCGCTCGCCGCGGTTCTCGGCCTGTCCATGGACGAGCTGGTCGTGAGCTGCGCGCCGGCGCCCGCCGCCTGAAACTCTCGATGCCGCTCAAGTCGCCGCCCGAGCCGGTCCTGCGGGCCGTCGGCGGCAAAGTGGCCCGCATCCGCTCGCGCCTGCCGCCGGGTCGCCCACCCCACGCCGGACAATTGCCCTGGTCGAGACGGACGGACGTGTCCGAGCGGCGCTGAGGGGGAACGGCCCGATGGGCGGAGCGGACGAGACGGACGGGCGTTGTTCGTCCGGCCGGGACCGGTGATCTCCCCGAGGCCTCCGGCTACTCCGACCCACGCCTCGGACCCGGCACGGCGTAGTCTCGCGCTGTGACTCCTGAGGACTTCGCCGACGCCAAGTACATCAGTGTGACCACGTTCCGCAAGGACGGGACGGGCGTCGCCACGCCCGTGTGGTTCGCGGTGGACGGCGGTGAGATCTTTTTCTGGACCCGCTCCGACTCCTGGAAGGTCAAGCGCCTGCGCAACAACAGTCGCGTCGTCGTCACGGTCTGCGACGTACGCGGCCGGATCGTGGACGGCGCACCCGGCGCGGAAGGCACGGCGCGGCTGTTGGACGAGGTCGGGATGGGTGCAGTCCGCAAACTCCTCGCCCGCAAGTACACCTGGCAGTTCTGGCTGGTCGACTGGCCCGCGACGATCGTGCGACGAGGGAAGCGGCCGCACACCGGCATCGCTGTAACTATCTGAAAACTGTCCGTAGCAGCCCCGTAACACGCCTGCGGTCGAATGCCTCCGGACCGGATGTTTCCGGGCGGTGGCGCAGGGGCGGCGATGACGGTGCATCAACTTCCGGTAGCGGCCGGGATGTTCGCGCGGTATTTGAGAGATCTGACCGCGCTGCTCGACCCGGGTGACGGCTGGTACGGGATTTTCTGCCAGCGTGATCCGGATGGGATGCGAGCCTGCCTGGACGGCAGCGAGATCCCGCCCTGGGACGTGGTGGAGTCGCTGCTCCAGGACCTCGCGACGGGACGCGGGGCGCAGTTCGCCGAGGCCGAATCCGTACGTGCGAGACGGCTCCATACGGCCTCGGCGGCGGCGCACGACCGGCTGCCGGGCGGGCGCGAGGCGTTGGAGGAACGGCTGGACCTGATGCGCCGCGAGCAGGTGTACGCGACCGGCCGGGCGGATGAGCTGCTGAGCCGTCTGGCCGGGGAACCGGAGGGCACACCGGCGTCGGAGCAACTCGCCAACGAGCTGGCCTGGACACGTGACGACCATGCGAGGGCGACCGCCCGGTTGAGCGAGCTGCGGGGCCGGCTCGCGGTGGTACCCGACGGGCCCGGTGCGGACGGGGCAGGACCTCCCGCGCCGGAGGGGTACGCGCACACCGCATCCGCGGACGGCCCGCCCCGGTGGGGCTCCGAGGCCGCCGAGGGTCCCGGATCCTCCTCGGTGTTCGGTGGACACGCGCGCCCGGCGGACGGACCGAGCGGGCCGTACGGTCAGGGCGACAGACCGGAGCACGGCCGGGAGGCGGACGACTGGTCCGGCTTCACCCAGCGGTACGAGCCCACTGCGGGCCAGGCGCAGGCAGCCGTCGCCGACGGCTGGGACGCCCTCCGGGAACGGCCGGGCGCGGAACCGGCGTACGACGCGTACCCCCGTCCGGACAGCGACGCCACTCGCCGCCCGCCGGGCAGACCGTCGCTGCCCGGTCCCACCGCGGACTGGTTCCGGCCGGAACCCGCTGCGGCCGGGCCCGGACACCCGGCGGAGCCCGGTCCCACCGCCTCCGGCGGCACCGGCCCCGCCCGCCCCGTGGCACAGCCCGTCCCGCCGGTCGCCCCACCCGCCCGCTCCGAGGCCCGTGCCGCCAAAAAGCGGCGGCCCCGTGGCGGCGCCCGGTTCGCCGGCGTCGAAGGCAGCGGGGAGGAGATCGCCGCCGTGCCCGTGCTGCCCGCGACCGGCGACGTCCCGCGCGGTGCCAGATACGGCGGCGCCGCACCCGGTCAGGAAACGCCCGCCGCCCCCGCCGCCCCGGAGGGCGCGAGCAGGGCCGCGCGGGAGACCGTCGCCGCGCTCGGCCGGCTCCGGGCGGAGGGGCGCAGCGGTGAGGCGCACGTCATGATCTGCGAGGCTGCCGCCCGGCCCGCCCCCTGGCTGCCCTCTCTCGCGGCCGAACTGCACCGCGCCGGCCTCGACGCCGACTGGGCCACCCTGCTGTGGGAGGTCGCCTCGCAGCCCGCCCTGCGGCTCGCCTCCGCAGCCGGAGCGCTCGCCGCCGCCGGCCGGACCGAGGACAGCCGGCAACTGCTGCGCCAGGGCGTGGCCCGCCCCGCGGACGACATAGCAGCCGCCGTACTCGCCCTCGAGGAGGAGAGCCGGAATCCGGAGGCGAGGGCTTTACTGACCGCCTACGTACAGGTGCACACCGCCGAGGACACGGCCAGAATCGCCGAACGGGATCCGCGCCGTCTTGTGCCGCGGCTGCTCGACGTCGCACGTGCCCAGTCCGCGGCGCACGAGCGCGATCTCGTCCACGCGCTGCGCGTAGCGGGGCATCTCGGCGGCTGAAGCGGTTCGGTGTGGACCGCTCGGGTGTGAAACAAGATCGACTCTGCGGGTTAACGACGATGGTCTTGCCCCGCCGTGTGACGGGGCTTACGTTCTCCTCCTACGCACCGCATCTACGTGCGTAGAAGCTCTCTGACGCGCCGTCGAAGGAGCAACTCATGGCCAATGTCGTACGCGCCGCACTGGTCCAGGCGACCTGGACCGGCGACACCGAATCCATGATTGCGAAACATGAGGAACACGCCCGCGAGGCGGCCCGCCGGGGCGCCAAGGTCATCGGTTTCCAAGAGGTGTTCAACGCGCCGTACTTCTGTCAGGTCCAGGAGCCGGAGCACTACCGGTGGGCCGAGCCCGTCCCGGACGGCCCGACCGTCCGCCGGATGCAGGAACTCGCCCGCGAGACCGGCATGGTGATCGTGGTCCCGGTCTTCGAGATCGAGGGCGCCGGCTTCTACTACAACACCGCCGCCGTGATCGACGCCGACGGCTCCTACCTCGGCAAGTACCGCAAGCACCACATTCCGCAGGTCAAGGGCTTCTGGGAGAAGTACTACTTCAAGCCGGGGAATCTGGGCTGGCCGGTCTTCGACACGGCGGTCGGCAGGGTCGGGGTGTACATCTGCTACGACCGGCACTTCCCGGAGGGCTGGCGTCAACTGGGGCTGAACGGCGCCCAGTTGGTCTACAACCCATCCGCCACCTCACGCGGGCTCTCCGCATACCTCTGGCAGCTGGAGCAACCCGCGTCCGCCGTCGCCAACGAGTACTACATCGCCGCCATCAACCGCGTCGGCCAGGAAGAGTACGGCGACAACGACTTCTACGGCACCAGCTACTTCGTCGACCCGCGCGGCCAGTTCGTCGGTGAGGCCGCCAGCGACAAGGAGGAGGAGCTGCTCGTCCGGGACCTCGACTTCGACCTGATCGACGTCGTACGACAGCAGTGGGCGTTCTACCGGGACCGCCGCCCCGACGCGTACGAAGGACTGGTGCAGCCGTGACCAGCCTGCACGACCGCCACAAGGCCGTCATCCCCGACTGGGTCGCTCTCTACTACCAGCAGCCGATCGAGATCTCGCACGGCGAGGGCCGCCATGTCTGGGACGCGAACGGCAAGCGCTACCTCGACTTCTTCGGCGGCATCCTCACCACCATGACCGCGCACGCTCTCCCCGAGGTCACCAAGGCGGTGAGCGAGCAGGCCGGGCGGATCATCCACTCCTCCACGCTCTACCTCAACCGTCCGATGGTCGAGCTCGCCGAGCGGGTCGCGACCCTCTCCGGCATCCCCGACGCGCGGGTCTTCTTCACCACCTCGGGCACCGAGGCCAATGACACAGCCCTGTTGCTCGCGACCGGATACCGCCGCTCCAACCAGATTCTGGCCATGCGCAACAGCTACCACGGCCGGTCCTTCTCCGCGGTCTCCATCACCGGCAACCGCAGCTGGTCGCCCACCAGCCTCTCCCCGCTGCAGACGCTGTACGTGCACGGCGGCGTCCGCACCCGCGGCCCCTACGCCAGGTTGTCCGACGCGCAGTTCATCGAGGAATGCGTCGCCGACCTCGAGGATCTGCTCGGGCAAACCCGCGATGTCGCCGCGCTGATCGCCGAGCCCATCCAGGGCGTCGGCGGTTTCACCTCGCCGCCCGACGGTCTCTACGCGGCTTTCCGCGAGGTCCTCGACCGGCACGGCATCCTGTGGATCTCCGACGAGGTGCAGACCGGCTGGGGTCGCACGGGCGAACACTTCTGGGGCTGGCAGGCGCACGCCGAGAACGGCCCGCCCGACATGCTCACTTTCGCCAAGGGCATCGGGAACGGCATGTCCATCGGCGGTGTCGTAGCCCGCGCCGAGATCATGAACTCCGTGGACGCCAACTCGATTTCGACCTTCGGCGGCTCCCCGATCACCATGGCGGCGGGCGCCGCCAACCTCTCGTATCTGCTGGAGCACGATCTCCAGGGCAACGCCCGCCGTGTCGGCGGTCTGCTGATCGAGCGGCTGCGGGCCATCGGAGCGAGTGCTCCGGCCGTACGGGAAGTGCGCGGCCGCGGCCTGATGATCGGCATCGAGCTGGTCAAGCCCGGCACGGACGAGGCGAACCCCGAGGCGGCTTCGGCCGTCCTGGAGGCCGCCCGCGAGGGCGGGCTGCTGATCGGCAAGGGCGGCGGCCACAACACCAGCGTCCTGCGGATCGCCCCACCGCTGTCGCTGACCGTCGCGGAGGCGGAAGAGGGCGCCTCGATCCTTGAACGGGCCCTGCACAGCGTCTAGTTCTGCCCACCTCGGCCTTCACTTCAGCCTCCAGTTCAGCGTACGAGAGGGAGCGCACCAGCATGAGCAGCACCCGCACCCTGATCCGCGGCGGTCTGGTCATCACCGCAGCGGACGAGATCCATGCGGACGTACTGATCGACGACGGCCGAATCGCGGCGCTTGCCGCCCACGGCTCAGCGGTGTCCGAGGCATGGACCGCCGATCGCACCATCGACGCGACGAACAAGTACGTCATCCCGGGCGGCGTCGACGCCCACACCCATATGGAACTGCCCTTCGGCGGGACCTTCGCCTCCGACTCCTTCGAGACCGGGACGCGGGCCGCCGCCTGGGGTGGCACCACCACCATCATCGACTTCGCCGTCCAGTCGGTCGGGCACGCCCTCCGCGAAGGCCTGGACGCCTGGTACGCCAAGGCCGACGGCAAGTGCGCCGTCGACTACGGCTTCCACATGATCCTCTCCGACGTCAATGAGTCGTCGCTGAAGGAGATGGACAAGCTGGTGGAGGAGGGCATCACCTCCTTCAAGCTCTTCATGGCCTACCCCGGCGTCTTCTACAGCGACGACGGCCAGATCCTGCGCGCCATGCAGCGCTCCGCCACCAACGGCGGGCTGATCATGATGCACGCCGAGAACGGCATCGCCATCGACGTCCTGGTGGAGCAGGCGCTGGCCGAGGGCCGCACCGATCCGCGCTACCACGGCGAGGTGCGCAAGGCCCTGCTGGAGGCCGAGGCCACGCACCGCGCCATCCAGCTGGCGCGGGTCGCCGGAGCTCCGCTGTACGTCGTCCACGTGTCGGCCGAGGAAGCCGTCGCCGAGCTGGTGGCCGCCCGCGACAAGGGACTCAACGTCTTCGGCGAGACCTGTCCGCAGTACCTCTTCCTGTCCACGGACAACCTTGCCGAGCCCGACTTCGAGGGCGCGAAGTACGTCTGCTCCACGCCGCTGCGGCCGCGCGAGCACCAGGCCGCGCTCTGGCGCGGGCTGCGGACCAATGACCTCCAGGTCGTCTCCACCGACCACTGCCCCTTCTGCTTCGTGGGCCAGAAGGAACTGGGCCGCGGCGATTTCTCCAAGATTCCCAACGGGCTGCCCGGCGTGGAGAACCGGATGGATCTGCTCCACCAGGCGGTCGTCGACGGACACCTCACCCGTCGCCGCTGGATCGAGATCGCCTGCGCGACGCCGGCCCGGATGTTCGGCATCTATCCGAAGAAGGGCACCATCGCCCCCGGTGCCGACGCCGACGTCGTCATCTACGACCCGCACGCCGAACAGACCCTCTCGGCCGAGACCCACCACATGAACGTCGACTACTCCGCGTACGAGGGCAAGCGGATCACCGGCCAGGTGGAGACCGTGCTGTCGCGCGGCGAAGTGGTCATCGACGGGCGGGAGTTCACCGGACGGGCGGGACACGGCCAGTACACCCCGCGCGGCACCTGCCAGTACCTCATGTAGCCACCTCACTCACCCAGGCACCCAGGCACCTTGTCCAGGAACTCATCTAGGAGCGGCCAGGCCATGGACTTCGGACTTGTCCTGCAGACCGACCCGCCGGCCTCGGCCGTCGTCGGACTGATGCGACGCGCGGAACGCAACGGATTCCGCTACGGCTGGACCTTCGACTCGGCGGTGCTCTGGCAGGAGCCCTTCGTCATCTACAGCCAGATTCTCGAACACACGGAGACGCTCACCGTAGGACCGATGGTGACCAATCCGGGCACCAGGACCTGGGAGGTCACCGCCTCCACGTTCGCGACGCTGAACGACATGTACGGCAACCGCACCGTGTGCGGTATCGGACGCGGCGACTCCGCGATGCGTGTCGCAGGACGCAAACCCAACACCCTGGCCAGGCTCGGCGAGGCGATCGGCGTCATCCGCGACCTGGCCGAGGGCCGGGAAGCCGTCGTCGAGGGCCAGCCACTGCAGCTGCCATGGGTGCGGGACGGAAAGCTGCCGGTGTGGATGGCGGCGTACGGCCCCAAGGCGCTGGCCCTCGCGGGCCAGCAGGCCGACGGGTTCATCCTCCAGCTCGCCGACCCGTATCTGACCGCGTCGATGGTCACGGCCGTACGCACCGCCGCCTCCGACGCCGGACGTGACCCCGACTCCATCACCATCTGCGTCGCCGCGCCCGCGTACGTCGGCGACGACCTCGCGCACGCCCGTGAACAGTGCCGCTGGTTCGGCGGAATGGTCGGCAACCACGTCGCCGACCTGGTCTCCCGCTACGGCGAGCACTCCGACCTGGTGCCCGAGGCTCTCACCGCGTACATCAAGGCACGCGAGGGGTACGACTACAGCCACCACGGGCGCGCCGGGAACCCGTCCACGGACTTCGTCCCGGACGAGATCGTCGACCGCTTCTGTCTGCTGGGACCCGCAGAGGCGCATATCGAGAAGCTGAAGGCGCTGCGCGAGCTGGGCGTCGACCAGTTCGCGGTCTACAACATGCACGACGCGAAGGAAGCGACCATCGACGCGTACGGCTCCGAGATCATCCCGGCACTCAACCGCTGAAAGGTCCAGCAGCCATGACCGCGACCGTCCCGCCCTCCCCGTCCGGGGAATCGATACAGGACATGTCGGGACGCGTCGAACTCGCGCCCGGCGAGGTCCCCGCCGACAATCGCTTCGTCAACGACGATCTGCTGCCCGTCCCGGTCGCGAAGCGCCGCTGGACGACGTACAACTTCGCCGCGCTGTGGGTCGGCATGGCCCACAACATCCCGTCCTGGCTGCTTGCTTCGGGCCTGGTCACACTGGGGATGGACTGGAAGCAGGCGGTGTTCACCATCAGCCTCGCCAATCTGATCGTGCTGGGGCCGATGCTGCTCACCGGGCACGCGGGACCCAAGTACGGCATTCCCTTTCCCGTGCTCGCGCGGGCGTCCTTCGGACTGCGCGGCGCGAATCTGCCGGCGCTGATCCGGGCCGGGGTGGCCTGCGCCTGGTTCGGCATCCAGACCTGGATCGGCGGGCAGGGCATCTTCATTCTGCTCGGCAAGATCTTCGGCGGCTGGGCCAAGGCCTCGGAAGTCGGCGGGCAGCCGTGGACGCTCTGGGTCTGCTTCCTGCTCTTCTGGGTGCTCGAACTCGCCATCATCTACCGGGGGATGGAGACGCTGCGACGGTTCGAGAACTGGGCCGCGCCCTTCGTCATCGTCGGCGCGCTGGCGCTGCTGGTGTGGATCACCCTGAAGGCGGGCGGCCTCGGGCCGCTGCTCGACCAGCCCTCCAAGCTCGGCTGGGGCGCGGACTTCTGGCCGGTCTTCTTCCCGTCGCTGATGGGGATGATCGCCTTCTGGTCGACGCTGTCGCTGAACATCCCCGACTTCACCCGCTTCGGAGCCGGCCAACGCGCCCAGATCTGGGGGCAGTCGCTGGGTCTGCCGACGACGATGACGCTCTTCGCCCTGCTGTCGGTCTTCGTCACCTCCGGCTCCCAGGCGGTGTACGGGGTGGCGATCTGGGATCCGGTCGAACTCGCAGCCAAGACGGACAATGTCTTCGGACTGCTCTTCGCGCTCGTGACGGTGCTGATCGCGACGATCTCGGTGAACATCGCGGCGAATGTCGTGTCGCCCGCCTACGACCTGGCGAATCTGGCGCCGAAGCTGATCAACTTCCGCAGGGGAGCGCTGATCACGGGCGTTGTCGGCGTACTGATCATGCCATGGAAGCTGACCGAGACTCCCGAGCTCTATATCTTCACCTGGCTCGGCCTGGTGGGCGGACTGCTCGGCACGGTCGCGGGCATCCTCATCGCCGACTACTGGCTGATCCGCCGCACCGTCCTCGACCTTGCCGGCCTCTACACCCCGGGAAGCCGCTACTGGTACACCTCCGGCTGGAATCCGCGCGCAGTCGCGGCGTTCGTGGTCGGCGGGCTGCTGGCGGTGGGCGGTTCACACTCGGAGCAGGGCAAGGGGCCGTTTCCCGAGGACGGGCTGATCCCCTTCCTGAAGCCGCTCGCGAACTACGGCTGGGCGGTGGGGCTGGCGGCGTCGCTGGTGCTCTATGTGGCGCTGATGCTGCCGGAGCGGGGCCGCGCGGCGAATTCGGGCGTGTCTGGCGTTTGAGGACGAACCCGGCGGCCGGGCGGCCTTGTCGGGGCTCCGCCCCGAGCCCCGCGCCTCAATCGCCGGCGGGGCTGATTCTCGCTTCCCCTCAGCGGCTGCCGCGCTGCGCCGCAACGATGTCCCGGACCGTGCGGTCCGCGCCGCTCGCGCGGCGTTGGACGCGCTCGGAGAAGCCAGGGAACTGACCGCCGATCGCGGTGAGCACCTTCATCTCGACCGGGGCGACGTTCACTTCGGCCCGGTCCTGTTCGATGGCGCGGAAGACGCCCGCCACGACCTGCCGGGGTGAGACCGTGCGCAGGCCCGCAGGGGCCTCCGCGCCGGTCGCCGCGAACATGCCCGCGTCCCTCACGAACCCGGGCTGGACGATCGATACGCCGACCCCATGGTCGTGCAGATCCTGGCGCAGCGAGAGTGCGAAGCCGCGCAGGCCGAACTTGGTGGCGTCGTACAGCGCGGAGTACTTCGTCGCCGTCTTGCCCGACATCGAGCCGACGAACGCCAGATGTCCCCGTCGCGCCTCGACCATGGCGGGGGCGAGCAGCCGGGCCAGCATCGCGGGGGCGCGGAGGTTCACCGCCAGGGCACGGTCGATCTGCTCGGGTGTGTAGTCCAGCAGGTCGCCGCTGGAGGGGAGCGCGGCGTTGGCGATCAGGATGTCCGTACCGGCGGCCTCGGCGGCGAGCCGTTCCACATCCGCCGGGTCCGCGAGGTCGGCGACGATCGTGCGGGCCCCGTACCGGTCAGCGAGCGGTTCGAGCGCGTCGGGCCGGCGCCCGGTCAGCACCAACTTCGCACCCTTTTCAGCGAGTTCGGCGGCGAGTGCGCCGCCGATACCGCCGGTGACCCCGGTCAGCAGAACGGTTGCTCCGGTGATGCGCATCTGGTTACCCTCCAGTTCTGTTCGTTCGAACGAACAATAGGGAGGCGGGGCGGTCGTGTCCACAGATGAATTCGCCGGACTGGCAGAACACGTACGGATGTTGAGGGACGGTCGGACCACGTCCGAAGAGCTGGTGACCAGCGCGATCGAGCGCATCCAGGCCAGCCAGAGCACCATCAACGCCTTCCGCTGGGTGCGCGGAGAACAGGCGCTCGCCGAAGCCCGTGACGCCGACCGGCGGCTGGCGGCGGGGGAGCGGCTGCCGCTCCTCGGCGTGCCGCTCGCCGTCAAGGACGACACCGACGTGGCCGGATTGCCGACGCTCTTCGGCTGCGACGGTGAACTCGCCCCGGCCGCCACGGACGGTGAAGCGGTACGGCGCCTCCGCGCGGCCGGCGCCGTGATCGTCGGCAAGACCAACTCCTGCGAACTCGGCCAGTGGCCGTTCACCGAGGGCCCCGCCTTCGGAGCGACCCGGAACCCCTGGTCGACCGACCACACCCCGGGCGGCTCCTCCGGCGGTTCCGCGGCCGCCGTCGCCGCAGGGCTCGTGCCCGCGGCGCTCGGCTCGGACGGCGCCGGATCGGTCCGCATCCCCGCGGCCTGGTCCCATCTCGTCGGCATCAAGCCACAGCGCGGTCGCGTCTCCCTGTACCCCTACGCCGACGCCTTCCAGGGCCTCGCGGTGAACGGCCCGCTCGCCCGCACCGTCACCGACGCCGCCCTGCTCCTCGATGTGGTGCAGGGCCCGCACCCCGAGGATCTCCACCGGCCGGACGCGATCGACGCCTCCGCCGCCGCCCGCCGCGATCCGGGCCGGCTGCGCATCGCGCTCGCCTGGCGCCCACCGCTGACCCTCACCCGCGCCATGCCCCACCCCGAAGTGCGCCGCGCCGTCACCGCACTCGCCGAGGCCCTCGCCCGCCTCGGCCACGAGGTGGAGGAGGCCAGGCCGCGCTACGGGCTGATCGGCCTCGCCTTCGTGCCGCGCGCCACCGCCGGGATCGCCGAAGTCGCGGCCCTGCACCCCGATCCCGCTCTCCTCGACCCGCGCACGCGCAGCGCCATGCGCAACGGCCGGCGGCTCGGCGGCCGTGTGGTGCGGGCCGCCCGCGCCCGTGAGGCCCGTCAGCACCAGAGGATCGGCGCGATCTTCGACACCTACGACGTCGTGATCACCCCGACCACCGCGGCGCCACCGCCGCGCATCGGCACCTTCGACCACATGGGCGCCTGGCGCACCGACTCGACGATGGCGGCCGCGTGTCCGTACGCCTGGCCATGGAACGTACTGGGCTGGCCCGGCGTCAATGTGCCGGCCGGCCTCACCGCAGACGGGCTGCCCGTCGGCGCCCAGTTGCTCGGGCCGGCCGACAGCGAGGAGCGACTGATCTCGCTCGCCGCCCAACTCGAGGCGGACCAGCGGTGGCACGAGAAGCGGCCGCCCGCCCCGGTGACCAGGGGGAGCGTGCCGGTGGAACAATGACCGTCATGTCCAACCCCGCCCGCTCCGCCCCGACCCGGCAGCGCATCATCACCGCCGTCCTGCACATCATCGGCAAGGACGGCGTCGCGGCGGTCACCAACCGGCGGATCGCCAAGGAGGCGGGCGTCTCGCTCGGCTCGGTCACGTACCACTTCGAGACCCAGCACGAGCTGTTGCGCGAGAGCCTGCTGCACTTCGTGCGCGAGGAGACCCGCCGCTTCACCGAGCTCGCCGACCAGTGCCAGAGCGACGGCGTCGATATCGAGGGTGCCGCCGCCCTGGCCGGGCAGGTGGCGGGCGGCACGTCCTTCGACAGCGAGCACATCGCGCCCTTCGAGCTGTACGTCGAGGCCGGCCGGGACGAGCGGCTGCGGGAAGCGGCCGCCGAGGCGTTCGCGGCCTACGACCGGCTGGCGGCGCAGATTCTCACCGGCCTCGGGGTCCCGGACGCCGAGCGTCTCGCCGCGACCACGGTGGCGCTGGTGATGGGCCTGCAACTGCGCAGACTGGCGACGGGCGGGCCGGCCGAGGACCTCGTCGACGCGCTGCTGCTGCTCGCGCGGGGCGCGGTCAGCCACGACGTCGGGCGGTGACCGGCCGCATCCCGGCGCGCGGCACGACCCTGCGGCCGGCCTCTGCGCGAACTCCTCGAGCGGGCCCACACGGGGGCATTGCGGTCGCCGCGACGGCTGACGGCGACGATCGCCCGCTGCCCCGGACATGGACCGTGGCCCGCATCACCAGGACCTCCCGGCCGCCGGGGGTTCGAACGGGCCCTACCGCGCCGGAAGTTGATCGGTCCCCGGACCCGACCGGTCAGTCGCGGTTGAGCACGAGATCCACGACCGGGCGGTACGCGTCCTCCTCCGCGCCGCCGAGTGTCGCGTGGGCGGCGATACGGAAGATCAGGGCGCGAACGAGCAGTTGACGCCAGTCGGGCAGATGCGCCCACCGGTCGAGCAGCCCGGGCCCGGCCTCGTACCAGCACAGCGCGTCGACGGCGACGACCGCCGAAGCCCAGGCCGCGGGCCGCCAGTAGGGCGGCCAGTCGATGATCGCGGGCGGCAGGCCGGGCTCGAAGACCACATTGCCCAGCAGATCACCGTGGATGATCTGGGCAGGAGCCGAGACGGGGCGCAGCGCGGCGAGCAGTGGTTCGAGCAGCGGGAAGTCCGGGGCCTGTCGGGTCTCCTGCCAGGCCAGCCGGTCGGCGTGCGACCAGGGGTTGTCGCGTACGCCGAGGAACCGCGGCCGGGGCAGGTCCGCCAGTGCCGCGTGGAATGCCTCGCCCGTCCGGATGACGTCGTCCGCGCGGTGTGGATCGCTGGATCCGCCGATCAGCCGCCAGGCCTCCCAGCCGTGCGCCGCCCAGGACCCGTCGGCCGCCGGGACCGGCCGGGCCACCCGGAAGCCGGGGGTCTCCGGCAGATGGTGCAGCACACCCGCGCGCCACGCGGTCTCCGGCGCCGTCGCAACAGGCTTGAGCACCAGCGTGCCGGAGCGCCAGGCCGAACCCTGGCCGCCGGGGAGAAGGGCAGGCGCTTCGGCTGCGCCGAACGCCGTGAGCACAACGGAAGGCGGGGCAGGCGAGGCGGGGGATCGGCTCATGGACGGGGAGCGTAGGCGGGCAGCCTGCACAGATGCCGAACACTCGCCTCGTGCCCGATGAATTCGTGGTGGCGCGCGAACTCGACTGCGGGCCGTGCCGTCTCGAACCGCTGCGGCCCGAGCGCAACGAGGCCGGCCTTGCCGCGTGGACGTCGAGTATCGAGCAGTACGTTCGTGGGTACGGGCCGACCGTGGGAGTCTCGACCAGCCGCTCCACGAGGCGTCAGCGCCTGGCTCACCGCCGACTGGCCGTTCGCCGGGATCCGCTACCGCTGAGGTTCGGTGCCGCGGTTCAGTACGGGTGCCGGTCGGGCTTCGAGCTCCACGCCTCGTACGCCGCCGCGCCCAACTCGGGGTGGATCTGCTCGATTTGGATCCTGCGCTCGTCGAGGGGCTTCATGAAGTCCTCGTACTGGAAGGCGTCGTCGAATCCGATCTCGCGCGTGGCCTTCAAGTCGCAGCTGAAATAGACGTTGTCGATCCGCGACCAGTAGATGGCGCTCATGCACATCGGGCACGGGGCGCCGCTGATGTAGATCGAGCACCCTTTGAGCATCCGGGCCCGCTCCGGTATCGGGTCGGGGGATCCCTCCGGGCGGTCCACGTATTCCAGCGTGCTCTCGTTCTGGTGCTCCGGGGCTATGGAGGGTGCCTCGGGGTTGAGCCGCTGAACCGCTTTGCGAATGGTCTCCACTTCGGCGTGCGCGGTGGGGTCACCGGTGAGGAGTACGCGATTCTGCCCGCGGGCCAGGATCTCGCCGTCACGGGTGATGACCGCACCAAAGGGGCCGCCCCATCCCTCTTCCACGGATTCGGTGGCCAGTCGTACCGCCTCGGTCAGAAACTCCTTGTGCCCCATGGCAAACCTCCGCTTCATCGCTCACTGAGGTGGAATCCCCCAATTGTCCGATAACTCCCCTACGTAGTAGGCTACTCCGTATGGGTGTTACTGCAAGCCGTGTCCCGGGCGGCAACGGGGCGACCGTGGTGACCTCCCAGAAAATCCGGGAGGGCCGGGTTGACGCCTATAAGCGCTGGCAGGAGAAGACCAACCACGTAGCCGAGGGCTTTGACGGCTTTGAGGGCGCGGAACTGTATCCACCGGACTCCGCCGAGGAGAACGAGTGGGTGGTGGTCTTCCGGTTCGCCCATGTCGAGCAGCTGACCGCATGGCTGGACTCCGGTGCGCGCCGCGACCTCCTGGACGAGGCGCGCCTGCTGTTCGAGGGTGCCCCGACGCAAGAAGTACTGGCCGGCGGAGCGCCCGCCCCTCAGGAGCAGGAAGTTGTCACGGCGGTCATCTCCCATTCCGTGCTGCCGGGAAAAGAACGCGACTTCGTGCGGTGGCAGGACAAAGTCCTGAAGGTGCAGGAAAAGCATCCCGGTTTCAGGGGGACCGAGTTGTTCGAGCCGGTGGAGGGTATCCAGGACAAGTGGGTGGTTGCTTTTCGTTTCGACACCCGCGACCACCTCGACGACTGGCTCGCATCCGCCGACCGCGAAAGGCTGCTGGAAGAGGGGAACCAGTACTTCTCCGCGTACCACGTACGCAAGATCGGGTCGGCGTTCAGCGGCTGGTTCCGCTTCGGGGAGGGCGACGAGGCAGGGATTCCGTCCAACTGGAAACAGGCCATGTCCGTCGTCCTGGCGCTCTATCCGACCGTGATGGTCCTGAATCTGACGGTGGGAAAGGTATTCGACGACTGGGGCATTCCCGGATATCTGAGCCTGTTCATCTCCAATGTGCTGAGCGTCTCCATCCTGACCTGGGTGCTGATGCCGCTTGTCAACAGCGCCCTCGCGTTCTGGCTGCTGCCCGACCGGGCACGTTCCGCGCGTACGCATGTGGCGGGCGCCCTGGTCGTGATGCTGTGCTGGGCTGTCTTCCTCTTGATTTTCGGCCTGACCACGGCCTGACACGGCCTGACCACGGACTGACGACTAGTCGACCAATGGGGTCATCATGGGCGGACGGACGCCGGCGCGGGCTATCGAGGGAGACATCGTCCGGCGGGGCGATCCCGGATACGAGAGCGCCTGGCAGGGCATCCTGTGGAACGGGATCAAGCCCCCGCGCTTCCCGGATGTGATCGTCCGGGTCGCCTCGGAACGCGATGTCCCGGAAGCCGTCGCACTGGCCCGCTCCGAGGGTCTGCGCATCGCCGTACGGTCGGGCGGGCACAGCTGGTGCGGCTCGCCACTGCGCGACGGCGGCATGCTCATCGACCTCTCCGCGCTCGGCCGGACCCATATCGACCCGGACTCCGCGACAGCGACCGTCCAGCCCGCCGCCACCGGCGGCACACTCGCAGCCGAACTCTCCCGGTACGGCCTGGCCTTCCCCACCGGGCACTGCGGATCCGTCGCCGTCGGTGGATATCTCCTCAGCGGCGGGCTCGGCTGGAATTCCGGCGCGCTGGGACCGGCGTGCGCGAGGGTGCGGCAGATCGAGGCCGTGACCGCTGCCGGCGAGGTCGTCACCTGCGACGCGAACGAGAACTCCGACCTGTTCTGGGCGGCGCGCGGAGCCGGCCCCGGCCTGTTCGCGATTGTCACCGGCTTCCGCCTCGCCCTGTACCCACGCCCGGCGGCCATCGTCACGACCACGTACGCCTTTCCACTGGCGGACGTCGTACCCGTGACCCGATGGGTCACCGCGGCCGCCACCGAACTTCCGCCGACCGTCGAGCTGTCCTTCGTGCTCGGCACCGCCGACCCGGCCATGTCGGCGGCCACACCGAGGCCCAAGGTGATCGTCGTCGCGGCCACCTCCTTCGCGGACAGCCAGGACGAGGCGACCCGCTCCCTCGGGCCGCTGCGGGTCTGCCCGCTCGCCGACCGTGCCATCTTCAGCCAGGCCGACGAACCGACCACCTTCGAGGCCCTCTACGACACCTCCGGGTCTCTGTGGCCGACGGGTCACCGCTGCAGCGCCGACACCCTGTGGTCGGGCGCGGACTACGAGATCCTGCTGTCCAGGCTCGCCCCTGTGGTCGCCACGGCCCCTTCGGAGAAGTCCCTGGTACTCGCCCCCGTGTCACCGGTCTCACAGGAGAAGACCCTTCAGCAGGAGATGGCCTTCTCGGTGCTCGGCGACAGCTATGTCGTTCCGTACGCGATCTGGGACTCCCCGGTGCACGACGAGGCCAACATCGAGTGGCTGCGCCATGCCATGCGAACCGTCGAACCCCTCGGTACGGGCCACTACATCGCGGAAGCCGACCTCACGGCCGACCCCTCCCGGGCCCGCCGTTCCTTCAGCCCGTCCGACTGGGACCGCCTGGGCCGGCTGAAGGCGCGCTACGACCCCGAGGACCTCTTCTTCTCCTACCTCGGGCGATCGATAACCTGGGCCGCTTGACAGCTCCAAGCGGCGAGGTGACGCGCGTTGTTCACGACCCGGCCCACCCTCCAGGGCACTTTCGGCATGGTGTCCTCCACCCACTGGCTCGCCTCGCAGTGCGCCATGGCTGTCCTCGAGGACGGCGGCAACGCCTACGACGCCGCCGTCGCCGCGGGATTCGTCCTGCATGTCGTCGAGCCGCATCTGTGCGGCCCCGCCGGCGAGGTGCCGATCATCCTCGCGCCGGCTGACGGCGAGGTGCGCGTGCTCTGCGGGCAGGGGCCCGCACCCGCCGGAGCGACCGTCGGCCACTACCGCTCCCTGGGCCTCGAACTCGTGCCCGGCACAGGGCCGCTGGCCGCCGCCGTGCCCGGGGCGTTCGACGCATGGATGGTCCTGCTGCGCGACCACGGCACCAAGTCCCTCTCCGACGTGCTGCGTTACGCGATCGGATACGCGGAGGACGGGCACGCGCCCGTCGAGCGGGTCGGCGAGACCGTGGAGAGTGTCCGCGAGCTCTTCGAGACGGAGTGGCCCTCGTCCGCCGAGGTGTACCTGCCGGGCGGCAGGGCCCCTGCCCCCGGTGAGCTGTTGCGCAATCCGGCGCTTGCCGCGACCTGGCGGCGGCTGATCGCCGAGACGTCCGGCGGCGGGCGCGTCGCCGGGATCGAGGCCGCGCGGAAGGTGTGGAGCGAGGGGTTCATCGCCGAGGCGCTGGTACGCCAGTCCGCCCGCCCCACCCTGGACACCAGCGGCCAACGCCACGCGGGCACGCTGACGGCGGCCGACCTGGCCGGCTGGTCCGCATCCTACGAAGCCCCGGCGACGTACGACTGGAACGGCTGGACCCTGTGCAAGGCGGGTGGCTGGAGCCAAGGTCCCGCATTCCTGCAGCAGTTGGCGCTGCTTCCGGAAGAACTGCCGGAGTACGGCTCGGCCGCCTACGTCCATCTGCTCGTCGAGGGCTGCAAGCTGGCCATGGCGGACCGGGAGGCCTGGTACGGGGACGCGGCCGAAGTGCCCCTCGAGGCGCTCCTGTCGGAGCCGTACAACGCGGGTCGCCGCGCGCTCATCGGTTACAAGGCCTCGTACGAACTGCGGCCCGGCAGCCCCGGCGGCCGCACACCCGTACTGAGCGCGCACGCCGGGGACGCGGCCGGCGGCGAGCCCGGATTCAGCCCCATGGGAGTCGGTGAGCCCACCGTCGCCAAGGACGGCGGGACCCGCGGAGACACCTGTCACCTCGACATCGTCGACCGCTGGGGCAACATGATCGCCGCCACACCGAGCGGCGGCTGGCTGCAGTCCAACCCCGTCGTCCCCGAGCTGGGCTTCCCGCTCGGCACGCGCCTCCAGATGGCCTGGCTCGACCCCGGCCTGCCCAACACCCTCACCCCGGGCCGCCGGCCCCGCACCACCCTCACGCCCTCGCTCGCGCTGCGCGACGGCGTGCCGGTGATGGCCTTCGGAACGCCCGGCGGCGACCAGCAGGACCAGTGGCAGCTGCACTTCTTCCTGGCTGTGGCGCTCCGTCCGCCGGTACGCGGCGGGCTCGACCTGCAGGGCGCGATCGACGCGCCGGGCTGGCACAACGACAGTTTCCCCAGCTCCTTCTACCCACGTGGTACGCGGCCGGGCAGCGTGACCGTCGAATCCCGGACGGACCCGGATGTGATCACGGAGCTGCGGCTCCGTGGTCACGACGTGACGGTCGGTGACGACTGGTCGGAGGGCAGGCTGTGCGCGGTCGCCCGGGACCCGCGTACGGGCGTGCTGTCGGCCGCGGCGAACCCGAGGGGAATGCAGGGTTACGCGGTGGGGCGCTGAGCGGACAGCGCGATGTCAGCGGGCCGTGCTTAGCTGGAAACATGATCGATGACTTTTTGAACGGTGATCTGTCCGACGTCGAGGAGGCGGTCCGCAAGGCGGCCGCCACCGAGATCACGCCGCGATTCCGGCAGCTTGCCGCGCACGAGATCGTCGAGAAGAGCGGTCCGCACGACCTGGTGACGACCGCAGACCGGCTCGCCGAGGAGCACCTCGCCGCGTCACTGACCGCGCTGCTCCCCGGCTCCGTGGTGGTCGGCGAGGAAGCGGTGCACGCGGATCCTTCCGTGTACGAGGCGCTGCGCGGTGACGCGCCCGTGTGGATCGTCGACCCGGTCGACGGCACCCGGCAGTTCGTCCGCGGCGAGGCGGGTTTCTGCACGCTGGTCGCCCTCGCCCAGCACGGCGAGGTGCTCGCCTCCTGGACATATGCCCCGGTGCTGGAGGAGATGGCGATCGCCCTGCGGGGCGGCGGCGCCCGGCTCAACGGCGCGCCCATACGCTCGGGCTCGCCCGCCCCGGGAGCGGTGATCGAGGTGGCCATGTCCCACCCGGACTACACGAGCCCGGACCAGAAGAGCGCACTTCTGGGCCTGGACGTGCCCGGAGTGCACGGTCGTCCCTGCGGTTCGGCGGGCCTGGAGTATCTGGCTGTTGCCCGGGGCGAGCTGGACGCTGTGGCCTTCTCCTGGGAGAACGCATGGGACCACGCGGCGGGGCTCCTTCTGGTGACGGAGGCGGGCGGAGCGCAGACGACGGTGGCGGGCGACCCCTTCCGCATCGTGGGCGGCAATGCGCTCCCGTTCACGGCGGCGCGGGACGCGGACACGGCACGCCGGGTACGGAGCCTGCTGCTGGGGTGAGGGGGCGGTCGACCTTGAGCCGACGCCCGTATGGCTACCGCCGCCCCCACTGTCGGTGCCCGGGAATATCCTGGGGACCTTGGCCATCGGCTGACAAAGGAGTCCGAAGGTGCCGTCGATGCTCGATGCCGTCGTCGTGGGGGCGGGACCCAACGGACTGACCGCCGCCGTGGAACTGGCCCGCCGGGGCTTCTCCGTGGCGGTGTACGAGACCATGGAGACGGTCGGCGGGGGCGCGAGGACCGAAGAGCTCACTCTCCCCGGCTTCCGCCACGACCCGTGCTCAGCCGTCCACCCGCTCGGCGCAGGCTCGCCCGCCTTCGCCGCCATGCCCCTGGCGCGGCACGGCCTCGAGTGGTTGCATCCCGAACTGCCTTTGGCCCACCCCTTCCCCGACGGCACGGCCGCCGTGCTGAGCCGCTCGGTCGGGGAGACCGCCATGTCCTTCGGTGCCGGCGACGCCGGAGCGTACCGACGCCTCGTCGCCCCCTACGTCGGCCACTGGGAAACCCTCGCCGCCGACCTGCTGCGCACGCCCTGGGATGGGCTGCCCCGGGATCCGTACCGCTTCGCCCGTTTCGGGCTGACCGCGCTGCAGCCCGCCAGTTGGCTGTCGCGCCGCTTCGAGGGCGAGCGGGCTCGCGGCCTGTTCGCCGGGCTCGCCGCCCACGCCATCGCCCCGACCAGCGGGCTCGCCACCGGCGGCGTCGCCCTGATGTTCGCGCTCGCCGCCCATGAGGTGGGGTGGCCGGTGCCGCGTGGCGGTTCGCAGGCGATCTCCGACGCGCTCGCCTCGTATCTGCGCGAACAGGGCGGCGTGATCCACACCGGCACGGAGGTGAAGCGGCTGGACGAGCTGCCTCCGGCCCGCGCGTACGTCTTCGACACCTCGCCGACCGCGCTCGCCCGGATCGCCGACCTCGGCCAGGCGTACAACCACTACCGGTACGGCCCCTCGGCTTTCAAGATCGACTATGCGCTGTCGGGGCCGGTGCCCTGGACCGCAGAGGAGGCCCGCGCGGCGGGCACCGTCCACCTCGGCCCCACGGCCGGTGAGATCGAGGCGGCCCTGGCCGCCGCCGTCGGCGGCCGCGACCCCGAGGTCCCCTTCCTGATCACCGCCCAGCCGAGCATGATCGACCCGTCCAGGGCCCCGGCCGGCAAGCATGTCCTGTGGGCGTACGGCCATGTGCCGGCCGGGTGGGAAGGCGACGCCACCGAGGTCATCGAGCGGCAGCTGGAGCGCTTCGCGCCCGGTTTCCGCGATCTCGTGCTGGCCCGCGCCATCGCCGGCCCGCCCCGGATCGCCCGGCGCAACGCCAATTACGTCGGCGGCGACATCGCCTGCGGTGCCTATGCCGGACTCCAGACGCTGATCCGGCCCAAGCTCGCCCGTGTCCCGTACGCCACCACTCACCCCGCCGTATTCCTCTGCTCCTCCGCGACCCCGCCGGGGCCAGGTGTGCACGGCATGTCCGGCCACCACGCGGCGAAGGCGGTGTGGCGCCGCCTCCGCGCAGCCCGCTGAACCGGCGCATCATGGCCGTATGACACAGCACCACCCGGCCATCACCCTTGTACGCGGCGACATCACCCAGCAGCGGGTCGACGCCATCGTCAACGCCGCCAATTCCTCGCTGCTCGGCGGCGGTGGCGTCGACGGGGCGATCCACCGGCGCGGCGGCCCGGAGATCCTGGCCGAGTGCCGCGCCCTGCGCGCCTCGCTTTACGGCAAGGGGCTGCCCACCGGCCAGGCCGTCGCCACCACCGCGGGCAACCTCGACGCCGGCCATGTGATCCATACGGTGGGCCCCGTCTGGTCCCGCGAGGAGGACCGGTCCGCCCTCCTCACCTCCTGCTACCGCGAATCGTTGCGCGTGGCGGCCGAGTTGGGAGCCGAGACCGTCGCCTTCCCCGCCATCTCGACCGGCATCTACGGCTGGCCGATGGACGACGGGGCGCGAATCGCCATCCGCACTGTCCGCGCGGCGGCCCCGACGACGATCACCGAGGTGCGGTTCGTGCTCTTCGACGAACATGCGTACAAGGAGTTCGCGACGGCCCTGACAGCGCAAGGATGATGTCGTTTTCTCGCTAGCTCCAGCCGTTCGGCATCCCCGATGCTTGACCCATGCACACCGACACCGAGCGCTGCGTACGCGCCGTCCAGTCGAAGGACGCCCGATTCGACGGCTGGTTCTTCACGGCCGTACTGACGACCCGGATCTACTGCCGCCCCAGCTGCCCGGTGGTGCCGCCGAAGGTCGAGAACATGACCTTCTACCCGAGCGCCGCCGCCTGCCAGCAGGCCGGATTCCGGGCCTGCAAGCGCTGCCGCCCGGACACCAGCCCGGGCTCGCCGGAGTGGAACGCCCGCGCCGACGCCGTCGCCCGCGCCATGCGGCTCATCGGTGACGGCGTCGTCGACCGCGAAGGCGTACCTGGCCTCGCCGCCCGCCTCGGCTACTCCACCCGGCAGATCGAGCGCCAGCTCCTCGCCGAGCTGGGCGCGGGCCCGCTCGCCCTGGCCCGCGCACAGCGCGCCCAGACCGCCCGCCTCCTCATCGAGACCACCGGCCTCCCCATGGCCCAGGTCGCCTTCGCGGCCGGTTTCTCCTCCATCCGCACTTTCAACGACACCGTTCGCGAGGTGTTCGCGCTGGCCCCGAGCGAACTGCGTACCCGCGCCGCGCGCAGCAGGTCCGCTCCACCGCGGACTCCCGGCGTGATCGCACTGCGCCTGCCGTACCGCGCGCCGCTCAACCCGAGCAACCTCTTCGGGCATCTCGCCGCGACCGGTGTCCCCGGCGTCGAGGAGTGGCGCGACGGTGCGTACCGCCGCACCCTGACCCTCCCGTACGGCCACGGCATCGTCGCCCTCACCCCGCAGCCCGACCACATCGCCTGCCGGCTCTCCCTCACCGATCTGCGCGACCTCACCATCGCGATCAGCCGCTGCCGCTGGATGCTCGACCTCGATGCCGACCCGGTCGCCGTCGACGAGCAGCTTCGTACGGACGGGCTGCTCGCCCCGCTGGTCGACAAGGCGCCCGGCCGGCGGGTGCCGCGGACCGTGGACGCCGCGGAGTTCGCGGTACGGGCGGTGCTCGGCCAGCAGGTCTCGACGGCCGCCGCCCGCACACACGCCGGCCGGCTGGTCACCGCGCACGGCCGGGCGGTCGACGACCCCGAGGGCGGCCTCACCCATCTCTTCCCGTCCTCCGAGGCACTGGCTGCGCTGGACCCGGAAACCCTGGCGCTGCCGCGCAGCCGCCGCACCACGCTGACGACCCTGGTCGGGGCGCTCGCCGGCGGCTCGCTGCGGCTCGGCCCGGACAGCGACTGGGAGCAGGCGCGCGCCCAGCTGACCGAGCTGCCCGGATTCGGCCCCTGGACGGTCGAGGTGATCGCGATGCGCGCCCTCGGCGACCCCGACGCCTTCCTGCCCGGTGACCTCGGGATGCGGCGCGCGGCGGCCGAACTCGGTCTTCCCTCGACCCCGGCCGCGCTCACCGAGCGCGCCGCGGCCTGGCGGCCCTGGCGGGCGTACGCCGTCCAGTACCTCTGGGCCACCGACGGCCATGCCATCAACCACCTCCCCGCGTAAGGAAGTTCACCCATGACCAAGCAGCACACGGTCGTCGACAGCCCTTACGGTCCGCTGACCCTCGTGGCCACCGACGGGGTGCTGAGCGGCCTCTATATGGTCCAGCAGCGCCACCGCCCGGACGAGGAGACCTTCGGCGAACCCGATCCCGCGCCGTTCACCGGGACGATCTCGCAGCTCGATGCGTACTTCGCCCGCGAGCTGACGGAGTTCGACCTGCCGATGCGGCTGGCCGGTACGCCCTTCCAGCGAGCGGTCTGGGAGCAGTTGCGGCAGATCCCGTACGGCGAGACACGGACGTACGGCGAGCTGGCGGAGGCGCTCGGCAGCCCCGGCGCCTCCCGTGCGGTGGGACTGGCCAATGGCAAGAACCCGATCGGGATCATCGTGCCGTGCCACCGGGTCATCGGTTCGACGGGCAGCCTGGTCGGCTACGGCGGCGGACTCGACCGCAAGCAGCGGCTGCTGGCGCTCGAGTCCGGCACGCCGGACGACGTGCTGTTCTGATGTCCAAGCGCGTCCGGCGATTGAGGACGACCGGCTGCCGGGCGGGCCCGCTGATCAACGAGAATCCGGACGGGCCGGACTACGCAAGCCGATTCAGCAGCGCCGGCAGGCTCGTGCCGATCGGCTCGCGCACGAGCTCGTCCGCCAGTTCGTCGTACGGCGTCGGCTCCGCGTTCACGATGGCGAGCCGCGCCCCGTGCTCCGCCGCGATGCCCGCCAGCGAGGCGGCCGGCTGGACCTGCAGGCTCGTACCGACCGCGATGAAGACCTCGCACGCCTTCGCGATCCCCATCGCCTCGGCCAGCACCTCCGGGTCGAGCCGCTGCCCGAACATCACCGTCGCGGACTTCAGGATCCCACCGCACGCCAGGCACGGCGGGTCCTCCTCGCCCGCCTCGACCCGTGCCAGCGCCTCCTTCATCGAGGAGCGGACCTGGCAGCGCGTGCAGACCACCGTCCGCGCCGTGCCGTGCAGTTCGAGCACCTTGCGGGCGGGCATGCCCGCCAGCTGGTGCAGTCCGTCGACGTTCTGGGTGATCACCCGGACGGCGAACCCGGACTGCCGGTCCAGCTCGGCGACAGCACGGTGTGCGGGGTTCGGCTCGGCGCGCCAGGTCGTGCTTTCGCGCCGCATCACCCAGGAGCGGCGGCGGATCTCCGGATCGGCCATGTAGTACTCGTACGTGACGAGCTTCTCGGCCTCCGGATCGCGCCGCCACAGGCCGCCCGGCCCGCGGTAGTCGGGGATGCCGGACTCCGTGGAGATGCCGGCGCCGCTGAGGATCGCGACGAGAGTCATGTGGCGAGCCTACGCAGCGGTCCCTCGCGGCGGCGAGCCGATTTTGCCCGCCCTGGAGCAGCCCGACGGTCCGCGCGGTCAGGCGGGCGGCTGCCCGTTCTCCAGCTCCACCGTCCCGCTGCCCGTCTCCAGAGCGTCGAGAGCGGCCAGCACCCGGTGGCCCAGCGACCCCAGAAGGTACTCGCGGATCTCGTCACGGGGCACCAGCCGCCAGGAAATCAGCTCCTCCTCCTGCAGCCGGATCGCCGTGAACTGCGCCTCGGTCAGCACCCCGCCGTCGTACACATACGCGGCGATGGGCGGCCTCGCCTCGCCGGGCACCCAGTCGACCGCCAGCAGTGCGCCCGGCTCCACATCGAGCCCGATCTCCTCGAGCGTCTCCCGCCGCGCCGCCCGTCGCGGGGTCTCGCCCCGGTCCGACTCGATGGTTCCGCCCGGCAGCGCCCAGCCGGCACGGTAGTTGGGCTCGACGATCAGCACACGCCCCTGGCCGTCACGGATGAGAGCGGCGGCGCCGGCGAGGATGCGGGGCAAGGAGGCGATGTACGTGCCGTAGTCAGGAGTAGTCACTCGGGGAAGCGTAACGCGATGCAGAAGGGCGGCCCCTGACGCCCGGAGGGCGTTTGCGGGTCACCAGGATGTCGGTGCGGTCGGCGACGAACGCTCCGGCCCGGCGGAGTCCGCCGCCAACCGCACCGTGCGCTCCGCCAGTTCGCTGATCCGTACCCCGTCGAACCCGAAAACCGCGCTGCGCACCCGGTCCTCCAGCGGGTCCGTCCACTGCGGCGGGATGGCGGACGCTCCGCACAGCACACCCGCCACCGAGCCGGCCGTCGCCCCGTTGGAGTCGGTGTCCAGACCTCCGCGGACCGTGAGGCCGATGGTCGCGGTGAAGTCCCCTGCGCCGTACAGCAGTCCGGCCGTGATGACTGCGGCGTTCGGAACGGTGTGGATCCAGCCGAGGCCGCCCGTCTCCGCGGCCAGCTCGGTGAGCGTGTCGGACCAGGACGTCCCGGTGGTGTGCAGGGCTGCGGTATGGCGTACCGCGCGGGCGAGGCGGCAGCTCGCGGGGATGTGTTCCAGCGCCGCTTCGATCGCCTCGCGCGGGGTGTTCGCGGTGAACGCGGCGGCGATCAGGGCGGCCGCCCACATCGCGCCGTACACGCCGTTGCCGGTGTGGGAGAGGACCGCGTCGCGGCGGGCGAGCGAGGCGGCGCGGCGCGGATCGCCGGGGGAGGTCCAGCCGAAGATGTCGGCGCGGATGAGGGCGCCGATCCAGTCCTGGTAGGGATTGTCGTGAGTGGCGGTGAGCGGGGGTTTGAGGCCGTTCGCGAGATTGCGGTAGGCGGCCCGCTCGGCGGTGAACGTCTGCAGGAACGGGAGATGCAGCAGCCATGCCTCGCCCACCTGCTCGGTCGTGAAGCCGAAGCCGTGGGACTGAAGGAGATGCAGGCCGAGGATCGTGTAGTCCACGTCGTCGTCCCTGCAACTGCCGTGGATCCGGCCCCGTACGCACTGGCGCCACTCGGGACGTAGCTCGAACTCGCCGGCGTCCGCGTCGGGCGGCGGCTCGGGGAGGTAGTCGGTGAGCGGAAGGGCGTCGGTGCGGCGCAGATAGCGGTCGATGCGGTCGCGGGTCCAGTGGTCGCCGCGCTCGACGGGTTTGCCGAGCATGTTGCCGGCGACTCTGCCCAGCCAGCCGCCGAGGATCCGGTCGGCGAGGTCGGCGCGCTGAAGGCCCATACGTCCGGTTTACCGAATCGGAGCCCGAACCGCGCGGTGGTGGGGGCATGAAGGTCTCGGCTGCCGGTCGGCGACGGCGGCCGGGCGGTGCGCCCGTTGCCAGGCTCGCGGACGCCGGCCACCGGGCAGCACCCCACTATGTTGCGGAATGTCGCGCCATGGTGGGGTGGCCTGCCCTCTGACCTGGCGGATAGGGTCGGGGAGGCGCGACTGCCTGTTCGAAAGCAAGGGATAGCAAGGTGACGGACGGAGCAGTTATTCAGCCCGCGCGTGTGCTCGTCGCGGCTGACAAGTTCAAGGGCTCTCTCACGGCCGCACAGGTCGCTGAGCGGGTGACGGCGGGCCTCCAGCGGGTGGTGCCCGGTCTGGCGGTCGAGACCCTGCCCGTCGCGGACGGCGGTGACGGCACGGTCGCCGCCGCGGTGGCAGCGGGGTTCGAGCGCCGAGAGGTCCGGGTGACCGGGCCGCTCGGTGAGTCCCTGACAGCGGCGTATGCCCTGCGGGATGGCACCGCGGTGGTGGAGATGGCGGAGGCCTCGGGCCTCCAGCGCCTCCCGGATGGCGTGTTCGCGCCACTCACCTCGACGACATACGGCTCCGGCGAACTGCTGCGCGCGGCGCTCGACGCGGGAGCGCGGACGATCGTCTTCGGCGTCGGCGGCAGCGCGACCACGGACGGCGGCGCGGGCATGCTCGCGGCGCTCGGCGGGCGCTTCCTGGACGCGGACGGCGCGTCGGTGGGACCCGGCGGCGGCGGTCTGCGCGACCTTGCGTCCGCCGACCTGTCCGGCCTGGACCCCCGCTTCAAGGACGTGGAGCTGGTCCTGGCGAGCGACGTCGACAACCCCCTGACCGGCCCGAAGGGGGCGTCGGCGGTGTACGGCCCGCAGAAGGGCGCGACGCCTGGGGACGTCGCCACGCTGGACGCGGCGCTGGCGCACTACGCGTCCGTCCTCGGCCCGGAGCAGGCCGAACTGCCCGGCGCGGGTGCGGCGGGCGGTATCGGCTACGGCGCGCTGGTCGCCCTCGGCGCGAGCTTCCGGCCGGGCATCGAGGTCATGCTCGACGTGCTCGGCTTCGCGCCGGCGCTCGAGCGGGCGACCCTGGTCATCACGGGCGAGGGCTCCCTCGACGAGCAGACGCTCCACGGCAAGGCCCCGGCGGGCGTCGCGGCGGCGGCCGCCGCGCGGGGTATCGAGGTCGTGGCGGTCTGCGGCCGCCTGGCCCTGCCACCGGAGGCGCTGGGCAGCGCGGGCATTCGCCGTGCTTACGCCCTCACGGCACTGGAACCGGACCCGGCCCGCTGCATGGCGGAGGCGGGGCCGCTGCTGGAGCGGGTGGCGGAGAACATTGCGCGGGACTTCCTGAGCTGAGGCGGTGGGGCCGGGGCGCCGCCCCGGCCCCCGGGCTGTAGGCCGACGCGGGGGCCACCCCAGGGCGCCGGCCTCGCCGCGGAGCGACCAGCAGAGACAAACGGCCACCTCCCCATGACCGGTCACCCCGGGGGTGGCCACCGCACAAGCCCGTGCACCCAGGGCGCGGTCATCCGTCCACCCCCCATCACCCCCCGGTCAGGCGGAACGCGTCCAGCGCCAAGGTCATTTCGATCAGGTCCCGCGGGCGGCCCAGCGACCTGGACGTCAGCTGTTCCAGGCGCCGCAGGCGGTTGAAGACCGTGTTCCGGTGGCAGTACAGCCGCGTGGCCGCCCGGCCCGCCGAGCCCCCGCACTCCAGCCATGCGTCCAGCGTCTCCAGCAGCAGCGCACGGTCCGCCGGATCCAGGTCCAGCAGCGGGCCGAACACGTCCGCGATCAGGCGCGCCGCCAGTTCCGGCTGGCTCACCACCAGCGCCGCCGGGAGGCGTTCGTCGAGGCGCACGATCCGCTGCGCGTCGGGGCCGCAGGTACGCAGGGCCGTCTCCGCCAGACGCCGCGCCAGGCCCAGGTCCGCGAGGCCCGGCACCACCGGGCTGATCCCGCCCGGACCCGGGCAGTGCCGGTGCAGCACCTCCGCGAGCTCCGTCAGCCCCACCCCCGCCTCCAGCGCGACGACCGCGATCTCGTAATCCGTGCGCATCCGCCAGAAGAACCGGAACCCCTCCGACGCCGCGACCCGGCGGAAGGGCTCACGCCCCGCCGCGCGCTCCACCCGAACCACAACCACCGCGTACCGCCCCTGCTCCGGCAGGTCCAGGCCCGCCGCGGCACTGGCCGCCAGCCCCGGCGTGGACCTGCCCTCCAACAGCGCGTCCAGCAGCGCCTGCACGCGCTCGTCGCTGCGCCGCTGCATCCCCTGTTCCGTACTGCGGTACGCCTCCGCGACCGTCGACGACTGCCGGTCCACTCCCGCCCACATGGCGGACGCCAGATGCACCAGCACCGGCAGTGCCTCCGGATCCTTCGCGGAGACTATCTCCAGCAGCTCGTCCCAGACGAGATAGCCCGCGTGCCGGTACGCATACAGCAGCAGATCCAGCGGAAGCCCCTGCTCCGCCCGCCGCCGGCCGAGCCGAGCCGCGTACTGGAGGTCCCGCCGCGGCGCAGACCGGGTCGCGGCCAGCGCCTCGATGCCGTACCGCATCGCCTCGCTGATCTGCTGCCAGTGCTCGTCCGGCGGCACAGCGAGATCGAACTGCGGTGAATGGGCCTGAAGTTGCTCGATGAGCAGGTCCGTCAGACGCGGCACGCGCTCCAGAAGCACCTGGGAGGCGCTCACCAGGACGGACCACTCACGCTCGGTGCGCGCTCTGCGACCACCCATGACCTGTGAGGATGCCAGCCCTTGTGCCGGTGCACAATGCGCCCGCCGCACCGCTGGTCATCCGCAGCGATTCGGGCATACCGCCTGGACGGTACGTCGGGCCGGTGCTGATGTGTGCCCCCACAGGCAATTTCGAACAAGCCCGGAAAGGGGGTCTGCATGGCAGCCGCCTCACTCGAAGTGCGTGCGCTGTCCGTCGGCTACGGGCCGGTGCGGGCACTGCGCGACGTCACGGTCGATGTACCCGAGGGCGCGATCGTCGCCGTCCTCGGCGGCAACGGTGCCGGCAAATCGACCCTGCTGCGCGCCGTCTCCCGCACCCTCGGTTTTCAGCGCGGACACGTCACGTCCGGCAGTATCCGCTTCGACGGCCGCCCGCTCGAAGGACTGAGCGCGGCTCGGGTCGTCGCCGCGGGCGTCGTCCAGGTCCCTGAGGGACGGCAGGTCTTCTCGCGCATGACGGTCGCCGACAATCTCCGGGCGGGCGCCCTGGGCTCGGCCGGCGGGCGCCGGTCGAGCGCAGAGGCCCTCGCCCGGGTGCATGAGCTCTTCCCCGTCCTAGCCGACCGCGCCCACCAGCGGGCCGGACTGCTGTCGGGCGGTGAGCAGCAAATGCTGGCGATGGGACGGGCGTTGATGGCCCGGCCACGGCTGCTGCTGCTCGACGAGCCGTCGCTCGGCCTCGCTCCGCTGATGGCGGCCCGGATCGCCGAGACGGTGCAGGAGATCAACGCCACCGGCACATCGGTCCTGCTGGTCGAGCAGAACGCGGCGATCGCGCTGCGGCTGGCCTCGTCGGCGTACGTACTCGACGTGGGCGAGGTCGTCCTCTCCGGACCTGCGGACGAGCTCGCCGCCTCGGACGAGGTGCGCCGGCGGTATCTGGGTGTGGTGGACGAGGACGCGGCCGCGGATGCTTCCCGCGCCCAGGCGGCGGCGCAGACGCTGAGGAGGTGGCCGGCATGAGCATTCTGGAATCCGGCCGGCATGTTCGGCGCGAGATCCGGCTCGGGTCCCCGGTTCGCGGGCGGCAGTCCGCATCCGGCGGGGGGCACCGATGACCGACACCGCATCCGGCGGCGCCGTGCCCGCCCTCGAGGTCACCGACCTCACCGTCCGCTTCGCCGGGCTCACCGCCCTCGACTCCGTCTCCTTCACCGTCCAGCCCGGCAGTGTCCACGCCCTCATCGGCCCCAACGGCGCCGGCAAGTCCACCTCGTTCAACGTCCTGTCCGGCGTCTACCGGGCCACGTCCGGCAGCGTTCGCTTCGGCGAGAGCGAGCTCACCGGGCTCCCTCCCGACCGCATCGCCGCCCTCGGCATCGCCCGTACCTTCCAGAACCTCGCGCTCCCGCCGCACGCCACGGTCGCCGACAGCCTGCTGCTCGGCCGGCACCGGCTCACCCGCGCCGGGTTCCTCGCCGCCGGGCTGCGGCTGCCGTCCGCCGCCCGCGAGGCGCGCGAACACCTCGAGCGGGTACGGGAGATCGCGGAGTTCACCGGACTCGGCGGCGATCTGGACCGGCTCGCGGGAGCACTCCCGTACGGAAAGCAGAAGCTCGTCGAACTCGGCCGCGCCCTGTGCATGGAGCCGCGGCTGCTGCTCCTCGACGAGCCCGTCGCCGGAATGACCGCGGACGAGCGGCGGCAGATCGCCTCCGTCATCGCGGGCGTACGCGACAGCCTCGGCATATCCATCGTGCTCGTCGAACACGACATGGGGATGGTGATGCGGCTCGCGGACGCCGTGACCGTACTCGACTTCGGGCGTCGGATCGCCGACGGCACCCCCGCACAGGTACAGAGCGACCCGGCCGTCGTACAGGCCTATCTAGGAACGGAGGCCCAGGCATGACGACCTTCACCGAACTACTCCTCGGCGGACTCTCCATCGGCGCCGTCTACGCGCTGATCGCGCTCGGCTTCGTCGTTATCTTCAAGGCCACCGAAGTCGTCAACTTCGCCCACGCGTCCCTGCTTCTCGCAGGCGGCTATGTCACCGCCGTACTCCACGACGACATCGGTTTCTGGGGCGCGCTCGCCGTCGGCATCGCGGGCGCGGCCCTCGTCGGCGCGGCCGTGGAATTCCTCGTCATGCGCCGCTACCGGGGCTCCGACCACAGTGTCCTGGCCATTGTGACCATCGGCGTCGACATCCTCCTGACCACCGAACTCACCCGGCGTATCGGCACGGACGTCCTTGCGCTCGGTGACCCGTGGGGCGACCGCGTCGTCACCATCGGGGACATCACCATCGCGCAGACCCGTATCGCCGCCTTCGTTTCGGCGGCCCTGCTGATCACCGCGTTCCTGCTCGCCTTCCGGTACACCTCGTGGGGCGTGTCGATGCGCGCGGCGGCCGAGAATCCCGAGACCGCCGCGCTGATGGGAGTACGCCTGGGCCGGGTATCGCTCGCCGCCTGGGCGGTCGCGGGCGCGCTTGCCGCGGTCGCCGCGCTCTTCCTCACCGTGTTCCCGACCCCGGGGCTCGAACGCGCCACCTCGCTCGCCGCACTCAAGGCCTTCCCGGCGGCGATCCTCGGCGGGCTCGACTCCACCACCGGCGCGCTCGCGGGCGGTCTGATCGTCGGTGTCACCGAGTCCTTCGCCACCGGCTACCAGGGCGAACTGTCCTTCCTGGGCCGGGGGATCGGCGATCTCGCGCCGTATCTGGTGATGGTGTTCGTCCTGCTGCTCAGGCCCGCCGGGCTCTTCGGCACCAAGGAGCCCGCCCGTGTCTGAGACGCTGAATACCCCAGAGGCAGACGCGGCAAAGAGTCTCAAGGCGTACGTGAAGAGTCCCAGGACGTACGTGAAGAGTCCCAAGGCATACGTCTGGATCGCCGGCACCGTCCTGCTCCTCGCCCTGCCCTTCTACCTCGACCGCTTCTGGCTGCAGGCCGGACTCTTCGCGATGGCCGCCGCGATCGGCGCGATCGGCATCAACCTCCTGACCGGCGCCACCGGGCAGTTGTCCATGGGGCACGCCTTCTTCCTGGCGGTGGGCGCGTACAGCTACTGCGTCCTGGCGGGCGACAGCGGCGTGGAGAACGGCCATCGCCTCATCGGACTCGGACTTCCGACCTGGCTCGCCGCCGTACTCGCGGTGCTCGTCGCGGGCGCGGCGGGCGGCCTGTTCAGCCCCATCGCGGGACGGCTGCGCGGCGCGTATCTCGGCATCGCCACGCTCGCGCTGATCTTCATCGGCCAGCACGTCCTCTTCAACGCCCATGATCTGACAGGAGGGTTCAACGGCCGGGCCGTTCCGCCACTCTCGCTCTTCGGCATCGACTTCGACGACAGCGAGACCGTCATCGCAGCCGTCCCGTTCCAGTCCGCCGAGAAGCTCTGGTACGTGGCACTCCTCGCCCTCATCGGCTGCGGCCTGTTCGCCCGCGGAGTGCTACGAGGCCGCCCCGGCCGCGCCATGAACGCCATCCGCGACCACCGCATCGCCGCGGGTGTCATGGGCGTCCCGGTCGCCCGCTACCGGGCCGCCGTCTTCGTCCTGTCCTCGATGTACGCGGGACTCGCCGGCGTACTGATCGCCCTGGTCTTCCAGCGGACCGTCCCCGAGTACTTCGGTGTGATCCTGTCGCTCGAATTCCTCGCGATGATCGTGATCGGGGGCCTCGGAACGGTCGCCGGCGCCGTCGTCGGCGCGGCCTTCGTATCCCTGCTGCCCCAGCTCCTCACCCACTACAGCGACGCCCTCCCGCTGGTCTCCGCCCCTGGTACGGGCGGTGTCTCACCCGGCGAGGCATCGCGCTATCTGTACGGGGCCGCGATCGTCGCGGTCGTCCTCTTCCTGCCCGGCGGACTCACCCGTCTCATCACCTCACGCAAGACCCCTCAGGAGTAGACATGAAGCCACGTCTGTACGCGGCGGCGCTGGCCGCCGCCCTGACCCTGACCAGCGCCGGCCTCGCCGGATGCAGCTCGAAGGCCACCGACGGCGGCGGGAGCGAGAAGGACGCCGGAGGGGTGAAGACCGGTGACGGCGTCACGGCCAAGACCATCAACCTCGGCGTGCTGACCGACATGACCGGCGTTTACGCCTCGCTCGGCAAGAGCGTTACCCAGGCGCAGCAGCTGTGGGCGAAGCAGACCAACGCGGCCGGCGGTATCTGCGGCCGCACCATCGAGCTCACCGTCCGGGACCACGGCTACGACCCGCAGAAGGCCGTCGCCGCGTACACCGAACTCGAACCGAAGGTGCTCGGCTTCTCCCAGTTCATCGGCTCGCCCTTCGTCGCCGCGGTCAAGGGCCGTATCGACGGCCAGGACAAGGCACTCGTGGTCCCGCAGGCCTGGTCGGCATCGCTGCTGGGCAGCCCGTACATCCGGGTCGTGGGAGCGACGTACGACATCGAGACGATCAACGCGGTCGATTATCTGCTCAGCCAGAAGCGCATCGCCAAGGGCGACAAGATCGGTCATGTCTACTTCGAGGGCGACTTCGGGGAGAACGCGCTGAAGGGCTCGAAGTACGCGGCGCAGCAGGCGGGTCTGACCATCGTCGAGCAGAAGATCAAGCCGACCGACAACGACATGTCCGCCCAGGTCGCCGCGCTCAAGAAGGCGGGCGTCAAGGCGGTCGTCATCAGCGCCGGACCACGGCAGGCGGCCTCGCTGGTCGGCGTCGCCGCGGCGGGCGGCTTCAAGGTGCCCATGATCGGCAACAACTCCGCCTTCGCGCCTCAACTGCTGGCCACCGCGGCGGCGCCCGCGCTGACGAAGGACTACTACGTCGCCGCCTCCACCCTCCCCATCGGCGACTCGGGCGCCGGCCCGGCGAAGCTCGCAAAGGAGTACAAGGCCGCCTACCCCAAGGACGGGCTCGACAACGGAGTGGTCGCGGGCTACACCGCCGCGAGCGTCTACGGCGAGGTGCTGAAGAAGGCCTGCGCGGCGAAGGACCTGACCAGGGAGGGCATCGACAAGGCGCTGCTCACCGTCTCCTCGTACGACAACGGCTTCGGCATCACGAACAACTTCTCCGACCCGGCGGCACCGTCGACCCGGCAGAGTCTGATCATGAAGCCGGACCTCAAGGTGCCGGGCGGTCTGAAGGTGGTGCGGCCGGCGACGGTGTCCAAGTCGGCGGAGTCGTACAAGACGGGCGGCTGAGTCACCCGTCTGGGGGCAAGCCCCCGCCCCCGCCCCCTGCGTCGCTCAGCGGCGCGGACCAGGGGGCTACGCCCCCAGACCCCCGTATGCGGCCTTCGGCCGCATGTCCTCAATCGCCGGACGGGCTTGAAAATCAAGCCGGTCCGGCGATTGAGGCGCGTCCACAAAGGCGATCAGCCGTCCGGCCGTGACACGGTGTGCCATCCGGCCCCGGAACTCCAGCGGGTCCGAGCCGTCCTGCCGCTCGAGATCCCGGGTGGGCACCGCGTCACCGCCGCCGGGCGGTGTGAGCCAGATCTGCCCCTTGCGGATCCGCGCTGCGCAGCCGGGGAACGGCTGCCCGAGACAGGCGTGCCGCGCGGGATCCTCGACCGGCAGCCGCGCGGGAGCCTCGACCGGCCCCGGCAGCCGGCCGGGTCTCGAACCAGGTCTCGCACCCGGCGACCTCGGTGGGCCCGTACACTCCGATCGGCCGCGCGCCCGGGGCGAGCCCCCGCCCCCGCCCCAGCCGCATCTGCGCGTCGAGCCGGAGCCGTTCTCCGCCGATCGCGACCGGCCGCAGCTCCTACAGTCCGTGCCGTCGTCCAGCAGCGAGGCCGGGGTGACCCGATCGGTGTCGGCCACGGGACATGACGAGGGCCCGGGTGCGTATCGCACCCGGGCCCTCGTCATGCACATGCACTGCTCTACGGGAGCTGCGCCGCCCTCGCCTCGCGGCGGTGCTCGCGGCGGTTGTCGCGGAACGTGTTCACACGCCGCGCCGTCGCGAAGAGCGGAATCGTCGCGGCCATCACGATCTGCAGCGCGCAGCCGGTCTGGAGCAGCACCTGACCGCCCGGAGCGTCGAATGCCCACGCCGCCAGCATCCCCATCGCCGCGACGATCCAGCCGAGCATCGCCACCGCGAGGACACCTCGCGGCTTGGGGTACTCGACCCGGCTCACCATCAGCCATGCCGTGCCGATGATCGCCAGCAGCGTCGGGATGAACGGCAGCTCGAGCAGCACGATCGAGACGACCGTGAGCGCCCCGAAGGGGCTCGGCATGCCCTGGAACATGCCATCCTTCATGGTCACGCACGAGAACCTGGCAAGCCGCAGCACCACCGCCAGCAGCACCACGATCGCGGCCACCGCCGAGACCTTCTGCTGGGCGTCGTCCGCGACCATTCCGTACACGAGTACGAAGTACGCGGGGGCCAGCCCGAAGCTGATCAGGTCGGAGAGGTTGTCCAGCTCAGCGCCCATCGGCGAACTGCGCAGCTTGCGCGCCACGAGTCCGTCGCAGAGATCGAAGATCGCCGCGAGCAGCATCAGGATGACGGCGGTGGCGGCGCTGTTTCGCGCCATACCGCTCTCGTTGCTGCCGGTGAGGTGCGGGATGAGGATGCCGGTGGTGGTGAAGTACACCGCCATGAAGCCGCACGTCGCGTTACCGAGCGTGAGGGTGTCCGCTATTGACAGCCGCAGTGAGAGCGGCATGTCCTCCGCGTCGTCCTCAGCCTCGGCGACCCAGCCGGCCTGTGTATCAGGATCAATCACGGTCAATTCGAGTCACCCCCGCAGTCGTGGTCTGGCCGACCTCGACAGCGACGTCGACACCTTCCGGAAGGTAGATGTCAACGCGCGATCCGAAACGGATCAAACCGATGCGCTCGCCCTGCTCGACCTTGGTCCCCTGCGGCAGATACGGCACGATCCGCCGGGCAACCGCGCCCGCGATCTGCACCATCTCGATGTCGCCGAGCTCGGTGTCGAAGTGCCAGACAACGCGCTCGTTGTTCTCGCTCTCCTTGTTGAACGCGGGAACGAAACCGCCGGGGATGTGCTCGACGGATGTCACGGTGCCCGCGAGGGGAGCGCGGTTGACGTGCACGTTCAGCGGGCTCATGAAGATCGCGACGCGAGTGCGTCCGTCCTTCCACGGCATGATGCTCTGCACCACACCGTCGGCGGGTGAGATGACGCGGCCCTGGGCGATCTCGCGCTCCGGGTCGCGGAAGAACCACAGCATGCCCGCCGCGAGCGCGGTGGTGGGCACGGCAATGGCCGCGGCACGCCTGGAGCGGCGCGCGCGGACCAGGCTGAGTGCGGCGGTGGCGACGGTCGGCAGAAGCCACGGCGATGCTCCGCGCGCGAGGCGGACGCGGCCGCGTGGTGCAGAGGTTTGGCTGTGGGGCATGGATGACCTTCGTAGCGGATGATGCCGCGCTGGCAACGGGGGACGGCGGCTTTCGGGCGATGATATCGGTTGCCAGCCGCAACTGGGTAAGCCAGCAGCCGAGTCGGCGGCCGGAAGATGATGACAGGGTGTGATCCTCTTCGCGGCCATATCGACCCGAACGTGACATCAACCCTGGAAGCGGTACTCCTCGAGCAGCCGACGACCAATGATCATTTTCTGGATCTCGGCGGTACCTTCACCGATCAGCAGCATCGGAGCCTCACGGTAGAGGCGCTCGATCTCGTACTCCTTGGAGAAGCCGTAACCGCCATGGATGCGGAAGGCGTCCTCGACGACTTCCTTGCAGTATTCGGAGGCGAGGTACTTCGCCATCCCTGCCTCCAGGTCGTTTCGTTCCCCGGAGTCCTTTTTGCGTGCCGCGTTAACCATCATCGCATGTGCGGCCTCGACCTTGGTAGCCATCTCGGCCAGCTTGAACTGGATCGCCTGGTGCTGGGCGATCGCCTTGCCGAAGGTGTGACGCTGCTGCGCATAGGAGACGCCCAGCTCGAAGGCACGCTGCGCGACTCCGCAGCCACGTGCCGCGACGTTGACCCGGCCGACTTCGACGCCGTCCATCATTTGGTAAAACCCTCGACCGGTGGTGCCGCCGAGTACCCGATTGGCCGGAATGCGCAGTCCGTCCATGATGAGCTCGGTGGTGTCGACACCCTTGTAGCCCATCTTGTCGATCTTCCCGGGGATGGTGAGGCCGGGGCGGACCTCTCCGAAGCCGGGCTCCTTCTCGACCAGGAAGGTCGTCATCGACTTATGGGGGGCTGTGCCCTCCGGGTGTCCTTCGTCACTCCGGCACAGAACGGCGACCAGATTGGACGTTCCGCCGTTCGTGAGCCACATCTTCTGGCCGGTCAGGACGTACTCGTCGCCGTCCTTGACGCCCTTGGACGTGATCGCCGACACATCGGAGCCGAGAGCCGGCTCGGACATGGAGAACGCGCCACGCGTCTCGCCCAGCGCCATCCGCGGCAGGAAGGTGTCCTTCTGCTCCTGCGTGCCGTGCTGCTTGAGCATGTACGCCACGATGAAATGCGTGTTGATGATGCCCGAGACGGACATCCAGCCACGCGCTATTTCCTCGACGCAGAGCGCGTACGTGAGCAGCGACTCGCCCAGGCCGCCGTACTCCTCCGGGATCATCAGCCCGAACAGGCCGAGTTCCTTGAGTCCTTCGACGATCTGTGTCGGGTACTCGTCGCGGTGCTCCAGCTCGGTGGCGACAGGAATGATCTCCTTGTCGACGAAATCCCGGACGGTGGCCAGGATTTCCTGCTGGACGTCGGTCAGACCGTGGGTCTGGGCGAGTCGGCTCATGGCTACTTCTCCTGTGCCTTCAGCTCCGGGCGGCCGGGCTGCTCGCCGCCGCGCTCCTTGATGTACGTCTCGGTCGGGACCATCACCTTGCGCCGGAAGACGCAGACGAGGGTGCCGTCCTGCTTGTAGCCCTTGGTCTCGACGTAGACGATCCCGCGGTCGTTCTTGGACCTTGACGGAGTCTTGTCGAGGACCGTCGTCTCGCCGTAGATCGTGTCGCCGTGGAAGGTCGGCGCGACGTGCTTGAGCGACTCGACCTCCAGGTTGGCGATGGCCTTGCCGGAGACATCCGGGACCGACATGCCGAGGAGTAGCGAGTAGATGTAGTTCCCGACGACGACGTTCTTCCCGAAATCAGTCGTCTTCTCCGCATAGTTGGTGTCCATGTGGAGGGGGTGGTGATTCATGGTGAGCAGACAGAAGAGGTGGTCGTCGTACTCGGTGACCGTCTTCCCGGGCCAGTGCCGGTAGACCGCGCCGACCTCGAACTCTTCGTACGTGCGTCCGAACTGCATCGCTTACGCCTCCGGGGCTTCGAACTTGGACGTGCGCTGCAGGCCCGCCGCGCGGCCCTTGCCCGCGACGACCAGTGCCATCTTGCGGCTGGCCTCGTCGATCATCTCGTCGCCGAGCATCGCCGAGCCCTTCTTACCGCCGGCCTCCGAAGTGCACCACTCGTAGGCATCCAGGATCAGCTCGGCGTGGTCGTAGTCCTCCTGGGAGGGCGAGAAGACCTCGTTGGCCGCGTCGACCTGGCCGGGGTGCAGCACCCACTTGCCGTCGAAGCCCAGCGCCGCCGCACGGCCCGCGACCTCGCGGTACGCGTCCACGTCGCGGATCTGCAGGAAGGGGCCGTCGATCGCCTGGAGGTCGTGTGTACGGGCCGCCATCAGGATCCGCATCAGGATGTAGTGGTAGGCGTCCGCGCCGTAGCCGGGCGGCTGCTGGCCGACGACCAGGGTCTTCATGTTGATGGAGGCCATGAAGTCGGCCGGGCCGAAGATGATGGTCTCCAGTCGCGGCGAGGCGGCGGCGATCTCGTCGACGTTCACCAGGCCCTTGGCGTTCTCGATCTGCGCCTCGATGCCGATCCGGCCGACCTCGAAGCCCATCGTCTTCTCGATCTGGGTCAGCAGCAGGTCCAGCGCCTTGACCTGGGTGGCGTCCTGGACCTTCGGCAGCATGATGCAGTCGAGATTGGGGCCCGCGCCCTCGACGACCGTCACCACATCGCGGTACGTCCAGTGCGTCGTCCAGTCGTTGACCCGCACGACCCGGGTCTTGCCCGTCCAGTCGCCGTTGTTGAGCGCGTCGACGATGGTGTGCCTGGCGCCCTCCTTGGCGAGCGGTGCGCACGCGTCCTCCAGGTCGAGGAAGACCTGGTCGGCCGGGAGGCCCTGGGCCTTCTCCAGGAAGCGCGGGTTGCTGCCCGGCACGGCGAGGCAGGAACGCCGCGGACGGAGACGGTTCACGGAACCCGGGGAGTCGGTCGCGGAGCGGCCGTCAGGCAGGGCGGTGGCGGGCGACGGGTGGGCGGTCATGCGGGGACCTCCAGAGGGTCGAGCTTGTTCGCTTTCCGGATCTCGTCGACAATACGGCCGATGATCTCGGTGATACCGAAGTCCTTCGGGGTGAAGACGGCGGCGACACCCGCCGCCTTCAGATCGGCGGCGTCGGCGTTGGGGATGATTCCGCCGACGATCACCGGAATATCGGCCGCGCCGGCCTCGCGCAGCCGGTCCAGCACATCGGGGACCAGCTCGGCGTGCGAGCCGGAGAGGATGGACAGGCCCACACAGTGGACGTCCTCCGCGAGCGCGGCGTTGACGATCTGTTCGGGCGTGAGCCGGATGCCCTGGTAGACCACTTCGAAGCCCGCGTCACGGGCACGTACGGCGATCTGCTCGGCGCCGTTGGAGTGACCGTCCAGGCCGGGCTTGCCGACCAGCAGCCGCAGCCTTCCGGAGCCCAGCTCGTCGGCGGTACGGGACACCTTCTCGCGTACGAGAGCGAGCGGCGTGCCCTTCTCGGCGGTGACCGCTACCGGCGCGCTGCTCACGCCCGTCGGCGCGCGGAACTCGCCGAAGACGTCGCGCAGCGCCCACGACCACTCGCCGGTGGTGACACCCGCACGGGCGCACTCGACGGTGGCGGCCATCAGGTTCGTGGAGCCCGCGGCGGCCTTCTTCAGCGCGGTCAGGGACTCGGTCGCCCGGGCCTCGTCGCGGTTGTCGCGCCACTCGTGGAGCTTTGCGACGACACGTGCCTCGTTCGCGGGGTCGACCGTCATGATCGCGGTGTCGAGGTCCGCGGTGAGCGGGTTCTCCTCGGTGGTCTCGAAGATATTGACGCCGACTATCTTCTCGTCACCGCCCTCGATCCGGGCCCGGCGCTCGGCATGCGAGGAGACAAGCTGCGACTTGAGATAACCGGACTCGACGGCCGCCATCGCGCCGCCCATCTCCTGGATCCGGCCGATCTCGGCCAGGCACTCGGTGACCAGGGACTTCACCTTGGCCTCGATGACATGCGAGCCCTCGAAGATGTCCTCGTACTCAAGCAGATCGCTCTCGTGCGCAAGCACTTGCTGGATACGGAGCGACCACTGCTGGTCCCAGGGCCGGGGGAGACCCAGGGCCTCGTTCCACGCCGGGAGTTGTACGGCCCTGGCGCGCGCGTCCTTGGAGAGTGTGACGGCCAGCATTTCGAGGACGATGCGCTGGACGTTGTTCTCCGGCTGAGCCTCGGTCAGACCGAGGGAGTTGACCTGGACGCCATAGCGGAAACGGCGTTGCTTCTCGTTCTCGATGCCGTAGCGCTCGCGGGTGACCTGGTCCCATATGCGGCCGAAGGCGCGCATCTTGCACATCTCCTCGACGAAGCGCACACCCGCGTTCACGAAGAAGGAGATGCGCGCGACCACATCGCCGAACTTCTCCGCCGGCACCTGGCCGGAGTCCCGCACCGCGTCCAGTACGGCGATCGCCGTGGACATCGCGTACGAGATCTCCTGGACCGGAGTGGCGCCCGCCTCCTGCAGGTGATAGCTGCAGATGTTGATCGGGTTCCACTTGGGGATGTTGGCCACCGTGTACGTGATCATGTCGGTGGTCAGGCGGAGCGAAGGACCGGGCGGGAAGACATGCGTCCCGCGCGACAAGTACTCCTTGACGATGTCGTTCTGCGTCGTCCCCTGGAGCTTGGTGATGTCGACGCCCTGCTCCTCGGCGACCACCTGGTACAGCGCCAGCAGCCACATCGCGGTGGCGTTGATGGTCATCGAGGTGTTCATCTGCTCCAGGGGGATGTCCTGGAACAGCCGGCGCATGTCACCGAGATGCGAGACGGGGACCCCGACCCGGCCGACCTCGCCACGGGCGAGGATGTGGTCCGGGTCGTAGCCCGTCTGCGTCGGCAGGTCGAACGCGACCGACAGGCCGGTCTGCCCCTTGGCGAGGTTGCGCCGGTAGAGCTCGTTGGACGCCTCGGCGGTCGAGTGACCCGCGTACGTCCGCATGAGCCAGGGCCGGTCCTTCTGACGTTCAGTCATCTAAGGGCCTCAGATGTTCCGGAAGCGGTTGATGGCGTCGATGTGCTTCTCGCGGAGCTCCTCGTCGCGCACACCCAGGCCCTCGCGGGGTGCCAGCGCCAGCACGCCGACCTTGCCCTGGTGGAGGTTGCGGTGCACGTCGTACGCGGCCTGGGCGGTGTCCTCGAGGGAGTAGACCTTCGACAGCGTCGGGTGGATCTTGCCCTTGGCGACCAGGCGGTTGGCCTCCCACGCCTCGCGGTAGTTGGCGAAGTGCGAGCCGATGATCCGCTTCAGCGACATCCACAGGTAGCGGTTGTCGTACTCGTGGTTGTAGCCGGAGGTGGAGGCGCAGGTGACGATGGTGCCGCCCTTGCGGGTGACGTACACGCTGGCGCCGAAGGTCTCGCGGCCCGGGTGCTCGAAGACGATGTCCACGTCCTCGCCGCCGGTCAGCTCGCGGATGCGCTTGCCGAAGCGCTTCCACTCGCGCGGGTCCTGGTTGTGCTCGTCCTTCCAGAACTTGTAGCCCTCGGCGTTGCGGTCGATGATCGCCTCGGCGCCCATCGCCCGGCAGATGTCCGCCTTCTGCGCGCTGGAGACCACACAGATCGGGTTGGCGCCACCGGCCAGCGCGAACTGGGTGGCGTATGAGCCGAGACCGCCGCTGGCGCCCCAGATCAGCACGTTGTCGCCCTGCTTCATGCCCGCGCCGTTGCGCGAGACGAGCTGGCGGTACGCGGTGGAGTTGACCAGCCCCGGAGCCGCTGCCTCCTCCCAGCTGAGGTGCTGGGGCTTGGGCATCAGCTGGTTGGACTTGACGAGAGCGATCTCGGCGAGGCCGCCGAAGTTCGTCTCGAAGCCCCAGATGCGCTGCTCGGGGTCGAGCATCGTGTCGTTGTGGCCGTCCGAGGACTCCAGCTCGACCGAGAGACAGTGCGCGACGACCTCGTCGCCCGGCCGCCAGGCGTTGACGCCGGGGCCGGTGCGCAGCACGACGCCCGCCAGGTCGGAGCCGATGATGTGGTACGGCAGGTCGTGGCGCTTGGTGAGCTCGGAAAGCCGTCCGTAGCGCTCGAGAAAGCCGAAGGTGGACACCGGCTCGAAGATCGAGGTCCAGACGGAGTTGTAATTCACCGAGCTCGCCATGACCGCGACGAGGGCCTCGCCCGGGCCGAGCTCGGGCACCGGCACGTCCTCGAGATGGAGGGACTTGCGCGGGTCCTTCTCGCGGGTCTCGAGACCGGCGAACATGTCGACCTCGTCCTTGTGCACGGTCACCGCGCGGTAGGACTCGGGGATGGGCAGTGCGGCGAAGTCGGCAGACTTGCTGTCGGTCGACTGGATCGCGTCCAGGATTTCCTTCACGGGGTGCCTCCGGCGAAGCGCGTTTGAGGGAACGCTGAGGGGAAACGTCGGGGTGCTGCTGCTGTGGAGGTGTGCCGTCGGTTCGGCGGGTGGTGCTGGTGGCAGCGCTGGTGTGCGCGTGAGGTTGCCTGTGACGCAGGCGTCCGGGCGCACAAACCGATGGTTTGCGGGGACAGCCGGCGTACGAATGGTCTCTGCACGCCGGCCGCCCGGACACCATCAACGTATGGCACCCCGTGCCAGGCCGCAAGACACTCGGTGCCAACAATTTCTCTCGCTTGTCATCTGGCGGGCACGTACGAGCAACAAACGGCCACCTGGAAGGGGGCGGTCGTCACAGTCCGTGTGCTCTTGTGTGCGGTCGGCCCCCGCTCTCCGGGGGAGGTTGGAGGCATGTGCCAGGACCGCCCCTCCGGTGACCCTGGTGATGGCGTCGGCCGGCGCGCGGGGTGATGGAGCGTCAAGAGGGCCTGTTTCCGGGGGACTTGCCGGATCCGATGCGGAGAGTTCGACAGGTCTGCCGGAAGTGCCGGATGCAGCGCGATCGCCGCACTCGGCTCGCGCCCCGCCCCGACAGCCGCTCGATCGTGTCCAGCCGGCACCGCATGTGTTGCGGTGCACCCCGAGACTCTCCGCCGCGCGTATACCGACAGAAGTCGCCCTCGCTTCAGCGTCTCGCGTGGCGCCGCCCAGTCGCCGCCCGTTCACGCAGCGTGCCGAGCAGCCACCCCGTGTATCGCCGGACCGGCCGGACTTCCGGCTGGTCCGGCGATTTGAGGAGGGTCCCCGCGCCCGCCAGGGCTGAGGGGTGGCGGTCTCCGGGGCGGAGGCCCCGGTCAGGGGCTTGCCCTGGCCGGTCAGCCCCTGTGGTCGCCCAGCGCCCGCTCGATCGTGCGCATGACCTCGCTCAGCGGGGCGTCGGTACGTGCCACGGCCACCAGAACCTCGCCCTGTGTCCTGACCGAGGCGGCCGGTGCCGAGTCCGACGTGGCGCCCGGGGTGCGGCCGGCCTGGGAGCGGCCCGCCCCGATGCCCGTGCCGAAGGTGTCGCGGACGATCGCGAACGCGTGGTCCAGCTGTGACTCCACATCGCCCTGGCCGCCCGCCCGCAGCCAGCGGCGCAGCACATGGTTGTGCGCCGTGACGACGGCGGACGCGGCCACCTCCGCCAGCAGTGGGTCGTCGTTGCCGGCGTCGTGCTCGCGCTCGTCGAAGTGGCCCAGCAGATAGCGGGTGAACAGCCGCTCGTAGCGGGCCACCGAGGCGATCTCCCGCTCCCGCAGTGTGGGAACCTCACGGGTCAGCCGGTAGCGCTCGACGGAGACCGCCGGAGAGGCCGCGTACATCCGCATGACCTCCTTGATTCCCCTGCAGACGGTGTCCAGCGGATGCTCATGGGCCGGGGCCGCGTTCAGCACCGCCTCGGCCCGTACGAGCGTGTCGTCGTGGTCCGGGAAAATCGCCTCTTCCTTGGAACGGAAGTGGCGGAAGAAGGTCCGGCGGGCGACCCCGGCCGTGGCCGCGATCTCGTCGACGGTCGTCGCCTCGTACCCCTTGGTCGCGAACAGCTCCATCGCCGCGGCCGCCAGCTCGCGCCGCATCTTGAGGCGCTGCGCGGCGGCGCGACTGCCCGCGGCACTCTCCGGAGCGTCGGTAGTGGCCTTCGTACGGCTGGGCTTGGCGGGCTGGGGCATGACCTGAACGTACTGCATTCGTGCAGGAGATCGCGCCTGCGGGGGCGGGTCGCCCGAAGGGCCGAGCAGCCCGCCCCAGCCCGCGCCGTGATCAGCGCCGGGCATATTCGCGGAAGCCACGTCCCGTCTTGCGGCCGAGGCAGCCCGCGGCCACCAGGTGCTCGAGCAGCGGCGCCGGCGCCAGGCCCGGGTCACGGAATTCGCGGTGCAGAACCTTCTCGATGGCGAGCGAGACATCGAGTCCGACGACGTCGAGGAGCTCGAAGGGGCCCATCGGGTAGCCGCCGCCCAGCTTCATCGCGGTGTCGATGTCGTCGAGCGTCGCGTAGTGCTCCTCGACCATCTTGATCGCGTTGTTCAGGTACGGGAAGAGCAGGGCGTTGACGATGAAGCCGGCCCGGTCGCCGCAGTCCACCGGGTGCTTCTTGATCTTCGTGGTGACCTCGCGCACGGTGGCGTGAACCTCGTCGGAGGTCAGCACCGTACGGACCACCTCGACCAGCTTCATCGCCGGGGCCGGGTTGAAGAAGTGCATCCCGATGACGTCCTGCGGGCGCGAGGTGGCGCGGGCACAGGCGACGACGGGCAGCGAGGAGGTGGTGGTGGCGAGCACCGCACCCTCCTTGCAGATCTTGTCGAGGGTGGCGAAGAGAGCCTGCTTGATCTCCAGATCCTCGGCCACGGCCTCGACGGCCAGGTCGACCTCGGCGAAAGCGTCGAGCGAACCGGCCGGAGTGATCCGGGCCAGCGTGGCCTCGCGCGCCTCGGCCGTCATCCGGCCCTTGTCCACCGAGCGGGCAAGGGACTTGGCGATACGTGCCTTCGCCGTCTCCGCCTTCTCCGGGCTGCGGCCGGCGAGCACGACGTCGTAACCGGCCTTGGCGAAGACCTCCGCGATACCGCTCGCCATGGTGCCGGAGCCGGCCACGCCGACGGACCGGACCTCGCGGCCGCCCGCCGACGCCGATTCAGCCTGCGGCGTCAGGGCGTCCGGCACCGGGACCGCGCTGCCGGGAGTGGCGTACGAGTAGAAACCGCGGCCCGACTTGCGGCCGGTCAGGCCGGCCTCGCTGAGCTGCTTGAGGATGGGGGCGGGCGCGTGCAGCCGGTCGTGGGACTCGGAGTACATCGCGTCCAGCACGGTACGGGCGGTGTCGATGCCGATCAGGTCGAGCAGGGCGAGCGGGCCCATCGGCAGTCCGCAGCCGAGCTTCATCGCGGCGTCGATGTCCTCGCGGGAGGCGTACTTGGCCTCGTACATCGCGGCGGCCTGGTTGAGGTAGCCGAACAGCAGACCGTCCGCGACGAAACCGGGACGGTCGCCGACCGCGACGGGCTCCTTGCCGAGCTCGCGGGCGAGCGCGGTGACGGCCTCGACGGCGAGCGGGGAGGTCAGCACCGAGGAGACGACCTCGACGAGCTTCATGGCCGGGGCCGGGTTGAAGAAGTGCAGGCCGAGCACGCGCTCCGGGTGCTGGGAGTCGGCGGCGAGCCGGGTCACCGAGAGGGCGTTGGTGCCGGTGGCGAGGATCGCGTCCGGGCGGACGATGCCGTCCAGCGCCCGGAAGACCTGATGCTTGGCCTCGTACGACTCGGGCACGACCTCGATCACGAGGTCGGCCTCGGCCGCGGCCTGCAGATCGGAGAAGGTGCGGAATCGGGCGAGAGTGTTCCGGCGCTCCTCCTCGGTGCTCCGCTCGCGCTCCACGGCACGGGCGGTGGAGGCCTCGAGCGCGGTGACGGCATGGCTGGCGGCGGCGTCGCTGATGTCGATGCCGATGACCTCACGGCCGGCGCGGGCGAGGACTTCGGCGATGCCGGTGCCCATGGTGCCGAGGCCGACGACGGCAATGGTGTGGAGAGGGGTGTCCATCGGGGGACTCCAGGGATGAGTGACGACTGATGAGGAGCGCGCGCGAGCGGGAACGCCGAAGGGCGCGTGCCTGGCGGCATGGCTGCATAGAACGGGCGCACGGAAATTCGGCGCACCGGAATTGCGTGTCGAGGTGCGGGCCGACGGACTCTGTCCCGGAGTCACGTCGTACGTAATGCAGAACTACCGAACCGACAAAGCACTCGCGGCGGCTGCGTCACCAGGCCACCGTGAGCTGCGGGGGTTACCCGCTCACTTGAGCTTAACCCGCCGGTAACGAGCGCGCCATACCTGAGCGGGTGTGATCTGGATCGCCGGTCGTTCGTGGTCTCTCGCACGGCCGTGGCAGGTCCTTGTCCAGTCCTTGGCCGGTCCTGGTTGTCCTGGCCGGTCCGTCGCCTGTCTCCCGCCGATACGCTGACCGCCATGGACGAGGAGTTACGGTCGCTCGCGGGGCGGCTGCGCGGTGAGTCGGGCGGCTCGGTGGCGTATGAGCGGCTGCTGGTGACCGAGGACCAGGAGGAGCTCGCCGGAGTCCTCATCGAAAACGAACGGCCTCTGTGGGCACGGGAGATCGCCGCCTTCCGGCTGGGCTGCGCGGGAGACCGGCGGTCCTTCGAGGCGCTGGTACTGCTCCTCAACCACCGCGATCCCGCGCGCTGTGTCTCGGCGGCACACGCTCTGGCGAGGCTGAACGACCCCCGCACACCCCGGGCGGCGGCCGCGCTCGCCACGAATGAGCTTCGGGTCGCCTACGCCCTGCTTCCGGTCCGGCTGCTCACGCGGCTGCGCGCGCCGGAGTCCGTACCGGCGCTGATCACGGTCCTGAGACGCCGGCTCGCTCCGGGCGACCCGCACTGGCGGGTGGCCCTGGCCTGCGTCGAGGGCCTCGGTGCACTGGGCGACAAACGAGCGGCCGGCATCCTGGGCTCGGCCCGCACGCACCCCCGGCTCACCGCGGCGGCGGAGGCGGCACTGGCCCGGCTGGGCTGAGCGCCCGGGCGGAAGGGCCGAGCTCACCGGGTGGGCCGGCCCTCGCGGCGGAGAGGCCCCGGCCGCGCGGCCGGGTGCGAGCCGTGCCTACGGGCCGAGGGGCTCACGCCCGACCGCCCATGGCTCTACGCGGTCAGGGCGCGGGCGTACCGAACCTCCGGGACCGCAACGCCGTCCACCTCGAAAGGCTCCTCCGCGCCGTCGGGTGCGAAGCCCGCCTTCTCGTAGAAGCGGCGGGCGCGCTCCTTCTCCCTGAGGACCCAGAGCCGCATCTCACCGAACCCGTCGGCCGTGGCCCGCCCCGTCAGCTCCGCCATCAGCGCCTGCCCCGCACCCGTGGATATCTGTTCCGGGAGCACGTAGATCGCGTACAGCTCGCACCGACTCGCCGTCCTGTCCTCGTCCCGGCTCGGTCCGCAGCAGCCCCACCCGATAACCTCGCCGTCGCGCTCGGCGACCACATTGGTGATGCGTCTGCCGCCTGTCGCGAGGAAGGCGCGGCGCTTCGCCGCGTCCTCCTCGACGCTCATCGCGTCCAGATACGACGGCGGCATCAACCCGGCGTACGCGTGCTGCCAGCCCCGGACCCGGACGGTCGCGACCGCATCGCAGTCGTCGATGCCCATGTCCCGTATACGGACCGTCATCCGCTAACCCTCCTCGCCGGTGATCGCGAACGCCTCGATCTCGACGAGCAGTTCGGGCCGGAACAGGGCCGCCACCTGGACCGCCGAGCTCGCCGGCAGCCGTCCGGGGTCGATCACCTCGTCCCGCGCCGCACGGACGGCCGGAAGGTGCGCGACATCGGTGACGAAGTACGTCAGCTTGACCACGTCGTCGAAGGAGGCGCCCGCCGCGGCCAGACAGCGGCGGAGGTTCTCGAAGACCTGTCGCGCCTGCGCCGCCGGGTCCCCCTCACCCACGACCTTGCCGTCCTCGTCGAAGGCGCACTGCCCCGATATCGCCACGAACCGGCCGGTGCCCCAGACGACATGGCTGTATCCGGTGCCGGGAGCCACGCCTTCGGGTGCGTGAATACGCGTGAGTGGTGAAGTCATGCGTTCATCCTCGCCCACACCACTGACAGTCCCGACAGATTTCCCGGCCGCCCGCCTCAGAGCAGAGTCAGCTGGGTCGGCTCCGGCGTCGAGAGCTCCGGCTCCTGCGGTACCGGGATCCGCCGCGGCACACCCCGGTCCGCCGGGCCTATGCCGAACTCCGCGGCCAGTTCATGGACATGACGCGTGATGCGGCGCTGGTACCACTTCGGCGCATACGCTCCTTCCGCGTACAGCCGCTCGTAACGCCGCACCAGATGCGGATGGTGCTGTGCCAGCCACGCCATGAACCACTCGCGCGCTCCCGGTCGCAGATGAAGGACGAGAGGCGTCACCGACGTCGCTCCGGAGGCGGCGATCGCCCGTACCGTCGCGCGCAGTTGGTCCGAGTGGTCGCCGAGGAACGGGATGACCGGCGCCATCAGCACCCCGCAGCCGATGCCGTGCTCGGTGAGGGTGCGTACGACATCGAGGCGCCGCTCGGGCGAGGGCGTGCCCGGCTCGACCGTGCGCCACAGCTCGGGGTCGGTGAATCCGACGGAGACGGAGATCCCGATCTCGGTCACCTCGGCCGCCTGTCGCAGCAGTTCCAGATCGCGCAGGATCAGCGTGCCCTTGGTGAGGATGGAGAACGGGTTCGCATGATCGCGCAGAGCGGTGATGATGCCCGGCATCAGCCGGTAGCGCCCTTCCGCCCGCTGATAGCAGTCGACGTTCGTCCCCATGGCGATATGAGCGCCCTGCCACCGCCGCGACGCCAGTTGCCGGCGCAGCAGCTCCGGCGCGTTGATCTTCACCACGATCTGGGAGTCGAACCCGAGCCCGGTGTCGAGGTCCAGATAGCTGTGGGTCTTGCGGGCGAAGCAGTACACACAGGCGTGCGAGCAGCCCCGATAGGGATTGACCGTCCACTCGAACGGCATCCGCGAGGCGCCCGGCACCCGGTTCAGGATCGAGCGGGCGCGGACCTCGTGGAAGGTGATGCCCCGGAATTCGGGGGTGTCGAAGGTCCTGGTGGTCACCGCGGACGCACCGAAAAGCGCGGTGTCCCCGGCCGTCGTGGGGTTCTCGGCCAGATTGTCCCAGCGCATGCGCGCCTCCTCGATAGCACTGACCACATAATAGAACACATGTTCCCTTGATCGCTTGCCCCACCGGTGGACCACGACTGCGGTACGCCTCTGATTTGGGGCGCCGACCCCGAGGTGATTGGCTAGCGGCACCCCGAAGAACCGAGTGCTGGAGGAACGCGAATGGCGCAGGTCGAGGCCACCACGGAACGGATCATCGCGGCGGACGCGGAGAAGGTGTTCGATGCGCTGGCCGACTACGAGAACACCCGCGCGAAGCTCCTGCCCGAGCACTTCAGCGAGTACGAGGTCCGTGAGGGCGGCGACGGCGAGGGCACCCTCGTCCACTGGAAGCTCCAGGCGACCAGCAAGCGGATCCGCGACTGCCTGCTCGAGGTGACCGAGCCGACCGACGGCCAGTTGGTCGAGAAGGACCGCAACTCCTCGATGGTCACCACCTGGACCGTCACCCCGGCCGGCGAGGGCAGGTCGAAGGCCGTCGTCAGCACCGTCTGGAACGGCGCGGGTGGCATCGGCGGCTTCTTCGAGAAGACCTTCGCCCCCAAGGGACTTGGCCGGATCTACGACGCGCTGCTCGCCAAGCTGGCCGCCGAGGTCGAGAAGTAGCCCGTGAAGTAGCCCTGTGGGGTTGCCGTGGCTCTCACCGTTTCGAGTGGTTTTTCCCGCGGCCCGTGATGCGCCCCGCGCGCCATGGGTCGGGGGAAAGCCCCTGATGAGCGCCCGAAGTGCGCCCCGCCAGAGCCAGTTGGGCCCCGTCGCACGCCCCGGCACGGATAACGTCCCGCTTGCTCCCCCTTGGCGCGTAATGCGAAGAATTACGCCGCGCAGGCGTGACGAGGGGAGCAGATACGTGGGCGGCATCACTCTGGTGAAGGACGAGCAGGCGGCTCCGGCCGCGGCTGCACCGCCTCCGCCTGCCGGACCGGCCGAAGCCGCCGCGGTCAGCCCGCGCCGCGTACGCCTCGTCTTCACCGGACTGATGCTCGCGCTGCTGCTCGCCGCGCTCGAGCAGATGATCGTCGCCACCGCCCTGCCGAAAATCGTCGGCGAACTGCACGGCCTGGACCGGATGTCGTGGGCGATCACCGCCTATCTCCTCACCGCCACCATCGGCCTCCCCGTCTACGGCAAACTCGGCGATCTCCTCGGCCGCAAGGGCGTTTTCCAGTTCGCGATCGTCGTCTTCGTGATCGGCTCCGCGCTGGCCGGCCGGTCGCAGAGCATGGACCAGCTCATCGCCTTCCGCGCCATTCAGGGCATCGGCGCAGGCGGCCTCATGATCGGCGTGCAGGCGATCATCGCCGACATCGTGCCGCCCCGGGAACGCGGCCGTTTCATGGGTCTCATCGGCGCCGCCTTCGGACTCGCCTCCGTCGCGGGACCGCTGCTCGGCGGCTTCTTCACCGACCACGCATCCTGGCGCTGGTGCTTCTACTTCAATGTCCCCTTCGGCCTGGTCACCCTGGTCGTGGTCACCGTGGTGCTGAAGCTTCCGAAGCCCGCTGCCAGAGCCCGACTCGACGTCCTCGGCGCGCTGTTCCTCGCCGCCGCGTCCACCTGCCTCGTACTGCTGACCAGCTGGGGCGGTACCGAGTACGCGTGGGACTCGCGCGTCATTCTGGGTCTGGCGGCCGGGGCGGCGGGAACCGCCCTGCTCTTCCTGGTCGTTGAGTCCTTCGCTCCCGAACCGATCATCCCGCTCCGGCTGTTCCGCGATTCCGTCTTCACCGTCACCAGCCTCGTCGGCGCCGTCGTCGGTGTCGCACTCTTCGGCGCGGCCAGCTATCTGCCGACATTCCTCCAGATGGTCGACGGAGCCAGCGCCACCGAGTCGGGGCTGCTGATGCTGCCGATGATGGGCGGCATCGTCGGTGCCTCGATCATCTCCGGCCGGCTCATCAGCCGTACCGGGCGCTACAAGATCTACCCCGTTCTCGGAAGCGCGATCTCGGCCGTCGGCATGTGGCTGCTGTCGCGCCTCGAGGCCGACACACCCCGGCTCGAGCTCAGCATCTGGCAGGCCGTGCTCGGCGTCGGGATCGGACTGGTGCTGCCGGTGCTGATCCTCGCCGTGCAGAACGCCGTACCGGCCGCCGACCTCGGTACCGCCACCAGCGCCAACAACTACTTCCGGCAGATCGGCGGCAGCGTCGGCGCCGCGATCTTCGGCACTCTCTTCGCCAACAGGCTCACGGACGCGCTCGCCGACCGCCTCCCGGCCGGTGCGGGCCTGCCCACCGCATCCCTTCCCGGCGTGGAGTCCCTCACTCCGCAGATGGTGCACGCGATGGAGCCGGCGCTGCGTGACAGCTACATCCAGGCGTACGCAGACGCGATGCCGCGGATCTTCCTCTACTTCGTGCCGGTGCTCGCATTCGGCCTCCTCATCGCCTTCTTCCTCAAGGAGAAACCGCTGGTGTCCCAGAATGCCCCGGCCGCCGAGCCCTCTGTCGCCTCCGCCTCGGTCCCGCCGGCCCGCAGCGCGCGCACCGATCGCGCCGCCCGCACCACGCCGGCGTACACCTCCGGCGTCCCGGTCTGCGGCACCGTCCAGCACCACGACGGCAGTATCGTGCCGCGCGCCGCCCTGACCCTCATCGACGTACAGGGACAGCAGATCGGACGTGGCGCGAGTGGCGAGGACGGGCGGTACGCGCTCAGCGTGCCGGGCTCCGGCTCGTACGTCATGATCGCGGCGGCAGGCGGACACCAGCCGCAGGCCGTCACCGTCACTGTCGGCGAGCGGCCCGTCGAGCTCGATGTGGTCCTCGGCGGCGCGGGCAGGCTCGCCGGGACCGTCGTCACGGCCGACGGATCGCCGGTGCGCGACGCCGCCGTCACCCTCACCGACGTACGCGGCGACGTCGTCGTCACCACCCGCAGCGGCCGCGAAGGCGGCTTTGCGATCACGGAGTTGGTGGCCGGGGAGTACACGCTGGCCGCCAGCGCGCCCGCCTTCCGCCCCGCCGCGCAGACGGTGAGCGTGCAGGCGTCCCGCGAGACCAGGCAGGACATCGAGCTCGCGGGCGGAGCCGTGCTGCGCGGCACGGTACGGGCCGGTGGCGGCCGCCCCGTCGAGGACGCGCGGGTCACGCTGCTCGACGCGGCGGGCAATGTCGTGGACACCCTCACCACGGGCCCCGACGGCACCTTCCGGTTCGTGGATCTGTCCTCGGGGGAGTACACGGTGATCGCTGCGGGCTATCCGCCGGTCGCGACAGTCCTGCAGGTCGCGGGCGGCGGACGTTCCGAGCGCGATCTCCAGCTGGGACACGAGGATTGAGTGCTCGTCAGTTTCGCGCCCCGCGCACGACCCATTTCGGCGTTGCCCCGCGCGCTGCCCGCGCCGCGCCGTACCGTAGTGGCAGGGCCGCAGATCCTGGCGGCAGGGAAGGAGCCTCCCACCCATGGACAGTGGTGTTCCGCCGACACCGCCGCGGGAGTACGCCGTGGCCGGCCGGATTCCGCTTGCCGTGGTCGTCGTGGACGGCGACGGCTTGGTGTCGCACTGGTCGACCGGTGCGAAGCGCCTCTTCGGCCCCACCAGGGAGCAGGCGGTGGGCCAGCCCGCCGTTGAACTGCTTCCGGTCTCCGGCGCGCTCGCGGAGGACACTGAGTACCAAAGGTACGACGACTACGGCGGTCTGGGCCCCGGACTCGACGCCTCGCTGAACGGCCTCACCTCCTACCCCGCGGCCGGCCGGGCCCGGCTCTCCGAACCCGGACGCGACCGGGTCGATGTGCTGTGGTGGGCGTACCCGATGGTCGGACCTGGCCACGAGCGGCTGCTCGTACTGGCCGCGGACGCCGCGCAGTTCGGCGGCGAGGACGAAAGCGTCGAGCGCATCGCGCCCGGATTCGCCCTGCACACGGAGTTCCCCGGCTTCGAAGAACTGGCGCGCCGGCTCCCCGAGATCCTGCCGAGCATGAGCGTCCACCAGTCGACACGGATCGTCTCCCAGATCCTGGACCTGGGCTATCCCGTGCTCGAGTTCAGCCATCACGACCGGGTGCCGGTCACCCCGGACTGGGGTGTGCCCAGGCGTGCGGAGCGCAAGGCGCGGCAGCGGGCCGCCGAGGAGGCGGCAGCGGCGGGGCAACCGGTCGACACGGCCGACCTCGAGCAGGATCTCGAGTACGCCGCGGTCCGCGAGCGGCTCGAATTCCTCAACGAGGTCAGCGGCCGCATCGGTTCCTCCCTCGACCTCGCCCGTACGATCCAGGAAGTCAGCGCGGCCGTCGTGCCGCGCTTCACCGATGTCGCCGGCACCTATCTGCGTGAACAGGTCATCGCGGGCGAAGGCTTCCCGGACGGACCTCCGGACGCCACCACCATGTGGCACCGCGTCGCCCTCGAGCATGTGGACGAGCCGGGCCGCTGGGACGATGTGGTGCCGGTCGGCGAATCCATGCCGTTCCCCGAGCACACCCCGTTCTTCCAGTGCATGACCACCGGCGATCCGGTGCTGGTGCCCCGGATAAGCGAGCAGATGGGCAATGCCATCGCCTCGCAGTTCGAAAAACGCGATATCCGGCCGCTGATCAACAACCGTTCGATGCTCGTCGTGCCGCTGAAGGCGCGCAATGTGGTGCTGGGCTTCATGATCCTGCTGCGCCATGCGGAGCGCCCGCTGTTCAACGACATGGACCGGGTCACCGGGGCCGAACTGGCAGCCCGCGCCGGGCTTGTCCTCGACAACGCCCGTATGTACACCTACCAGGAGAGTGTGGCCGAGACCCTCCAGGACTCGATGCTGCCGCAGGTCACCCCGCGGATGGCCGGCTGCGACACCGCCACCCGCTATCTGCCGGGGACCCTGATGGGACGGGTCGGCGGCGACTGGTTCGACTCCGTCAAGCTGCCCGGTTCGCGGACCGCGCTCGTGGTGGGCGATGTGATGGGACACGGACTCAACTCCGCCGCGATGATGGGCCAGTTGCGTACGGCCGTACAGACCATGGCCGCCCTGGACCTGCCGCCCGAGCAGCTCCTGCGGAACCTCGACGACCTCGCTCAGCGTCTCGGCGAGCACTACCTCGCGACGTGTCTGTACGCGGTCTACGACCCGATCCGCAATGAGCTCCGGATGGCGAACGCCGGCCATGTGCCGCCGGTGATCGTCCGTGCGGCGGACGGGCGCAGCGAGCTGCTGGAACTGCCGACCGGCGCTCCGATCGGGGTCGGCGGAGTGCCGTTCGAGAGCGTGCGAGTGCCCGTGGCACCCGGCGACCGTCTCGTGATGTGCACGGACGGCCTGGTGGAGGTCCGTGGCGAGGACATCGGTGTCGGGCTTGCGACGCTCTGCGAATCCGCGGCCCATCCCGCCGCCTCCATGGACGACGCCTGCGACACCATAATCCGCTCGCTGAACGTCCGTGGCGGACGGAAGGACGACGTCGCCCTGCTGATGGCCCGGCTGAACGGTATCGAGGCCGAGTCGGTTGCGGTCTGGGAGCTGTCGCTGGAGCCGCGCGAAGCGGCGCGGGCCCGGCGGCTGGTCCGTGGACAGCTGCGGTCCTGGGGTCTCGGTGATGTGACGGAGATTGTGGAGCTGCTGGTCAGCGAGGTGGTCACCAACGCGGTGCGCCACGCGCAGGGCCGTCGCGCGGAGCTGCGGCTGGTACGCGCCGGATCCCTGCTGTGTGAAGTGGCCGACGAGGACCACGTCCTGCCGACGCTTCTCGACGCCGGCCCGGACGCCGAGCTGGGCCGCGGACTGCGCGTGGTGAGCGGCCTGGCGCGGGAGTGGGGCACCAGCCGTACTGCCGACGGCAAGACGGTCTGGTTCGAGATGGCGCTGCCGTAGCGGCTCTCGGGACGTCCGAGCGCTCGGCCGCGGGCTCGAACGCCAGGTGAAGGAATGTGCCGGGTACTTGTCGCCGCAACCCGGGCGCGATAGACCGATCTTGACGTCGTGTCACACCTGGGGAGCTGGTCATGAGCGTGACGAGTCGGTACAAGGACGCCTGGGAGGGCTTCTGGAGCGAGGCCCCCGGCGAGCCGGGCGCGGTCTTCTGGGATGCGGAGCCGGCCCTCACCGCGGGGCCCCATCTCGCGGTCTACGAACCGCATGTGATGGATCCCGGGCTGACTCTGGTGGATCTCGGCTGCGGCAACGGCACACAGACCCGATTCCTGGCCGATCGCTTCCCTCAGGTGCTCGGCGTGGATCTCTCGGCCGCCGCGATCGAGCTGGCCAGACAGCAGGACAAACGGAGCGAGACACGGTTCCGGGAGATCGACGCGGTGGACGGGGCGATGGTGGCGCAGCTGCACGCCGAGCTCGGCGACACCAATGTCTATATGCGCGGGGTGCTCCACCAGTGCGACGCGCAGGACCGGCAGCCGCTGGCCGACTCGATCGCCACACTGGTGGGTGAGCGCGGACGCGCCTTCGTGGTGGAGCTCGCGGAGGCGGCCGGGCAGCACCTGAGGACTCTGGCGCAGGCCTCGTCGGGACCGCCGCCCAAGCTGAAGCCGGTGTTCCGGCACGGCATCCAGCCGGGTGCGGTGGCCGACGCGGACGTGGCGGAATTCTTCCGGAGGGCAGGTCTCGCCGTGCTCGCAAGCGGTGAACTGCCGCTGACGACAACGGAGTACGCGCCGGACGGCTCACGTATCGAGCTGCCGTCGAAATGGCTGGTCCTCGGCCGGGAGGGATAGCGCCCCGACGGACGGAGCCGGCGGCTGCCGATGAAGACGCCGGGCGGCGAAGCGAGCCCGCCGGGCAATGCCGGGCGGGCTCACTCGGAGCTGCGGTCCTGGCCGCGTCGTTCGACGGCGCGTACCGTGATGCCGTGAAGATCCTCATCAGCGCAGACATGGAAGGCGCCACCGGAGTGACCTGGCCGGCCGATGTACTGCCAGGCACTCCCCAGTGGGAGCGCTGCCGGTCCATGTTCACCTCCGATGTGAACGCGGCGGCCCTCGGGTTCTTCGACGGTGGCGCCGACGAGGTGCTCATCAACGAAGCGCACTGGACCATGCGCAATCTCCTGCTCGAGCGGCTCGACGAGCGGGCTCAGATGATCACCGGCAAGCACAAGTCACTGTCCATGGTGGAAGGCGTGCAGCACGGCGACGTGGACGGCATCGCCTTCGTCGGCTACCACACCGGCGCGGGCACGGAGGGCGTGCTCGCGCACACCTACCTCCCCAACTCCATCACCGGCGTGTGGCTGAACGGCGCGCGGGCGAGCGAGGGACTGCTCAACGCCCATGTCGTCGCGGAGTACGGCGTGCCGGTGGTGCTCGTCACCGGTGATGATCTGACCTGCGTGGATGCCGGCGGCTATGCGCCGGACGCCCGCACGGTCGCCGTGAAGGACCATGTGTCGCGGTACGCGGCGGTGTGCCGCACTCCGGCACGTACCGCCTCCGACATCCGCGCCGCCGCGAAGGAGGCCGCGGCGCTCGCCGTACGGCACGAGCCGGTGCGCGGCGGCCCGTTCGGCGTGGAGCTGGAGTTCGACGCGGCCCATCTCGCGGGGGCCGCTACGGTCGTCCCCGGGGTGACAAGCAGCGGTGAGCGGCGGGTCGCGTACACCAGCGAGACGATGTATGAGGCTATTCGTACCTTTAAAGCGGTCACGACGATCGTGTCCGCGGCGGTGGAGGAGCAGTATGGCTGACGTGACAACGCCCATGGACGGCCATGCACTCGACGAGGTGGTCACTTTCACCTCCGAGCTGATCCGCATCGACACCACCAACCGCGGCGGCGGGGACTGCCGGGAGCGGCCCGCCGCGGAGTACGTCGCCGAGCGGCTGGCCGGCGCCGGCCTCGAACCCACCCTGCTCGAGCGCACGCCAGGGCGCACCAATGTGGTGGCCCGGATCGAGGGCACCGACCCGTCCGCCGATGCGCTGCTCGTCCACGGCCATCTGGACGTGGTGCCCGCCGAGCCCGCCGACTGGTCCGTGCACCCCTTCTCGGGAGAGGTCCGCGACGGCGTGGTGTGGGGCCGGGGCGCGGTCGACATGAAGAACATGGACTCGATGGTTCTCGCGGTCGTACGGGCGTGGGCGCGCGCGGGCATCAGGCCCCGGCGCGACATCGTCATCGCGTACACCGCCGACGAGGAGGCCAGCGCCGTCGACGGCTCCGGCTTCCTCGCCGACCACCATCCCGGCCTCTTCGAGGGCTGCACGGAAGGGATCAGCGAGTCGGGGGCCTTCAGCTTCCACGCCGGGCACGGGATGACGCTCTACCCGATCGCGGCCGGCGAGCGCGGCACGGCATGGCTCAAGCTCACCGCGCGCGGCACGGCCGGCCACGGCTCGAAGGTCAACCGCGCCAATGCGGTGAGCCGGCTGGCCGCGGCCGTCGCCCGGATCGGCGAGCACCAGTGGCCGGTGCGGCTCACCCCGACCGTGCGGGCCGCGCTGGCCGAGCTCGCCGTACTGCACGGCATCGAGATCGATGCGTACGCGGCAGGATTCGACCCGGACGCGCTGATGGCGAAGCTCGGCCGGGCCGCCGCGCTGGTCGAGCCGACCGTGCGCAACAGCGCCAACCCGACCATGCTGGAAGCCGGTTACAAGATCAATGTCATTCCCGGGAACGCCACCGCGTACGTCGACGGGCGGATGGTGCCCGGCGGTGAGGCCGAGTTCCAGGACACCATGGACCTGCTGACCGGACCGGATGTCGAGTGGGAGTTCCACCACCGCGAGACGGCGCTGCAGGCACCCGTCGACTCCCCGACCTACGCCAAGCTGCGTGCGGCCGTCGAGCGCTTCGACCCGGACGGCCATGTCGTGCCTTACTGCATGCCGGGCGGCACCGACGCCAAGCAGTTCTCCCGGCTCGGCATCACCGGTTATGGCTTCTCGCCGCTGAAACTGCCCGTGGGCTTCGACTATGCGGCACTGTTCCACGGGGTCGACGAGCGCGTCCCGGTCGAGGCACTGCACTTCGGCGTGAAGGTTCTCGACCACTATCTGCGGTCCGCATAGGGGGAGTCGGCAATGGTACCCACGGGAGCCTACGGAACCTGGCCGTCACCGATCGACGCGGCACTGGCCGCCTCGCACGACGGGCGCCCGGAATACCTCGGCATGGTCGGCGACGAGGTGTGGTGGACCGCGCCACGCCCCACCGAGGGCGGCCGGCGGGCCCTGATACGCAGACGGGCCGACGGCGGCGAGGAGTCGGTGCTCCCGGCCCCGTGGAACGTCCGCAGCAGAGTCATCGAGTACGGGGGCCGGCCCTGGGCCGGAGACCTGCGCGCCGAAGGCACCCCGCTCATCGTCTTCGTCCACTTCCCCGACCAGCGGCTGTACGTGTACGAGCCGGACACGCCCGAGGCCGCGCCCCGTCCGCTCACGCCGGTGTCGGCACTCGGCGGCGGGCTGCGCTGGGTCGACCCGCAGCTCCGGCTGGACCGCGGTGAAGTCTGGTGCGTGCTGGAGGAGTTCACCGGCGCGGCGCCCACGGACGTACGCCGGGTGATCGCGGCCGTGCCGCTGGACGGCTCGGCCGCCGAGGACCGTGCAGCGGTGCGGGAGCTCTCCGACGACCGGCACCGCTTCGTCACCGGGCCCCGGCTGTCGCCGGACGGGCGGCACGCGGCCTGGATCGCCTGGGACCATCCCCAGATGCCCTGGGACGGCACGGTGGTGATGCTCGGCGAGGTGACGGAGGGCGGGCCGTTCAGTGCTGTGCGGCCCGTCGTCGGCGATACGGACGAGTCGGTCGCCCAGGTCGACTGGGCCGCGGACGGCTCCCTGCTCTTCGTCTCCGACCTCGGCAACTGGTGGGAGCTGCAGCGCATCCGGCTCGACGGGCCGACGCCCGGGGCCGCAGCGCGCACGAGTCTCTGTCCCGGCCGCGGGGAGGAGTTCGGCGGACCGCTGTGGAAGATCGGCCTCAAGTGGTTCCATCCCCTGGAGAACGGGCTGATCGCCGTCATTCACGGCAAGGGCGCCACCGCGCTGGGGATTCTCGACCCGGAGACCGGTGAGCTCGTCGACGCCGCCGGACCCTGGACCGAGTGGTCGTCCACCCTCGCCGTGCACGGCGACCGGGCGATCGGGGTCGCGGCCAGCCCGCGCAGCGCCTACGAGGTCGTCGAGCTCGACACCAGGACCGGGCGGACCCGGGTCATCGGCTCGGCGCACGACGACCCGGTGGACCCGGTGTACTACCCGGAGCCGCAGATCCGTACCTTCGTCGGTCCCGACAACCGCGAGATCCACGCCCATATCTATCCGCCGCACAGCCCGGACCGGATCGCGCCCGACGACGAACTGCCCCCGTTCGTGGTGTGGGCGCACGGCGGCCCCACCGGTCATGTCCCGCTCGTCCTCGACCTGGAGATCGCCTACTTCACCTCGCGCGGCATCGGCGTCGCCGAGGTCAACTACGGCGGCTCCACCGGCTACGGCAGGGAGTACCGCAACCGGTTGCGCGAACAGTGGGGCGTCGTCGACGTCGAGGACTGCGCGGCCGTCGCCGAGACGCTGGCCGCCGAAGGCACGGCGGACCCGGCGCGGCTCGCGATCCGCGGTGGCAGTGCGGGCGGCTGGACCACCGCCGCTTCCCTCACCACCACCGACGTGTACGCCTGCGGCACCATCATCTATCCGATCCTCGACCTGACGAGCTGGGCCACCGACGGCACCCATGACTTCGAGTCCCAGTACCTGGAATCGCTGATCGGCCCGCTTGCCGACGTCCCCGGCCGCTACCGCGAGCGCTCGCCGCTGCAGCATGTCGACCGGATCACCACGCCGTTCCTGCTGCTGCAGGGCCTCGACGATGTGATCTGCCCGCCCGTGCAGTGCGAGCGGTTCCTGGCACAGATGGCGGGGCGCGGCATCCCGCACGCGTACATCGCCTTCGAGGGTGAGGGCCATGGCTTCCGCAGGGCCGAAACGATGGTCCGCGCGCTCGAGTCCGAACTCTCCCTCTACGCCCAGACCTTCGGCATCGTCCGCAGCGACGTCCCCCCGCTGGAGCTCAAGAAGTGACCCTGCCGAGTCCTCCTGGGGTACAACCGCCGAACCCCCGGCCCCTGGCCCGGCCCGCGCGGCTGAGGCCGGGTGCCAGGGTCGCCGTCGTGGCGCCCAGCGGACCCGTCCCCGAAGAGCGGCTCGAAGCGGGCCTGAAGATCCTGCGGAGCTGGGACCTGGTTCCGGTCGTGATGCCTCATGTCCTCGGCCGGCACCCGGAGCTGTCGTATCTCGCCGGCGCGGACGAGGAGCGGGCCCGGGACCTGAGCGAGGCCTGGTGCGACCCGTCCGTCTCCGCGGTGATCTGCGCCCGCGGCGGATACGGCGCACAGCGCATGGTCGAGCTCCTCGACTGGACGGCGATCCGCGCGGCCGGGCCCAAGATCCTCGTCGGGTACAGCGACATAACGGCCCTCCATGAGGCCTTCGCTGTCCGGATGGGCCTGGCCACGCTGCACGGTCCCATGGTCGGCGCGCAGGCCTTCCACCAGGACGTCCGCACCCAGGAGTCGCTGCGTGCCACGCTCTTCGAGCCCGAGTCGGTCCGGACGCTCGGCCTGGAAACAGCCCGCACGATGGTCCCCGGCCGGGCCCGAGGCATCACGCTCGGCGGCTGTGTCAGTCTGCTCGCCGCCGAACTCGGCACTCCGCACGCCCGCCCCTCGGCCCGCGGTGGTCTGCTGCTGATCGAGGACGTGGGGGAGGAGGACTACCGGCTCGACCGGATCCTCACCCAACTCCTGCGTTCGGGCTGGCTGGAGGGCGTGGCGGGTGTCGCGCTCGGCTCGTGGGTGGACTGCGGTCCGTACGAGCAGGTGCGTGCGGTGCTGCAGGACCGGCTCGGCGGCCTTGGCGTGCCGGTCGTGGAGGAGTTCGGCTTCGGGCACGGGGTGAACGCGCTGACATTGCCGTTCGGGGTGCCGGCGGTGCTGGACGCGGACGCGTGCACGCTGACACTGGAGGTGCCCGCCCTGGTATGACACCGTCGCGCGCTCCAACTCCCCGTCGGCGAAGCAGAGGTTGGGGACCTCATGGGCGGGACGGTGAACGAATCCGCAGCCGGACCGGCGGCTGAATCAGCGGATCAGCCGCCGGGCGTGGTCCTCCGGGTTACCGGCCGAGCGACGCGTACCCCGGCCGGATCACCTCGTCGATCAGCCGACGGCGCTCCGGCAGCGGCAGGAACGCCGACTCGACCGCGGCGACGGTGAACTCCTCGAAGACCTCGGGGCCGTAGCCGAAGGCGTCCACCATGTGCTGGAACTCCTGGCTCATGGTGGTGCCGGAGACCAGGCGGTTGTCCGTGTTGAGCGTGATACGGAAGCCGAGGCGGCGCAGCAGGTCGATGGGGTGCGTGGCGTAGTCCTTCGCCGCCCCCGTCTGGAGGTTGGACGTCGGGCAGACCTCCAGGGTGATGCGGCTGTCGCGTACGTACGCGGCCAGATGGCCCAGGGTCGCCGTGCCGTCGTCGTGCACCGTGATGTCGTCGGTGATGCGGACGCCGTGCCCGATCCGCTCGGCGCCGCAGATCTGCACCGCCTCGTGGATCGATTCGGCGCCGACGGCCTCGCCGGCGTGGATCGTGAAGTGGCAGTTGTGCCGCCTCAGATGCTGGAAGGCCGGCAGATGACGGGCCGGCGGGTTGCCGATCTCGCCGCCCGCGATGTCGAAGCCGGCCACCCCGCGCTCGCGGTGTGCCACCGTCAACTCGGCTATCTCCAGTGAGCGTTCGGTGTGGCGCATGCCGGTGAGCAGTGCCCGCACCGTGATCCGGCCGCCGCTGCGGTGCTCGCCCTCACGGAAGCCCGCGTTGACCGCCTCGACGACCTCGTCGAGGGTCAGACCGCCCTCCAGGTGCTGCTCGGGGGCGTAGCGCACCTCGGCGTAGACGACTCCGTCCGCCGCCAGGTCCTCCGCGCACTCGGCCGCGATCCGCCGCAGCGCTTCGCGGGTCTGCATCACCGCGCAGGTGTGGGCGAAGGTCTCCAGATACCGCTCGAGCGAGCCGGAGTCCGCGGCGTCGCGGAACCAGATCGCGAGAGCGGCCGGGTCCTCGGTGGGCAGCTCGCGGTAGCCGCACTCCCGGGCCAGCTCGATGATCGTGGCGGGGCGCAGACCGCCGTCCAGGTGGTCGTGGAGCACGGCCTTGGGCGCGCGCGAGATGTCAGACAAGTGCATGGCCCGGGAGTGTACGGCACGTCCGGCCACGGCGCCGTGACAGCCGTCTCCCGGCTCGGCCGGCCGTCGGTCGAGCTGTCAGTTCGACTGGATCACGGGCAGGGCGGGCGCCCCGCTCGGCAGCATGTGCTTGGCCGCCATGATCGGCGTGTCCTCGACTCGTACCACCTGTGTGACCAGCACGGCAGGGGTGTCGGCCGGCCGGCCCAGCTGCTCTCCGCGGCGCTGTCCGAGCAGCGTGGCGCTCACCCCGCTGTGTGCGGTGAGCATCACACCGCGAGAGGCCGCGGACAGCACCGCGAGCATCGAGGTGGCCGGTGCGGGGACGGCCCGCAGAGCCGCGGCGAAGGCCGGATGCACCTCGTCCAGCACCTGCTCCGCGGCCGCCCACTCCTGGCTGAGCGCCGCCGCCGTACCCTCTCCGATCAGCAGTGACTCCCAGAACCGCAGCTCCGCACCGGCCGGTGCGAGCAGATGCTGGGTGGTGAAGTCCGTGGGTTCCTCGACGGCGCGCAGCAGCGGTCGCAGGCGGAGCGGGGTGCCGGTGGACAACAGGTCCTCCAGCGGCTGGATGTGTTCGTAACCGCGCCGCGGCGGCCGGTCGTTGACGGTCCTGCCGACCCCGCGGCGTACCGTGAGCAGCCCGTCCTCCTGGAGCAGCAGCAGTGCCTCGCGCAGCGCCGGCCGGCTGACTCCCAGTTCGGCGGCGAGCCGGGGCTCGGACGGGAGCGTGGAGCCCGGGGGATAGGTGCCTTCGTGGATGGCGTCCGCGATCCGCTCGTACAGGACGACGACCGGCCTACGCTGCTGTCCGGTGACTGCCACCGGTCCTCCTCGGTTCTGCACCTGCGGATCTTCGATCTTTCTGAGCGTAGCTTGTCTGACAAGGCGAGCCGCAGCCGGTCCTCGCCCGCCACTGACGGACGGCACGGCTCACCCGTACGGCCCGCTCCAGCGCCCTCAGGGGACCAGGATCCGTTCATGCTGGTCCCATGAGCTACAGGGAAGCACCGAGCAGCAGGAAGGCCGGCGCCAGGCCCCGGCTCACGCCCGCCAGGATCACTGGCGGCGTGCTCGCGATCCTCGCCGTCGTCTTCATCTTCGAGAACACCCAGAAGGTCAGGATCCGTCTGCTGATTCCGGAAGTGACCATGCCCCTCTATCTGGGCCTCCTCGCGACCTTCGTGCTCGGCGCCCTGTGCGGCGGCATCTTCTTCCGCCGGAGCTCCCGGTGAAAGCACCCGGTTAGTCCGGCGCGATGCCCGAGACCTCCACCGCCACTCCCTACCTCGCCGCGGGTCCGCGGGTCGGCATACGCCACTACGAGTACGAGGACAGCGAGGAGTTCACGGAGCTGGCGAGCCGGAGCGGCGAGCACCACCGGCCCTGGCTCTTCCCGCCCGTCTCGGCGCAGATGTACGCGGTGTACGCGCGGAAACTCATCGAGGACCCGACGAAGGCCGGTTTCCTGGTCTGCGCGCGCGACTCCGGCCGGATGGCGGGCTTCATCAACGTCAACAACATCGTCGAAGGCGGGTTCCGCAGCGGGGCGATCGGCTACGGCGCCTTCGCGCACGCCGTCGGCAGAGGTCTGATGCGCGAAGGCCTCGGCCTGGTTCTGCGCCACGCCTTCGGCCCTATGGGTCTGCACCGGCTGGAGGCCAACATCCAGCCGGGCAACGAGGCTTCGATCGGCCTCGTACGCGGCGCGGGCTTCCGGCTCGAGGGTTTCTCGCCCGACTTCCTCTTCGTCGACGGGGCCTGGCGCGACCACCAGCGCTGGGCCATCACCACGGAGATGCTGAAGGGCTGAAGCGCAAGGAGTCCTGCCCCTCGGCGGCGCCTTGCGGCCGGTTCCGGGGTCGTGCAGCGGATCCCGGGCCGACGTGGAGGGGCACGGTTCGCGCGGGACGAATACGCGGGACGAGTACGTCTTGCCGCCCCGCGGCCGGCGTCATGGGCCATGATCTCTCGCCCCATGGCGGCTCCGGCCCGAAGCCACTCCGCCGGCCTCCCGCCGGCGCCGGCCACCGACGCTGCGGGTGGGATGGTCACGCGATGATGTCGGCCCTGCCCGGGTCATTGGGGTGGGACTCGACCGCGGTGACCACGGTCGTCATCCACGAGCGCAGGGGAAGCGTGTCCAGCACCTTCGCGTGCAACTCGGTCTCATCGTCGGCGCGCCACAGGCCGATGCTGCGCAGCTCGCCGACGGGGCGCCATAGCCGCACCAGATGGCCGGCAGCGGCCAATTCCTTGGCGCGGACGGCTTCGGCGGCGCGGCGCCGGTCGACTTCGGCCGGGGCCGTGTCCTCGGGGATGCTGGTAGTGATCTCGACCAGGAACTCCTTCATGACCTTCTCCGTGTCCATGCGGGCGACTGTGGTTGTCCCGCCGGCGGGACAACCACGGCCAAGCGGTCTGTCAGTCCGTCTCGGGTGAAGCCCAAGGATTCTCATCCAACCGAGCACCTGCAACGTCAGGGGGTGGTGAGCACCATCCGGAAGCGGGCGGCGCCGGACATCATCTTTCGGTACGCCTCATCGGCCTCGTCCAACGGCACGATCTCGGTCATCGGGCGGATCCCGTGCAGGGCGCTGAACGCCATGGTGTCCTGCACGTCCTGCGCGGTGCCGGAGGGATGGCCGCGGATGATCTTGCCGCTCAGAAGCAGCTGGTTGGGGCTGATGCCCAGCGGCTCGGCGGCCGCGCCGATGACCACAAGCTCGCCGCGGGGAGACAGCCCCTCCAGGGTCGCCGTGATGGCCTCGGAGTTCGCGGCGGTCGCCAGGACGACCTTGGCGCCGCCGAGGGACAGCAGCGCGTCCGCGACGGGGATGTCCGCCGTGCTGTCGATGTAGTGGTGCGCGCCGAGCTGCCTGGCGAAGTCGGCCTTGTCCGCGCCCCGCGCGATGGCCACGGTCTCGAAGCCCATGGCGGCCGCATATTTCACCCCCAGGTGGCCGAGGCCGCCGATGCCGAGTACGACGACCAGATCGCCCGGTCGTGCCGAACTGCGCCGCAGCCCGTTGAACGTCGTCACGCCCGCGCAGCCCAAAGGCGCAGCATCGGTCGCCGGGAGTGCGTCGGGGATCCGGGCCAGGGCGTCGGCCGGTGCGACCACCTTCTCGGCGTACCCCCCGTCGTACGCCCATCCTGGAACCTTCAGGTTCTCGCACACGATGAAGTCGCCCTGTCTGCAGGGCCTGCAGTGGCCGCAGCTGCCGCCGAACCAGCCCACCGCCACCCGGTCGCCCACCCGCCAGCCGCTGTATGTTCCCTCGCCGAGCTCCTCGATGCGCCCGGCGATCTCATGCCCGGCGACCAGCGGAAACCGGACGCCCGGCAGCATGGCGTTCACGAAAGCGGCGTCGCTGTGGCAGACCCCGCAGGCCTCCACGGCAATCCGTACGTGGCCTGGGCCTGGACGCTGTACCTCACGCTCGACGATCTCCAACGGACCGCCGGAAGCGGCCACCTGCGCCACTCGATAAGTACTCATCTGAATCTCTCCGGGGTACGGGTACGACGGCGCCCCCAGAACCAGCAGACCAGCTCAAGCCTGATCACGCGCGCCGAAACAAGCCGGTGAACGCTCGGCGTCAGGCGCCGGGTACGGGCGCTGAACCGCGCCGAGAACGAGGCCACGGACATGTCGCCGGGCGGACACCGGCCGGTGCCGGCCCCGGTCGCCCGCAGCCTTGATCTCCGCGGTGCGGGTGTCGCCCGCCGCGATCCAGGTTGCAGGTGCTGCCGATACAGAAGTCGGTGACCCTGCAGTCATGAGTACCGCGCAGAGGGTCGCCGTCATCACCGGCGCATCCCAAGGCATCGGAGCCGCCCTTGTCACCGCCTACCGCGAGCTCGGCTACGGGGTCGCCGCGACCTCCCGCTCCATCGGCGACTCGAGCGATCCCGAGGTACTGACCGTGCGTGGCGATGTGGCCGAGCCGGGCGTCGGCGCCCGCGTCGTCGACGCGACTCTGGCGCGGTTCGGCCGGATCGACACACTCGTCAACAACGCCGGAATCTTCATCGCCAAGCCGTTCACCGACTACACCGACGAGGACTACGACGCCGTGGCCGGGGTGAACCTGCGCGGCTTCTTCGAGTTCTCCCGCAGCGCCGTCGCCGCCATGCTCTCCCGCGACGGCGGCGGCCACCTGGTGAACATCTCCACCAGTCTGGTCGACCATGCCGACTCGCAGCGGCCCTCAGCGCTCGCGTCGCTGACAAAAGGGGGGTTGAACGCGGTCACCAGGGCACTGGCGATCGAGTACGCGGCCCGTGGCATCCGGGTCAACACTGTCGCGCTCGGCACCATCCGCACCAAGACGTACCCGGCCGCGACGTACGAGGCCCTCGCCGAGCTCCAGCCGATCGGCCGGATGGGCGAGATCGACGACGTCGTCGAAGCGATCGTCTACCTCGAGAACGCCTCGTTCGTCACCGGAGAGATCCTGCACGTCGACGGCGGCCGGAGCGCGGGGCACTGACGCGGGGCACTGACCATGCCAGTGGCCGGCACCGGCTTCCGGTGCGAGACCGGTGCCCCCGGCGAGGAGCCGACTGTGCTCGGTGGCGCTCCTGCTGCCGTGTTGCGTCTCGCCCACGGCCGGGCGGACCTTCACCGGGCCATAGTCGGACCGCGGTCCTCTGCAGCGTGTTCGGGAGCCCCCAACAACAGGCCGGCGGGAGTCGCGGGCGCGGCCCAGGTCCCGCGATCTCTCTCGCTGCTTCCGCTCGTGGAACGCATTGAAGATGCGGAGTGCGGCGGTGAGGATGGACCGCATGCGGAATATCGTGGTCGTCGACGCCCCCTCGAATCTGGGCCTGCGGCCCCCGGCCCCGGGCGCCGTTCCCGGCTGCTACAAGCTCGCCGGCGCCCTGCGTGAGCAGCGGATCGTGCAGCGGCTCGGGGCGTTCGAAGGCGGCGTCGTCGTACCACCGCGCTACGACCGCGGCGACTGGCAGGAGGGCGACGGGGTCTTCAACGCCGCCGCCATCGCCTCGTACACCCGTCGTCTCGCCGACCGGATCGAGCATCATGTGCGGGCGGGTGACTTCCCGTTGGTACTCGGCGGAGACTGCTCGATCCAGCTCGGCGCATCGCTCGCGCTGCGCCGTCTCGGCAGATACGGGCTGGCCTCGGTCGACGCGTCCGCCGACTTCAGACACCCCGGCAACTCCGATCGCGTCGGGGCCGCCGCCGGTGAGGAGCTGGCGCTGGCGACCGGTCGCGGCCAGGAGGATCTGACGAACCTGGAGGGGCTCAGGCCCTATCTGCGCGACGAGGATGTGCGGCTGTTCGGGATCCGGGACTGCTTCGACGAAGACCGTTCCGAGCTCGCGGAGTTGAAGATCCCGACGGTGACCGTGCGGGGACTGCGCGAATGGGGCCCGGCGGAACTCGCGGGGGCCGTGGTACAGACCCTCGAAGTACCGGTGCTCGACGGATTCTGGGTGCATCTGGACGCGGACGTGCTGGACCCGAGCGTGATGCCCGCCGTCGACAGCCCCGATCCGGAAGGACTGCTGCCGCCCGAACTCGGCGAGCTGCTCAAGGTGTTGCTGCGCTCGCCGCGCTGCGTGGGGCTGAACGTGACCGTCTACGACCCCGACCTCGACCCGGAGGGCACGGCGGGCGAGATGTTCGCCGATCTGATCGTGGGCGCCTTTGCCGAAGACTGACCCACTGAGCCCCTGGTCAGTGCAGAGCCCACCGTGTTCCATGGTCGTCGGGGGTGCCGGCCATCAGGAGTTGCCGGCCGCCCGCGCGAGTGAAGCGAGGTTGCCTTGGCCACCACTGTGCGGCGTACCGTCCTGACCCTGCCCGCAGCCCCGGTGGGGCCGGCGAATCCGCTGCCCGCCCTGCGGCCGCTGGACGAGATGCACTCTCTCGACGAGCGCGCCAAAGAGGAGCTGCCGCGCGAGATGGCACGCCAGATCGGGTACGAGCCGCTGCGCACCCTGCTGCCGGTGCGGGTGCTCGACGGGTACGGACGTGAGCGCACGCAGACGGACCTCGACGCGATCGTGATCGAGAACGAACGGCTGCGGGCCACTGTGCTGCCGGGCCTCGGCGGCCGGATCCACTCGCTGCACCACAAGCCGACCGGGCGTGAACTCCTCTACCGCAACCCGGTGTTCCAGCCCGCGGACTTCGCGCTCAACGGCGCCTGGTTCTCCGGTGGCATCGAGTGGAACATCGGCGCCACCGGCCACACCACGCTCTCCTGTGCCCCGCTGCATGCCGCACTCGTCCCGGCCCCCGACGGCGGTCGGATGGTCCGGCTCTGGGAGTGGGAGCGGCTGCGCGATCTGCCGTTCCAGGTCGATCTGTGGCTGCCTGCGGACTCCGAGTTCCTCCATGTCGGCGTGCGGATCCGGAATCCGCACGAACGCCCCGCGCCCGTCTACTGGTGGTCCAACATCGCCGTCGAGGAGCACGGGACGACTCGCGTGCTCGCACCCGCCGACGAAGCCTGGCACTTCGGATACGAGCGCAGCCTGCGCCGGGTTCCGGTGCCGGAGTTCGAGGGTGAGGACCGCACGTACCCGCTGCGCAGCGAGTATCCCGCCGACTACTTCTACGAGGTGCCGGCCGAGGCCCGAAAGTGGATCGCCTCGCTCGACGCTGCCGGGAAGGGGCTCGTACAGACCTCGACCGATGTGCTGCGCGGCCGCAAGCTCTTCCTCTGGGGCTCGGGGCGCGGCGGACGCCGCTGGCAGCGGTGGCTGACCGAGCCCGGCTCGACCGGTTACGCCGAGATCCAGGCCGGGCTCGCCCGCACCCAGCTGGAGCACCTACGCCTGGACGGGGGCGAGGAGTTCAGCTGGCTGGAGTCGTACGGACCGCTCGACGCCGACCCGGAGACGGTGCACGGCGAGGACTGGGGCGCGGCGCGCGCCGAGGTCGAGACCCGGCTGTCCGAGGCGCTGCCCCGCGCGGCGGTGGACGCCGCGTACGAGGCATGGCGGCCGTATGCGGACACCGAGCCGACCGACTGGCTCGCCACCGGCTCCGGCTGGGGCGCGCTCGAGGTGCTGCGTGAACGGCACAAGCTGCCCGGCACGCCCTTCGCCGCGTCGACGCTCGGCGAAGAGCAGGCGCCCTGGCAGGAGTTGCTGATGACCGGTGTCTTCCCCGCGCCCCGCAGGGTCGCCCCGCCAGGACCCTCGCTCGTCGCACAGCACTGGCGCGACATGCTGGAAACCGCCCCCGCCGACCCGCTGACCGAGTACCACCTCGGCATCGCCCAGTGGCAAGCGGGCGACCTCGCCCAGGCCGTCCGCAGCTGGGAACGCGGCCTCGAACTCGCCCCGTCCCGCTGGCCCTTGCTGCGCTGCCTGGCCGTCGCCGACCAGGAGGGCGGCAATGCCGTACGAGCCGCCGAGCGCTATGCCGAAGCCTTCGACGACCTCTGCGAGGAGCGCCGCGACGACGGCGAGTCCTGGACGGCGGCGACGGCGGCCCTCGGCCGGGAGGCGATCGCCGCACTGCTCGCAGTCCGCCGTACCGTCGAGGCCCGCGCGGTCTGGTCCCGGCTGCGTCCGGCGGTGCAGCAGCGCGGCCGCTTCCGTCTCATCGACGCCCAGCTGCTGATCGCCGAGGGCCGCACGGACGAGGCCCGCGCCGTCTTCGAGGCGGGTTTCGAGGTGGCGGACCTGCGCGAGGGGACGGAGATCCTGGACGAGGTGTGGTCGGCGCTCACCGACGAGCCGCTGCCGGACGCGTACGACTACCGGATGCGGCCTCAGCGGCCGCGCGCGAGTTAGCCCGGGGGCGTCGGGGGCGGCCGCGGTGACTTCCGGGTTCTGCCGGGGACGGAAGGGCGGGCGGTGTCCGGCCTGCCCGTCCCCGGTGGCGCCGCGCGCGATCCGGCCGCGGCGAGTCGTACCGCCCCTTGACAGTTGCCCCCTGCACGGTTGACGATTCCAGGGTGAACCTGTCAGACAGCCAGACAGCTGGCGATGTGCCCCGGCGGATCAGCGCGCTCGAAGCGGTGCTGGCGCACTTGCGCGGCGCCATCGAGCGGGGCGACTACGCCGTGGGGGAGAAGCTGCCCTCGGAGGCGGAACTCTGCCGGCGTCTGGAAGTGAGCAGGCCCGTACTGCGTGAGGCTCTGCGTGCTCTGCAGACGATGGGCCTCACCGTCTCGCGTACCGGCAAGGGCACCTTTGTCCTCTCCAACGGTCCGGTGGAGGACCCGACCTTCGGCGACTACTCGGCCAGCGACCTCCTCGAGGTCCGCCGGCACGTGGAAATCCCGGTGGCCGGGTACGCGGCTCTGCGGCGCACCCCCGAGGACCTCGACCACATCTCTCATCTGCTGGAGCGGATGGAACGGGAGACGGACACCACCGCGTGGGTGGCGATGGACACGCTCTTCCACCTCGCGATCGCCCAGGCGGCCCAGAACCCGGTTTTCCGCAGAGTCATCGAGGAGATCCGCGACGCGCTGGCCCGCCAGTCGGCGTTCCTCAACGAGCTCGGCGGCCGGCGCGAGCAGTCGAACAGAGAGCACCGGGCGATCGTGGAGGCGCTTCTCGACAGTTCCGAGCGCGACGCCGTGGAAGCCATGACGCACCATCTGGCACGCGTCGAGTCGACGCTGACCACCATCGTGCGGCCGCCCCACCGGAGCGGCGCGCAAGAGCCTCCTGAGTACAAGAGCACCAGGCGCGACGGAGACGAGAAGATCCGGCGCGACAGCGACGAGAACACCGGAAGCTGAGCATGACCCACACCACCCCGTTCCGCCGCACCCCCGCGGAGCCGCCCGCCGTTCGCCCACCCGCGCACGTCCCGCTCGCCCATGTAGTGCGCGGAGGCGTCATCGAGGGCGTCCACCACGGCTCCGTCGTCGTGCTGGCGGCGGACGGAAGCGTGGAGTTCAGCGCGGGCGACATCGAGGTCGCCTTCTACCCGCGCTCGGCGCTCAAGCCGGTCCAGGCGGTCGGTCTGCTGCGCGCGGGACTGCCGCCGCTGGACGCCGAGGCGATGGCTCTCACCGCTGCCAGCCACTCCGGTGAGGACCGGCATCTGGCCGCGGCCCTGCGCATCCTGCACACCGCCCGGCTGACCGAGGACGACCTGCGCAATGTCCCCGATCTGCCGTACGGCCCGGCGGTGCGCGAGGAGTGGATCAGCCGTGGCCTCGGACCCACCCGGCTCGCCCAGAACTGCTCGGGCAAGCATGCCGCCATGCTGATGACGGCGCGGGCCCGCGGCTGGTCCCTGGAGAACTACCTCGATCCCGGACATCCGCTGCAGTGGGCGATCGCCGCGACCGTGGAGGAGCTCACCGGGCAGGGCATCGCCGGGGTGACGGTCGACGGATGCGGCGCGCCGCTGTTCTCCGTATCGCTGCACGGCCTCACCAGGGCCGTCGCCCGGCTGGCGACGGCCGCGCCCGGCACCCAGGAGGGCCGGGTCGCGCACGCCATGCGCGAGCACCCGGAGATGGTCTCCGGCAGCGGGCGGGACGTCGCGCGCCTGATGCGCGCGGTGCCGGGCCTGCTCGCCAAGGACGGGTTCGAGGGCGTGCAGGTCGCGGCGCTCCCGGACGGGCGGGCTGTCGGCGTGAAGATAGCCGACGGCGCCGACCGCGCCCGGATGCCCGTGACGGCGGCGGCCCTCGCGCTGTGCGGAGTCGACCCGCAGATCCTGGCCGGATTCGCCGAAGTGCCCGTCATCGGAGGCGGCGTGGCGGTCGGGTGCCTGCGGGCGGTGGGTGCGCTGGCCCGCCTCTCCGGATCGGCGGCCTCCTCCGTCGCCTAGCGCCGCGCACAGCGACGCGGTCCCTCCGTATCCGCAGCTTCCCACTCTCACCACCTCACGAAGGAACACCTGCGCCATGACTGCCGGACATCGCCGCGAACACGACCTGCTCGGCGACCGCGACATCCCCGCAGGCGCGTACTGGGGCGTCCACACCCTGCGCGCCACGGAGAACTTCCCCATCACCGGTACGGCGATAGCCGCGTACCCGCACCTGATCAACGCGCTCGCCGCCGTCAAGGAAGCCGCGGCCCGCGCCAACGAGGACCTCGGGCTGCTCACCTCGGAGAAGGCCGACGCCATCGCCGCCGCCTGCCGGGAGATCCGGGACGACGGACGGCTGCACGACCAGTTCGTCGTCGACGTGATCCAGGGCGGTGCCGGTACGTCGACCAATATGAACGCCAACGAGGTGATCACCAACCGGGCGTTGGAGATCCTGGGGCATATCAAGGGCGACTACGGCCGGCTGCATCCGAACGAGGACGTCAACCTCAGCCAGTCGACGAACGACGTCTACCCGACCGCCGTCAACGTTGCCACGATCATCGCCGTGCATGAACTGATCGAGGCGATGGCGGTCCTGCGCGAGGCCTTCGCCGCAAAGGCCGAGGAGTTCCGCACCATCCTCAAGATGGGTCGTACCCAGCTCCAGGACGCCGTACCGATGACCCTGGGCCAGGAGTTCTCCGCGTACGCGGTGATGCTGGAGGAGGACCAGAGCCGTCTGGCCGAGGCTGTCCTTCTCATCCATGAGATCAACCTCGGCGCGACCGCCATCGGCACCGGCCTCAACGCCCCCACGGGCTACGCCGAAGCCGCCCGCCGCCACCTCGCGGCCATCACCGGCCTGCCGTTGGTCACCGCGGCCAACCTGGTCGAGGCCACCCAGGACTGCGGCGCCTTCGTTCATCTGTCCGGCGTGCTCAAGCGCATCGCCGTCAAGCTCTCCAAGATCTGCAACGATCTGCGACTGCTCTCCTCCGGCCCGCGCGCCGGGTTCGGGGAGATCAACCTGCCGCCGGTCCAGGCGGGTTCCAGCATCATGCCCGGCAAGGTCAACCCGGTGATCCCCGAGGTCGTCAATCAGGTCGCGTTCGAAGTGATCGGCAACGACGTCACCATCACCATGGCCGCCGAGGCGGGGCAGCTGCAGCTCAACGCCTTCGAACCGATCATCCTGCATTCGCTGTCGGAGAGCATCACCCACCTGCGGGCAGCCTGCCTCACCCTCGCCGCACGCTGTGTATCCGGCATCACCGCCAACACCGAGACGCTGCGGGCGACCGTGGAGAACTCCATCGGGCTCGTCACCGCCCTCAACCCGCACATCGGCTACACCGCGGCCACCGGTATCGCCAAGGAGGCCCTCGCCACCGGGCGCGGCGTCGCCGAACTGGTGCTGGAGCGGGGGCTGCTCCCGGCCGACCGGCTCGCTGCCCTGCTGCGTCCGGAAGAGCTCGCGGGCACGGGTGCTGCTGCCACCGGCAACGGATCAGCGGCCCCTCAGAGCTGAGGCGCTGCCCAAAGCGGGTCGCGGCCCAGCAGCCTGAGGACACGGTCCAGCGGGACCGCGTCCGGGGCAGTGGCGAGGCCCGGGGCGAAGGCGGCGCCCGCCAGGGTGCGGAGGCTGCCGTCCGGGACGGCCTCGGCGATGGGGAGCGCCGTGGTCAGCACCTCGTCGTCGAAGCGGATACCGGCACCGATGGACACGGCGACGTCCCAGCCGTGCACCACGTAGTCGATGAAGTGGAAGCCGATCCCCAGGCGGGCGGGGAATCCGCCGTCCTTGCGGATCTCGGGCAGCCAGAACTCCCGCTCCAGTACCCCCTCTTCGGCGAACGCGGCGGTCACCTCGCACGCGGAGGCGGCGAAGACGCCCGCCGGATCTTCGCCGACCGGCCGGTCGGCGAAGACCGACGCGTCCTCCTTCTCGCCGCGCGCCACCGCGGCGAAGCCGTGGTTCTGGCCGGTCATATGCGCCAGGAGCTGTCCCAGGTTCCAGGCCGCGCACGGTGTGGGCAGGGCCAGTTGGCCGGATCCGACGGTGTTCACGACGGCCGTGGTGACATCCATGACGCGCCGGTGCAGCTCTGTCAGCGGTGTTGCGCGCCCCGCCGTTCGGCCGCTCATTCGGCTGCCTTCCTGTCGACGTACTCAAAGACCGATCCGTCCGGGTGGACGGCGATCAGATTGCGGCCCACCGGCGTTGGCACGGGGCCCGCGATGATCCGTGCGCCCACCTCGGTGAGCGTGGCGTACGCGTCGTCGACGTCCTTCACCGCGATGGTTGCAGTCACCTTGCGCAACACCTCCAGTTCCGACTCCGGGCCGCTCATCAGCAGGAAGCAGCCGACCGCGGCGACCGAGACCCCGGCGCGTTCGAAGCGCAGCGGCGTGGCACCGGTGAGCCGTTCGTAGAAGGCGGCAGCGGCCTCCAGGTCGTCGACGCAGATGCGGAGCGTGGTTCCGAGGATCTCCATACGGGCGAGCGTAGTTCGCGGTGACCGGACGCGAAATCGGTTGCCCGACTGTGGGCGGGTTGCGATGGTCCCGGCGTGAACGGCCCAGTCGTCCGGTCTCCTGCCCCCAAGGTCCTGATCAGCGTCATTTCACTCACGCCGGACGTCACGCCCGGCAGAGCACTTCGCCGTGCGGGACCATGAACCAGGCGTCGTCCTCGCCGCCCCACTCGCGCCACGCGTCGGAGACCGCGGCCAGCTGCTCCGCACTGGCATGGCCGCCGTCCACCGCGAGCTTCGCGTACACCGAAGCGGTCGTGCGGTCCGCCCACAGTCCGCTCCACCAGGCACGCTCCTCGGGTGTGGCGAAACACCATGTGGCGGCGGTGGCGGTGATGTCGCTGAAGCCCGCGGCGCGGGCCCAGGACAGCAGCCTGCGACCGGCGTCCGGCTCGCCCCCGTTCGCACGCGCGACCCGCTGGTACAGGCTCTGCCACCCGTCCAGGGCCGGGACTTCGGGGAACCAGGTGAACGCGCCGTAGTCGCTGTCGCGTGCCGCGACGATGCCACCGGGCCGGCAGACCCGCCGCATCTCGCGCAGCGCCTGCACCGGATCGCCGACGTGCTGCAGCACCTGGTGGGCGTGGACGACATCGAAGGAGTCATCGGGGAAGTCCAGTGCGTGGACATCGGCGACCGCGAAGCCAACATGGTCGAGGCCGCGTTCGACGGCGGTCTCACGTGCCTGGCGCAGTACGTCCTCGGCGGCGTCGACCGCCGTCACCCGCCCCGGTGCGACCAGCTCGGCCAGATCGGCGGTGATGGTGCCGGGACCACACCCCACGTCCAACAGATCCAGGCCCGGGTGGAGTTCACCGATGAGATACGCCGCGGAGTTGGTGGCGGTCCGCCAGCGGTGCGAGCGCAGCACCGACTCGTGGTGCCCGTGGGTGTAGACGGCGGTCTCCTTCGACATGGCCGAGCTCCTTCTCCTGAGGCGAGTGCGGCCAGCGTACGCCGACGTTTCGTATGGCGAGACCATCATCTTGCTATATGGACAAGCTCCGGCGGCCGGGAACAAGGCGGTGCCGGAGCCGGGAGCAAGCGGGGGCACTTCGGCCGGGGCCCGCAGACGCTCACCGAGGCGTTCGCCGCGGCCGGTCCCGGCGAGCGGCCGGTCGGCGAGCGGCTGTACCTGCTGAGCCGGGGGAGAGCGTCGAGCTCCGGAGCAATACCCCTAGGCCCTGCACCTCACGCCGAGCCGCCCCTCCCACCGCACCTCGCCGTCCTGCACCCGGTCGGTGGGGGTGAGCCCGGCCGCCGCGGCGACGGCCGCGGAGGCCAGGTTGTCCGGGTGCACATGGGCCACAGCGGTGTGCACCGACTGCCGGGCGAGCCAGCCGACGAGGCCGCGCGCCGCCTCGGTGGCGATGCCCCGCCCCTGCCACGGCGTGCCGACCAGCCACGCGATCTCGGCGCTGCGGCCGCGCCCGGAGGGGCTGACGGTCGCCTGGACAGTGCCCGCGAGGCAGGACTCGTCCCGAAGTCTGATGACCCAGTTGCACCAGGACACGGCGGGATGGGGCGCGCCCGCCAGCATGCGGGCGTAGCGCGAGCGCAAGGCTTCAGGAGTGTCGGGCTCACCGCCGATGAAGGTGTGCAGGACCGGGTCGGACAGGACCGTGGCCATCTCCTCCGCGTGCGCGACAGCGAGCGGCAGCAGCACAAGCCGGTCGGTGTGGATGGGCCCGGCGGTGACGGCTCCGAGGAGCGGGAGTTGATAACGCAGCTTGGTCAGCGGGCGGCCGCCGGTCACCTCCACCTCGATCGCGCCGTCCGGACGCCAGCCCGCGGCCTCGTAGAACCGCCGCGCACGTTCATTGGCCTCCAGCACCCACAAGGTCGCCCGGGTGCAGCCGGCCGCGATGAGCTCCTTGAGGACGGCCGCCAGCAGACGTGTGCCGACTCCGGTGCCCCAGACCTCGGGCAGCGAGTAGAAAGCGCCGATCTCCACGATGCCCGCGTGCCCGGTCGGCCCGTAACCGGCGAAGGCCACGATCCCCTCGCCCGTCTCGGCGACCAGCACACCGGCGGCCGGCCTGCGGGGCTCGGTGAGCCGGCCCGCCCAGGCCAGCGCCTTCTGTCCCGGGTCGAGCGCGTCGAGATGGTGCTGCGGTACGAGACCGGGGAACGCCGCCTGCCAGGACCGTACGTGGACCGCGGCGATCCCGGCCGCGTCATGACTCTGCGCGCGCCGGATCTGCATGCGCTCATGGTGCGGGATGCGACCGCGGCCCGTCGATCAGATTTCCGACAGGCCCTTCTCGAGGAAGGGCCCCGTCAGAGCAGGGCCTGCGGACGGTAGACCGTGAGGGCCTCGTGAGCCTTGTCCACCAGCAACTCCCGTGGGGCCGTGGCCACTTCACCGTCATACGCCATCGGCGTCCCTGGTGCCAGCCCGCCGATCCGCAGCTGCCGCAGCTTCTGCGCCGCGTGCACCGGTGAGCGGCTCAGCGGTCCAGCGAGCGCCGCGGCCAGCAGCCGCACCCCCGGCCACCTGCCGCCGTGCACCACCCGGACATCCAGCAGGCCATCCGCCAGATCCAGGCGGTGGCCGGGCGTCGGCCCCACCCGCTGGTAGATGCCGTTCCCGGCGAACAGCAGCCACATGGGGCGGCGCCGGCCCTGGACCTCGGCCTCCAGCGGGTGTTCGCCGCGCAGCACCAGCGCCGCCGCCAGTACCCCGGCCGGCCAGCCGCCGATGCGCGGCGACCAGCGTTCGCGGATCCGCACCAGCTCCGGATAGACGCCCAGGCTGAAGGTGTTGAGGAAAATCCCCGACTCTTTGCCGCTGTCCGGGCCGCTCTGCGGTCCCGGTGCGAAGCGTCCCAGATCGACCCGGACGGCCTCGCCGCCGATCAGGGCCCGGCAGGTGTCGTCGACCGACTCGATGCCCAGGTCGTACGCGAAGTGATTGAACGTGCCGCCGGGGAAGACGGCGAGCGGGATGTCGTGCGCGACGGCGACGGCCGCCGCCCGGTTGATCGTCCCGTCTCCGCCGAGAACGCCCAGCGCCCGGCCGCGGCTCGCCGCCTTCTCCAGCTCCGCCGACAGTTCGTCAGGAGCGCACTCCACGACCTCCGCGAGCGGCAGCGCCTGACGCACGACAGCTGCGGAGTCCGCCGTGCCCGCCCGCTGGTTGACCACGACCACGAGGCCCTCGCCGCCGGGCAGGGCAGGCGCCTCGGCGGCCGGCCGGCCCGGCGCGGGCAGCTGCGACCTGGTCGGCACGGCCCCGCGCAGCGCGAACGCCGCACCCACGCCCAGCGCCGCGCCCACCAGCACGTCGCTCGGGTAGTGCACGCCCGTGTAGACGCGGGAGAAGGCGACCGAGGCGGCCACCGGTGCGACGATCGCGCCCCAGCTCTTCGACTCCAGCGCGACGCCGGTCGCGAAGGCCGCAGCCGAGGCGGCGTGCCCGGAAGGGAAGGACGTGGTGAACGGCTGCCGCTTCAGCCGCCGTATCACCGGCACCGTGTCGAGCACGGGCCGTGCCCTGCGCACCGAGCGCTTGCCGATGGTGTTGATGGTGGCGGAGGCGAGTGCGAGGGACCCCACACCCCGTAGGGCTGCCCGGCGCGAGCGGGCCCCGCGCCCCAGCGCCACCATTCCGGCGGCCACGCCGAACCACAGCAGCCCGTGGTTGGCGCTGCGGCTCAGCCGCGGCAGCACCGGCTCCGCGCCCGGCCATCGCCGGGCGGCGACGGTGTGCAGGATCTGCCGGTCCCAGCCACTGAGCAGCGCCGTGACCCGTGCACGGACCTGCGGACTTCCCTGTGTGTAAGCGTCTGACATGCATCGCGGGTACCCAGCGGAGCCGGCTGCCACTCGGGACGAGGACCAAACGGGGACTGTCGCGGCGCCCGAGGCGGGGCCGGGGAAGGGCTGCCACCCGTCGGTCGCGACGCCCCCCGCCGTCGCGGGCCGCCGCTCCCGCCGCTGCCGCCGAAGGGGCGACCGTGCCAGGAGCCCGGCCAGGCCCGGCCGGACGGCCCGTACGACGGACCGGGCCGGCAACACCGGCCGGGCGTACGGTCCACAACAGCCGGGCGCTCTCTTCGGTGCCGTGGTCCGCCACCGGGTCGCAGTGGTCCCAGGCCCGGCCGCCTGCCGCTCCCGCGCGGCGAGCTCACCCAAACCTCCGTATAAAGGGCTCGTGGGCCGGGTCAGAGGTCCCGGGACCGAGCGGCGGAGGTGACGGCATGCAGCGGACGGCTCCGGAAGGCCGTGGTCCCGTCCGTTACGGTCCGCCCGCGCCCGAGCCGGGACTGCCCGTGCTGCCCGAGCTCGCCACCGTGCTCGCGTCCGCCGCGAGCCGTGCCGAGGGGGAGCCGCCCGGCGGCGGTCCCGAGCTGCGCGAGGCGGCCTGCGGCTACTGGTGGCGGCGCGGTCTGCGCAGCAGGCCCGACGAGCTGGCCGCCGCGTCCGGCGCGCAGCCGCTGCTGTTCGCCCTGCTCGGCGCGTACGGCGGGGATGTGCTGATGCCCCGTCCGTGCCCCGCCTGGTGGACTCCGCAGGCGCGGTTGCTGGGGCGCCCCGCCTACCATGTGCCGACCCCGGCGGAGTGCGGTGGCGTGCCGGATCCGTTCGCGCTCCTCGAGACCGTACGCAGAGTGCGCGCCGAGGGCGGTAAGCCCCGGCTGTTGCTGCTCTCCGTCGTCGACGACCCCACCGCGACCGTCGCGCCGCCCGAGACCGTGAGTGAGGCATGTGAGGCCGCGGTCGGCGAGGGTCTGCACATCATCAGCGACGAGACCTGGCGGGACACCCTGCACCGGCCGCAGGAGACGGTGCTGCTCAGTCCGGCCGAGATGTGGCCCGCGGACGTGACCGTCATCAGCGACCTGGCCGGCGCGCTCACTCCCGCCTCCTGGCCGGTCGCCGTCGCCCGATTCCCGCCCACCCAGCAAGGGATCGTCCGCCGCGCGAGGACTCTCGACATCCTGACCGCCCTCGGCGCGGTGTTGTCGGCGCCGGTGGCCGAGGCCGCCGCCCACGCACTCGGCGAGCCCGGTCAGGTCACCGCCAGGACGGATCAGGCCGCCGAACTGCACGCGCGCGTGGCGGCCGCGGCGCACCGCGCGGTGCTCACCTCCGGAGCCCTGGCCCGACCGCCGCAGGCGGGCCGCCATCTGTATGCCGACCTCGGACCGCTGCGCGCCCGTCTCGCGGAACGGGGCGTGAGCGACTCCATGGAGCTCGAGGAGTATCTGACGGACCGCCTCGGGACCCCGGTGCCCGGCGGCCACCGGTTCGGCGACGAGCTGGGCGCGCTGCGCGTACGGCTGGCCACCGGGCCGTTGCTGGGAACGACTCCGGAGCAGCGCCTGGAATCTCTCACCTCTCCGGCACCCCTGGAATTGCCGCATGTGGCGGAGGCGTTGAGGATTTTCGGAACGGCCTTCGACGAACTGCGTTGAACGGAGCCCCGGATGACGGAGCAGGCGGAGCACTCGGGACAGTCGGGCCAGACAGGGCACGCAGGGCAAGAAGGAGCGGCGGGTACGGCGGAAACGGAGCGTACGGCGGAAGCGGCGGGTACAGCGGGCGTGACGCGCCGCACCGCGGCAGCGAGCCCCTCCGAGGGCACCACCGCAGGTGTACGGCCCCGCCCCCGCACCCGTCCTCTCGGCGAGATCCGGCACTGGCCCAGATCCTTCGCCGACCGCCTCACCGCTCCGCTCCCCGGTGTACGCGCCATGGCCCGCCTCGCCAGAGAAGGCGCCGTACGCCCCGGCCCCGACGGGCTCCAGGACATTCCGCTGCTGCCGTTCGCGCCGGGACCGCTGCCCGCCGTGGACACCGCAACGGTCGCCGTCACCTGGGCGGGACACGCCAGTTGGGTGCTGAGCATCGGCGGGCTCACCGTGCTCACCGACCCCGTCTGGTCGCGCCGGATCCTCGGCACTCCGGTCCGGATCACTCCCATCGGCGTCCGCTGGGAGGATGTGCCGCCCGTCGACGCCGTGGTCATCAGCCACAACCACTTCGACCATCTGGACGCCCCCACCCTGAAAAAACTTCCGCGCCGCACCCCGCTCTTCGTCCCGGCCGGCCTCGGACGCTGGTTCCGGCGCCGCCGCTTCACCCGGGTGACGGAACTCGACTGGTGGGAGGGAGCGGAGTTCAGGGGTGTCCGCTTCGACTTCGTACCGGCCCACCACTGGTCCAAGCGCACCCTCACCGACACCTGCCACTCCCTCTGGGGCGGCTGGGTTCTGACGGACCAGCACAGCCAGTCGGTGTACTTCGCGGGTGACACCGGCTACGGCCACTGGTTCAAGGAGATCGGCCTCCGTCACCCGGACCTCGATCTGGCGCTGCTGCCGATCGGGGCCTACGAACCGCGCTGGTGGCTCAGCGATGTGCACACCGATCCGGAGGAGGCGGTGCGCGCCTTCGAGGACGTCGGCGCGCGGTACATGGCACCGATGCACTGGGCGACGTTCGTGCTCTCCGCAGAGCCGGTCCTTGAGCCGCTCACCCGATTGCGTGCCGCCTGGGAACGCACCGGCCGCCCGCGCGGACAGCTGTGGGACCTGCCCGTCGGCGGCTCACGCGTGCTGACCGGGTGAATCGGATGAGCCGGGTGAATCGGATGAGCCGGGTGAATCTGACGGGCCGGGTGAATCTGACGGGCCGGACGAGCCGGAAGACCCGGCCCGCGGCGCTCGTCCCACCCTGCGCCAGAGCGTCGGCGCCCCGCTGATCACCACGGTGAGCGCCACCGCGACGACCACGCCCTTCCACGGCTCGTCGAACAGCGAACCGCCCAGGATCCCGATCAGCTGATACGTCGCCGCCCAGGCGAGACACGCCGGGATGTCCCCGCGTACGAACCGGCGCAGCGGCATCTTGCTGAGCAGACACGCCAGCATCACCGGGATCCGCCCGGCGGGCATCAGCCGGGAGAGCACCAGCACCGTCACGCCGTGCTCCTCCAGCTTGCGCTGCGCCTGCTCGAGGCGGTCGGGTGCGGCGCGGCCCCGCAGCGCCGCCAGCCAGCGCGAACCGCTCCTGGACCGGGTTCCACGCTGCCCGAGCCAGTACAGCCCCACATCCCCGAGGAAGGCGGCGGACGAAGCCACGAGGAAGACGAACAGCAGCGAGAGCGGAGCCGTCTGATGGAGGGCCACCACCGCGGCCGAACTCACCAGTGCTCCCGTCGGCACCACCGGCACGAGCGCACCCAGCGCCACCAGCAGAAACAGCGACGGGTAGCCGACTGCCTGCTGTGTTGACTCCGGCGGCAGCCTCCCCACGACCTCGGACAGGTGCGCGAGCGCCCGCGACAATTGCGAGCTCATCGGGCGGCCTCCGGTCCGACCCGCTCGCCGTGCTCCAACAGATGCACCGCCACCTGCGGAGCCAGCCGCGCCGACTTCCGTACGAACTCCTCGCCCGGCGCGTAGAACTCGTGCGGCCGGATCCAGTCCATGCCGATCGGCCAGTAGGTGCCGAAGTGCACCGGAACGGCCGCGCGCGGTGCGAGTGCGGCGAGCGCCCGCGCCGCCCGGCCCGGGTCGAGATGACCCTGCCCGAGATACGGCCCCCAGCCGCCGACCGGCAGCAGCGCCACATCGACCGGGCCGACCTCCTCGGCCATCGAGTCGAAGAGCCCGGTGTCCCCTGCGAAGTACGTACGCGCATCGCCGCTGATCACATAGCCGAGCGCCGGCGAACGGTGCGGCCCCAGCGGCAGCCGCCGCCCGTCGTGCAGCGCGGGCACGGCCCGCACCCGCAGCTCGCCGACCGGTACCTCGTCGCCGGGCGCCAGCTCGGTAACCCGCAGCCCGGCCGCGCTCGCCAGCCTGTTCAGCCCCGGCACGGAGCGGCGCGCGCCCCTCGGCAGCAGCAGCCGGGTACCCGGCGCGAGCCTTGCGAGCGACGGCAGATGGAGATGGTCGGCATGCAGATGGGAGACGAGGACCGCATCGGCGGCCGCGGCCTCGACCGGTGGCAGCTCACCGCGCCGTCGGCGCAGATGCGCGAGTCGGCGTACGAACAGCGGGTCGGTCAGCACCCGGACCCCGCAGTCCTCGATGGTGCAGGTGGCATGGCCCCACCAGGTGATCTCCACCGGCACGCGGCGCCTCCTCGTTCCCGCTCCCCGCTCCCGTTCCCCTGTTCCCGTACGAGCGTAGATGTGCCCGCGCTGCGGCGGTGTTCCGGCAGCCAGGACGGCTGGACGATCTGCCCGCTCCCGCGCCTGCTCCTCCCCGCCGAGAAGCGCAGTGAGGCGCCCTGAAACGGGCCGAAGCGCGGGCCGAAGCGCGGCCGAAGCGGGCTGAGTGCGCCGGTGCGCGCCTCCTCGGGCGCAGGCGACCGGGAGTAGGGTCGGCGGGACATCGAGCACCGGGGGACGGCCATGGACGGCGTACGAGTGGCGGCGATCGCCAGCCTGACCCCTCTCGAGGAACTGGACCGCCACCCCTTCCTGGTCGACACCCGCAGTCAGCACGCCATGTGCGCCCGCTGGGCGGCCGACAAGGGCTATGTCGTCACCCGTCACCTGCTCTTCTACGGCCTGCGGCCCGACCACCGCGGACTCTGGTCCGATGTCGATGCGGGCCAGGTCGACCTCTTCGTCGCCCCCAACCAACGAGTGCTGTCACGGGCGTTGACCTCGGTGTCCGACTTCATCGCCGAATGCGGGCGCAGAAGTGTCCGGCTGGAGACTGCGGGCCTGGACGAGCCCGTCTACGACGCGGCGATGAAGGCCAACGTCCATCGCAGGCTCTCGATGCCGACGGCCGGCTACGACGGCTGCTGACCGCCCGCCGCCCGCCCTGTCCAGGGCCCGACGGCGCTCCACCGGGTCGCGCCCGCCGCTGTGCCACGCTGGAGATCTGCTCCAGGGGTGAGGTGAAGCGGCGTGGTGGAACGGCGATGGCGTACGTCCGGCAGGGCCCTGCTGCGCGTGATCGTGGTGTGGGCGGTTTCCACGCTGACGATGCTGGCGCTCGCCGGGCTGCTGCCCGACTTCCAGCTCCAGTCCGACGACGGGGACAGCATCACCAGGACCGCGGTCACCGCCGCCTTGGGCGCGGGCGCCTTCGGTCTGCTGAGCGCGCTCGTCTGGCCGGTCGCCGTACGGGCGCTGCTGCTGGTATCCGCCCTGGTGCTGGGCCTGTTGGTCTTCTTCCTCAACGGTTCACTGCTGCTGATCGCCCTCTGGCTGATTCCCGACGGGCGCGGCGCGGCCGACCCGGTGACTGCGGTGGTCGTCGCCGCGGTGATGTCCGCCGTGGCGTCGGCGACCTCCACGGCTCTCGCCGTCGGGGACGACGACGCCTACCGGCGCAGGCTCTCCCGGCTCGCCGACCGCCGCCGGCGAAGACGCGGCGAGGACGGCCGCGCGGGTACACCCGGCACCGTCTTCCTGCAGCTCGACGGCGTCGGGTACGAGGTGCTGCGGCGTGCGGCCAAGGACGGCGTGATGCCGACCGTCGCCGCCTGGATGGACGAGAACCACCGGCTCACGCCCTGGCGCACCGACTGGTCCAGCCAGACCGGCGCCGGCCAGCTCGGCATCCTGCACGGCTCCAACCACGATGTGCCCGCCTTCCGCTGGTACGAGAAGGACAGCGGCCGGGTCATGGTCAGCAACCGGCCCTCGAGCGCCGCCGAACTGCAGCGCCGTGCCGTCGAGCGCACCGGCGACGGGGGGCTGCTCACCGTCGATGGCGCCAGCCGCGGCAATCTCTTCAGCGGCGGCGCCGACCAGGTCGCCCTCGTTCTGTCGGTGGCCGTCAGGCGCGGCCGGGCCAACCGCTCCAGGGCCGGCTACTTCGCGTACTTCTCCGATCCAGCCAACGCCGTCCGCACCGCGATGTCCTTCGTCGCCGAAGTCGCCCGCGAGATCGGCCAGTCGACGCGGGCGCGGCTGCGCGGCGACCGGCCGCGGATCAAGCGGGGCGGGCTCTACCCCCTCATCCGGGCGTTCGCGACCGTCGTCGAGCGCGATGTGGTGGTAGCCGCGGTGATGGGAGACATGCTCGCCGGACGCACCGCCGTCTATGCCGACCTCGTCGCGTACGACGAAGTGGCACACCACTCCGGACCGCACAGCCGGGACGCTTCGATGGTGCTCGAGCGCATCGACCGTTCGCTCGCGCTGATCGCCAAGGTCGCCGATCACACACCGCGCGGCTACCGCATCGTGCTGCTCTCCGACCACGGGCAGAGCCCTGGGGAGACTTTCCAGGGCGCGTACGGACTCTCGCTCAAGGACCTCGTGCGGGCCGGATGCGGGCTGCCGGTCTCGCGTCGGGCGGAACGCTCCAAGCGCGGCGCCGAGGCCCGCGACGCCGCCGGGGACGCCCTGCGCGGCGCGCTCCACCGGCGGGTGGCCGAGGGAGCCGACGAACATCCGGCGCCGGGCCCGGGCCCGATCGTGCTGGCCTCGGGGAATCTCGCGCTGATTTCCTTCCCCGACACTTCGGAGCGCCTCAGCCGCGAGCAGATCGAGCACCGCCATCCCGCGCTGCTCAGTACGCTCGCCAACCATCCCGGCATCGGTTTCCTGCTGGTACGCAGCGAGGAGCACGGCTCGGTGGTGCTCGGCCCCGGCGGGGTGGAGGTGCCGGTCACCGAGCTGGCGGACAGCGGTCCGCTGGCCGTCTTCGGCCGGGGCGCGGCCGACGCCATACGCCGCGGCGACTCCTTCCCGCATGTCGCCGACATCATGGTCAACTCGATGCACGACCCGGAAGCGGGCACGGTGCACGCTTTCGAGGAGCAGATCGGCTCGCACGGCGGGCTCGGCGGCGAACAGGCCCAGCCCTTCCTGCTGTCGCCGGTCGATCTCTCGGCGCCCGTCGCGGACGGCGCGGAACTGGTCGGCGCGGAAGCGGTGCACCGGGTGCTGAGGCGCTGGCTGCGTGAGTGCGACGGGCCGCAGGTGCCGATCGGACCGGCTGAGGCTTCCCCGCCGGACCGGGCACCCTGAGCCCGGGAGCCGGGGGGCCGAATGCCGGGTACCAGGGGCCAGGCACGGGCGCCCGGAGCGCCACGGGTTTTCCTTCCGCGGGGCCAGGCATTCCGGATACGTTGAGGCGACGGAAGATCCGGCGGACCGGGGAGTGCCTGTTGCGTGCTGTGGTGTTCGAGGAGTTCGGCAAGCCGCTCGAGGTACGGGAGGTTTCCGACCCCGTACCGTCCCACGACGGTGCGGTCATCCGGGTCGAGGCGACAGGCCTCTGCCGCAGCGACTGGCACGGCTGGATGGGCCACGACTCCGGCATCACCCTCCCGCACGTACCCGGTCATGAACTGGCAGGCGTGATCGAGTCGGTCGGCTCGGACGTCGCCAACTGGCGGCCCGGCGACCGGGTCACGGTGCCCTTCATCTGCGCCTGCGGCCGGTGCGCCGCCTGCGCGCGAGGCGCCCAGCAGGTGTGCGAGCGCCAGGAGCAGCCCGGTTTCACCCACTGGGGTTCCTTCGCCGAGTACGTCCCGGTGCACCACGCCGACGCCAACCTGGTGGCTCTTCCCGAGACCATGTCGTTCGCCACGGCCGCGAGCCTGGGCTGCCGCTTCGCCACCGCGTTCCGCGCCGTGGTCGGACAGGGCAGGGTGCGGCCGGGGGAGTGGGTCGCGGTGCACGGCTGCGGCGGAGTGGGCCTGTCCGCGGTGATGATCGCCGCGGCGTGCGGGGCCGGAGTCGTCGCCGTCGATGTCTCGCCCGGTGCACTGGAGCTGGCCAGGACGTTCGGCGCGACCGTGTGCGTGAACGCCGCCACGCTGACCGGCAGCGTCGCCGGGGCGGTCCGCGAGGCGACGGGCGGCGGAGCCCATCTCTCGCTCGACGCCCTGGGCGCTCCGGTGACCTGCGTGAACTCCGTACAGAGCCTGCGCCGCCAGGGCCGGCATGTGCAGGTCGGACTGCTGCCCGACGGCGTGCACCTGCCGATGGACCGGGTTGTTCCGCTGGAGCTGGAGATCCTCGGCAGCCACGGCATGGCCGCACATGCCTACCCGGAGATGATGGCGATGGTCGCCTCCGGCGCGCTGCGGCCGGATCTGCTGGTGACGACGGAGATCGGCCTCGACGACGTACCGGCGGTGCTCGCTGCTCTGGGCGGCGCGTCCGGAACGGGCGTCACGGTGATCACACCGCACCCCGCCGTGAATTCGGCGTAATGCGCGTACTCCGGTAGAGCGGATCTCGCCCGTACCCGGGCGGAACAGGCTCGTTCCCGGGAAGTGGAGGCATGTCCAGGAGGTCGTGCCTCATGCAGCAGTCCACGCCCGTTGCCCCGGCCCGTCGTGCCGCTCTGCTGCTGGTGTTGCTCCTGGCCCTGCTGGGCGCGATCCAGTCCTCCGCCGCTCAGGCCGGGGCCGGGCAGCCCCTGGCCTCGGTGCCTGCTGATCCCGCGGGGGAGAGCCACCCGGACGAGGCCGACACGGAACAGCGGGCGCCGGGCCGGACGCGCCGTACGGCGCCGGCGGCCGCGCCGGAGGCCCGGCTCCGGCAGTGTCCGGGGACCGTCGGTCCCGCCCCGTACCGTCCCGGCCCAAGCCGGTCCACGGAACCGCCGTCTTCGCCGCGCACAGCGCGCTGTGTGGTCCTGCGCTGCTGAGGAGCCCGTCTCCGCCGAGCCCCCGTCAGCCACAGCAACCGTGAGGTGCACAGCCATGCTCATCGACCCCTTCGCAGCACTCAATGCCATGCTCCGCGCCGAGGCCGCCCGCTCCAGCGAACCGGAGGAGCACGGTCGCCCGGCCAAGACCGAACTCGACGACCCCGAGGCCCCCTCCGAAGCCCGCCGCGTGTCAGCCGACGACGGCGCCGCCTGACGCCTCCGCCTGCGAGCCCACACGTCAGAGGCCGTTGTTCATCCGAACATGACCGGCTGGTTCTGGCTGGCATGATGCGGTCGCGGGTGAGGCAGCCGTCCGGCGTCCGGAATCGGCTCGGTCACGGTGAGGTGGGCGATGGCATCGGTGCTGGGTGCCCGGGAGCAGGCCGGCGAAGTGCCGGCGCCCTCTTCGTCGTTGGTATCCGCTGGTGAGGTGGTCGGCGACGCCTTCGTTTCGGGGGCTTTGGCTTCACAGACGCGGTCGGCTGGGTCGGCGGGGCCCGCTCGGCCGGGTTCGGTGGTGCCGTCGTGGCGTTCGGGGGCTGGACGCGGGCATCCTGGCCTTCGATCACCAGCCGACCCTGGCGGTTTTGGCGGAGCATCACCGCGAGGGCGGGTCCGGGCTGATCTGTCGGCAGATCGCCGCGGCGATGGGCCTGGAGCTGACCCCGGCGAGGATCGAAGGGGTGGTGCGCTCGCGGGCCCGTCGGCCGGCCGAGCGGGGCCGGCCGGTCAAGGAGCGGTCGGGGGCCTACCGGCTCGCGCCCGGCCCGGCCGCCGCGTCATGACCATCGTCATCGACCAGGTGATCATCGCTTCGGCGGTGTCGGGGAGCGTCTCGTAGTCCCGGGACAACCGCCGGGTGCGCAACAGCCAGGCAAAGGGTCGCTCCACACGCCACCGCCTCGGCGGAACGTTGAATCCGCGGGTGTCATCGGCGCGTTTGGCGATCTGCGGCACCGGCTGCCACGACCGCCGGGCCATCTCCTCCAGGGCGCCGGAGTGGGCGCCGTCGGTCGGCGGGTTGCAGCTGGGCGTAGCCGGCCGCGTAGGCATCGCAGATCTCGTGTACGCGGGGCCGGTGACGTCGCGTCGACCATCGTTCCAACCCCAGGTCAGGAATCCGGTTCGTCCACTGTGGACTTCGCGCGGCGGCGCGGCAGACTGAGCCGGGCGGCCAGCAGCCCGGCCGCGCCGATCAGGGTCCACAGCGCCCATGGGCCGATCGCGTACACGGCGCCGCCGATGAGCGGTCCGGCGCCCGTACCGGTCGTGTACGCGGCGCCGTGCAACCCCTGGTAGCGCCCGACCATCCGCGGCGGTGTCAGACTTCCCAGGTAGGCCATGGCGACTGAGCTGGTCATCATCTCGCCGAGCGTCCATATCAGCACCGTCGCCGCCAGCAGGACCATGCTGGCCGTGAACCCGGTCAGCGCGAGACCGACACCGGTGATCAGGTTGCCGATGGCCAGTACGTACTCCGGCCGGTACCGGGAGACCGCGCCGGTGATGGGCAGCTCAAGGGCCAACACCAGCAGACCGTTGAGCCCGATGAGGAGACCGAAGTCGCGTTCGCTCAGACCCACGTCGCTGACGTGCAGGGGCAGGCCGACTGTGGACTGGATGTAGACGAACTCGGCGACCACGGTCATCAGCAGGAATCGCACCAGGGTGCGGTCTGCGAACGCCTGCCGGTATCCCACCGCCCGGTCCGCCTTTGTGTCCGCGTGGCCGGACCGCGGCTGGGGCGCATCTCGCAGCAGCATCGCCACGACCACGCCGAAGAGCAGGCACGCGGCGGCATTGCCCAGGAAGAGCTCCGTGTAGGAGGTGCTGGCCAGCACACCGCCGATGACGCCGCCCAGGGCGGCGCCCACGTTCATCGCGAACCGGAACACCCCGAAGGCGGCCAGCCGTCGCTGGTTGGTATCCACGGCGTCGAGCAGCACGGCGGCGGCGGCCGGCCGGTAGATCTGCGACGTCACGCCGATGAGACCGACCACCGCGACGATGAGCGGGAGCGGCCCGAGGGACGGCACGACCGCCGTCAGCCCGGCGGTGGTCACCGCGGACAGCACGATGGTCCATCGCCGGCCGATCTTGTCGGCGAGGTGGCCACCGACGGCGTTGCCGAGCACCTTGCCCACCCCGGACACACCCAGCACCAACCCCGCGGCACCGGCGGAGTAGCCGCGCTCGGTCAGGTAGAGCACGATGAACACGGGCAGGAAGTTGCCGACCTGGTTGACCAGGATGCCGAGACTGATGATCCACACCCGGCCGGGCAGGCTGCGCAGCGCGTCGCGGAATCGCTGCTCGTCGACCTCCGGCGGCGCGGTGCTCACGCGACGGGCTCGGTGCGTACGTGGATCGCCGCGGCCAGCCGCCTGCTGTGGGCGATCGCTTCGGTCGCGGTGGCGCCGCGGGCGATGACGTGACCGACCTTGTCCTCGTTCCAGGTCAGCGGTGGTACGTCGTCGCCCGGCTGTACCTCCAACTGGAGGTCGACGAACGCCGGGTCCGCGCGCACGGCGTCGACGCCGGTCACCTCCACGACCCGTCCGGGCTGCGGCGTGAGGAACCGGACGGCCGCTCCGCCCCGAGGCTCGGGCGACATGGTCAGCGGCTCCACCACGCCGAACCCGGCGCCCAGCGCGTAGCGCTCCATGTCGACGCCGTAGGCGATCTCGGCCAGTTCGTTGATCCGGTCACCGCCGATGCGGTTGTGCGACTCGACGATCCGCGGGCCGCGCGAGGTCAGTTTGACCTCGGTATGCCCTGGACCGTTGCGCAGCCCCACCGCGTCGAGGAAGTCCGTCACCAACCGCGTGACCTCGCGCAGTGTCTCGGCCGAGCAGCCGCTGGGCTGCGAATGTCCGATCTCGACGAAACCGGGGCCGACGCACTCCTTGTCGGTCACCGCGACGACCACATGCCGGCCGTCGAAGGTCAGGGTCTCCACGCTGATCTCCGGACCGTCCAGGAACTCCTCCATGAGGAACTCGTCGAAGGAATCGGCACAGGACAGGTCCTTGGCGGCCCAATGCCCGTCGTCAAGGGATCGGAACCGTTCGGCGACTACGTCCACGTCGGCTCGGTCGCGGATGCAGAACACCCCCAGGCTGCCCGATTCGCGGATCGGCTTGACGATGATCGGGAGCCCGTGCTCCGATACGAACTCCCGAACGTCCTGCGCGGAACGGCCGACCGCGGAGGCCACCGGGCTGATGCCCTTCGCGGCCAGGTGCCGGCGCATCCGCCACTTGTCCAGCAGCAGCTCCACGGTGGCGACGGACTCGCCGCCGAGGCCGAGCGCCTCGTTGATCCGCGCCGTCGGCAGCAGCCCGAGTTCGAACAGCGACACGGCGGCCTGGAACGGGTACGCCTCGTGCAACACCCGGACCAGCGGCAGGAGCCGGTCGGTGTCGCCGTAGTCGAGCAGCAACGCCTGATCGACGTAGGGCCAGTGGCCGCGGCCATACTCGTCCGGGTACTGGGCGTGAACCACGTCCAGGCCGAGCTCCCGGGCCTTGCGCACGTGCTCGACCTTGCCGCCGATGACCAGGACGCGAGGCCGTCCGGTGGCGACCGCCGAGGACTGTCGGCCGGTGGGTACGACATCGTCGGACAACGTGGCTCCCTCTCTCACGATCAGTTCCCCCTTCCGTGCGGTGGGACGGCGCATCACGCTACGACGGGTTCCGGACAATCTGCTTCCGGTATAGGAAGTGACCACCTAATCTGCTCGGGTGCCGACCGATCTCAGCCCCACCGCACGGGCCCTGCGCACCATGGAAATCCTCCAGACCCGCCCCGGCGCGACGGCGGACGAGCTCGCCGCGTCCCTGGGTGTCACGGAGCGGGCCGCGCGCCGGTACATCGGGATCCTCCGGGAGGCGGGCATCCCGGTCGAGTCGACCCGAGGCCCGTACGGCGGGTACCGGCTGGGACGCGGGACGAGGCTGCCGCCGGTGGTCTTCACGGAACCGGAGGCACTGGGGTTGGTCATGGCGGCGCTCGACGACGCCGACGAGCTCGTGGCAAGTGCGCTGAGCAAGGTCATCCGAGCGCTGCCGGAGAACATCGGACGGCAGGCGGCGACGCTGCGCGACCATGCGTCGGCTGCGCCCGACCCGTACTCGGCTCGGCCTGATCCGGCCACCACCAGCGCACTGGTCGCGGCGTCCGCGTTCCGACGGAGCGTGCGGGTGGCGTATCGGAGCGAGTCGGGGAAGGAGTCGGAGGGAGAGGTGGACCCCTGGGCGGTGGTCGTCCGCCACGGGCGCTGGTACCTCCTGTGCCGCTCGCATCGCGCGGACGCGATCCGCACGTACCGGGTCGACCGGATCGGCGCGGTCCATCAGACGACCCGCGCGTTCGACCCGCCCGACGACCTCGACCCGGTGGCGGCGCTGGAGGAGAACCTGGGCACGGGCTGGGAGTACCCCACCCGCGTGGTGTTCGACGCGCCCCTGTCCGAGGTGGCGCGGTGGGTCAGGCCCCCCATGGGACGACTGGAGGCGTCGGGCGACGGGTGCGTACTGGTCGGCAGTACGAGCACTCCGGCGATGTACGCGGAGGAGTGGCTGGCGAGGATTCCGTTCGGGTTCCGCGTCGAGGGCGGGCCGGAGCTCCGGGCCGCGGTGGCGGCGGTGGCGGCGCGCTTCACGGCGGCGGTGGAGTCCTAGAGGCCGTCGTCCGCCTGTTGGCTTCGTCGAGCCGAAAATAGTAGCCACGTACATAGTATCTATGTACTGTTTCACTCATGAGTGATTCCGCATCCGAGAGCCCGACGCCCGGCTTCCTGGTCTGGCGCCTGTCGATGAAATGGCGGGCGGCTGTCGACCGGGCCGTCGGACCGCTGGGTCTGACGCACGCGCAGTACTCACTGCTGGCGTCACTGCTCGGTATGCAGCGGTCCGGACTACGGCCCAGCCAGCGCGAACTCGCCGACCACACCGGCCTCGAAGCGCTCTATGTCTCCAAGCTGGCCCGGACCCTGGAGGCCGCCGGTCTCATCGAGCGCGCCCCGGACCCCGCCGACACGCGGGCGGTCCGGCTGTCGCTCACCACCCATGGGCGCGAGGTCACGCGACGCGCCATCGCCATCGTCCACCAGCTCCTCGGCCGGCTCCTGGCGCCCCTGGGCGGGCTGGACGGCCGGCGGGCCGAAGTCTTCTCCCGCGAACTCGCGATCCTGCTCGACACACCACTCGACGTTCCGACCGAGGAGTAGCCATGTCCACCACCCCGCCCCTCAACGGCCAGGTCATAGGCCAGGCGCACTACGCCACCCGGGCCGTCCTGGAACGCCTGGTGGCCGGCACCGGCGCCACGTTCCATCAGGTGGTGGCACTCAACGCCACCGCGGACAGCGGTTCCGTCATGGACCGTGACCGGCTCGTCCTCCGGATGACAAGCACCTTGAAGATCGACGAATCGGTGGCGCTGGCGACGATCGCCGACCTGACGGCCTCCAAGCTGGTGGAGACGCTGCCGGGAAACGAGTCCCGTATCTGCCTCACGGACGCGGGCCGGGCACTGCAGGGCCGGATCAGCACCGCCACCGCCGGGATCACCGAGCGGCTGTACGGCGGCCTCCCGGCCGAAGACCTGGCGGCGGCAAGCCGCGTACTGACCGCGGTCACCGCCCGGGCCAACGCCGAACTGGACTGCGCCCAGGCACCGTCGGCCTGACCAGCGGCTCCAGCATGGCACTCCACCACCCCGTATCCGCAGGTAGCCAGTAGCCGAACGAAAACCCCACAACCTCGTCGGCGTCCCGCGCCAGGATGAGCCGGAATCCGTCCCGCGTCGCCCGCCGCCGGGCACGCACGAGGAAATCGGCGACATCCTGGGGGCCTTCGCGGTACGGCGGCTCCGCATAGACCTCTTGGTAGGCAGGCACAACCACATCCAGCTGCCCTACTGCCTCTTCGGACCGGCCGATCGGCTCGAACGTCACACCCATCATCCGCCCCTCCCGCCGAGCACATGCACGGGCGACTTCCGGCAGTCTTTCCGGGCAAGATCACGAGGTCAACTCACGGGAAGGCCTGGAGAGCCGGTCCGGAGACGCATGTGCGCGGCGGCACAGGCAACGGCCCGGCCCGCGGGCCGGGCCGTTGCCTGTGAGCGGCGGGAGCGGTCGCCGGCTGCGCATCCTAAAGGCTGATCGCCGCTTGCATCGTGGTTATGGCATGAGCCATCCGCACCTTGCACACGATCAGTAGCGTCATCGTCGCAGTCCGTCGGCAGCCGCAGGAGCGAACTGCCGTCCACCCATGCAGTCTGACGAGGAGTGAGTGCTGACGTGCCGAGTGTGGAGACCTCTCTCAAGGAAGCCATGACATCGATCGAGGGCAGTCTCGGGGCCGCCCTCGTGGACTACACCAGCGGGATGGCGCTGGGCACTCTCGGGGGCGGGAAGGACCTCGATCTGGCCGTCGCGGCGGCCGGCAACACCGATGTGATCCGGGCGAAGACGCGCACTATCGAACAACTCGGCCTCAAAGACGGGATCGAGGACGTCCTGATCACCCTGGGCACCCAGTACCACCTCATCCGCCTGCTCAAGAGTCGTGGCGGCAACGGTCTCTTCCTTTACCTCGTACTCGACAAGGCCAAGTCGAACCTGGCCATGGCCCGTCACCAACTGAAGCGCGTAGAGGCAGAGCTCGAGATCTAGGCACCGTCGGTCTCTCCCGCCTTCGTCTGCCCATGACTTGAAGATTTCTTCAAGTAGCCACATCCCGATGCGTTGAACCCCCTGGGAGTGCGGTACCGGGAGGCGGGAGGATCGACCCTGCGCTGCAACGCCCCCGGCGGCGGCAGCAGAGGCCTCGACATACGGCAGGCCGTCGAACCCAGCAGGAGCGTTCATATGCAGGTACCGCTGTACCAGGCCAAGGCGGAGTTCTTCCGCATGCTCGGACACCCCGTCCGCATACGCGTGCTGGAGTTGCTGCAGAACGGCCCCGTACCAGTGCGAGACCTGCTGGCCGAGATCGAGATCGAACCGTCGAACCTGTCCCAGCAGCTCGCGGTGCTGCGCCGCTCCGGCATCGTCGTATCCATCCGCGACGGCTCCACCGTCAGCTACGCCCTGGCCGGTGGCGATGTCGCGGAGCTACTCCGTGCGGCCCGCCGAATCCTCACCGAACTCATCGTCGGTCAGGACGAGTTGCTGGCCGAGTTGCGGCAGGCCGACGTGAGTCGGTGAACCGGCATGGCATCGCGAGAGCCCGGCCCGGTGGCCGCGGCAGGGCTCGGTCAGCGGTTGCTCGGGGCCGGGGACTGCTTGGGTTGGGTGGATGCGGGGCGGGACCAGGGGTGGTCGGGGGTGACGATGGAGGTGACTGCGTTTCCGATCACGGTGGACAGGTTCTTGCCCTTGTAGTCGGTGTCGGTGTTGATGAGTATCACCAGGGAGGCCTGCTCGGTGGGGAGCTGGGCGGCGATGGATTCGTAGCCGGGCAGGTCCCCGTTGTGGCCGAGCCAGCCGTTGAAGTTGAGGATGCCGAGGCCGTACGAGGCTCCGGGGATGCCGATCGAGAGTGTCCGGAGTCGTTCGGCCTGTGTCTTTCTGGTCAGTAGCCGGCCGTCCGCGAGCGCAGGGACCCAGGTGTGCAGGTCGTCGAGGTCGGAGATGATTCCCCCGGCGGCCCAGGCCCAGGAGGGGTTCCAGTTGGTGGCGTCGGCGATGGCGCCGGTCGGCGTGAAGTTGGTGTACCCATGGGCGTGCGGGTCGGGCATGGCGCTGTCGCCGGGCAGTGAGGTGTCGGTCAGTTTCAGCGGCGTGAACACGTGTTCCTGGAGGTAGTCGCCGAGGCTCTGCCCGCTGACCTTCTCGACCAGCATCCCGAGCAGGGTGGTGTTGGTGTTGCTGTATTCCCACTTGGCGCCGGGTTCGAAGGTCGGGGGATGTCTGAAGGCGATGTCCAGGAGCTGGCGCGGTGTGTAGGAGCGGTGCGGGTCGGAGCGCAGGGCCGCCAGCCACCTTTCGTCGTCGGTGTAGTTGAAGAGACCGCTGCGCATCTCGGCCAGCTGGCGCACGGTGATTACGTCCCCGCCGGGGACGCCGGAGACGTACTGAGAGATGGGGTCGTCGAGTCCGACCTTGCCCCGGTCGACGAGCTGGAGGACGCCGGTGACGGTGAAGGTCTTGGTGACGCTGCCGATCCGTGTGTAGAGGTCGGACTTCATGGGTGTGCCGGTCTGTTTGTCCGCGACGCCGAAGGACTTCTCGTACACACCGCAGCGGGGCATCCACAGGCCGATGTTGAGGCCTGGGATGCTGGTCTGCTTCATGATCTTCGTGATCGCCGCGTCCAGCTTCTGCACGGTGGCGGGATCGAAGCTCTGCCCTACCGAGGTGGTGGTGGACCGGTCGGGGCCGGTGCCTGCGCACAGGGCGGCGAGGAGGAGGGCCGCGGCGGCGGGTACGGTCGCCCGACGGGATCGACGCGCTCGGGTCGGGCGGTACCTGCCCATGGTCGGTCACCTCTGATCCCGCGTCAGACAAGCGGTCCCCGAGACCACCCCCGATGGGTGCTCCTCCCATCGTAGGAGCGCCCGACCCGTCGCGCGACCTGCGCCGTTCCCGCCGGATGGCCCCGGGCACGCATCACGGGTGGTCAGCCCTTCCAGGGGTGTCGGTGCAAATTCCCCAGATCCCCGGCGAGCGCGCGGGCGTCGGCTCTCTGCCGTGGTGTGGGAGCGGTGTCCTTGAAGACGAGGCGGCACAGAAGGGTGGTGGCGTCGTCGGGGTGGAGGCTTCCGAGGATCAGGGTCATGGTGCTGTCGGGCCAGCCCGTGGTGCGGCGGCTGATGGCCAGATGATGCCCCTGGTGTAGTGCGCCGATGTAGGGGGCGAGGTGGTCGGGGTCCTCGACGTCGTCGTAGACCAGCAACCAGTCCGGATGCCAGGCCAGCCACTGCATCGCCCACGCCACCTGCGCTGCACGCCCGTCTGTGACAGCCCAGTCGGGAACCAGGTCCCCGGTGAAGTCGGTGAACGGTGACTCGATCTCGTCGGGGGATGCAGCGTTGATCCACCAGATCAGGGTGTGTCGCCGCGGTGGCGATGGGCGTATCGCAGGGCGAGGGTGCTCTTACCAATCCCGCCCAGGCCGTGCACCGCTCCGCTCTGCGTGATCGCTCCCTCACCCCGGCCGTCCAGCACCCGTCGCAGCCGGGCCAGTTCCTCTTCACGTCCCAGACAGAGGGGGCCGGAGGCAGGTTCGAGATGCCTGGGGCCGCAGTGACCTTGTCCGGTGCGTACAACGCCTTGGCGGGCAGCACAACATTGCCTGTGGAGGCGTTGCCGATCTGCTGGGCCGCTATCGAGCGCGCTCCGACAGCCTCAAACCGCGGCCCGGACGCGGCGTCGTCAGTGCTCACGACCGGGGCAGGGTGTGGCCGTCACCAGTGATCGCGGTACCGATGTGCTGACCGGCGATCGATCGCTCACCGAAGCGGTGATGTCCACCGTGTCCGCGGCCGGGGCGGGCAGTACGCCGGCCAGTTCCTCCCGCAACTCGGGATCGTCCTCCAATGCACCCTTGAGCAGCCTGCTCAGCACAGCCGTCGTGTAGGCGTCGTCCTGTTCGTCGGCCGCTTCCCCCACCACTCGTTCCAGCTCGTCCCGGCCCGCCTTGTCCCCACGCCGCCACACCAACTGGAGGATCCGCTGCCCGAGACCCACCGTCGCGTCCGAGGCGGCGTCCTCCGCACGGGTCAGCACCGCCACCCCGTAAGCGCCCACCGCAGCCCAGACGACACCACCCGCCCGACCTGTTTGGTGTATAGCTCAACCATGCGGTCTTCGGGGAGATAGCGGCGGGTGAAGGCGATCCTTCGTCGCTCATCTCGAACGGCACGGCGGTGGTCAGTCGCTCCAACACGGCCAGGTTGGGGCAGGGGTTCGCCTCCACGGATCCCGTGCGGCCCATGGGCGGGATACCGACCGCTACAAGCCTCTGGTGTCCTGCCCGGAGGTCACTCAGGTATTGGCTTCACAGGGCCGGGCCGCACCTTTACGATGCGACCCCGCCCCGTAGGCGTAGAGCTTGCCCGGAATCAGGACTTGGTCTCGTCGCTGCAGTACCAGTCGCCGTAGCGGCTGCCACCGCTGTAGCGGGCCTCGCACACGCGCACAGTGATGTTCTCGGTGATGTCGTAGTTGCACTGGCGGATCTCGGTGCCGTTGTCGCCGATGCTGGTGGTGTCGTAGCAACCAGTGCGCAGGTCCTGCCAGGTGTACCCGTCGCAGCCGACGTTGGCGCATACCCGCTGCTGGATCTTGCCGTACACCGCGTAGCCGTCGGCGGAGTGGTCGGTGATGTAGAGCCAGTCACCGTCCGGGTAGAACGTCGAAGTGCCCCAGCTCTTGCTGACGGACACGTTGAGCCCGCTCGCGGAGGCGGAACCTTCCATCCCGGCGACCATGATCGCGCTCGCCGCCAGGGCCAGACCGACCTGTGCCAGTCTCTTGAGCTTCATAAAGAGTTTCCCGTCGTGCCGGTGTTCGATTGAAGTGAGATGACACAGCACTCATGATCGGAACGTCAACTTGTTTTGCATGGCGGCGAGTTGAGGTCCTCCGGGTGACGCCGAGCAGATCGAAGGCGGGTGGTACACAGCCCCGTACTGCCGGGTCCGGTCCGGTCCTCACTGCCATCCAGGACCTGCACGCCGACGGACGCCAGTGCATGTCCTGCCCCGCCTCCGCCGGCCATCTCCAGTGACCTCTGAGAGGGTGTCCTCGCCGGTGGCACTCTGTTCGCCGCGGGCGTCGGCGCTCTCGCCTCGCGCCGGCAGCCGCCGCAGCTGCCCGTGAAGTTCGTCGTCGACGCCAATCTGCTCTGGGCCGTCCTCAGCGTCGCCGCTCTCGTGCTGTGGTTGGAGCCGAGCGCCGCAGGTGCCGTCTGGATCCCCGTGCAGGCGATCACCGTCGCCGGTTTCGCCGTGCTGCAGTGGTCCGCGCCGCGCGCCGCCACTACGGCGTGAGCGACTGCAGGTACTTGACCGTCGCCGGGTCGGCCGGGAGGAACGTCTCGATCGCCAGCTCGGCGACGGTCACATCCATCGGTGTGTTGAAGGTGGAGACGGACGAGACGAAGGACAGCACCCGGCCCTCGTGCTCGATCTGCAGCGGAAGTGCGAAGTACGGGTACGGCGCCGGGTCCGCCATGTCGCCGGGGTCGCCGCCGGTCTCCGGAAACGGATACGCGGCGACCTCGTCGTACAGCTCGCGCAACGGCTCGGAGCGGACCAGGGCGATCTGGCGTTCCATCTGGGCCAGCAGATGACCGCGCCACTCCCGCAGATTGCGGATACGCGGGGCCAGTCCCTCGGGGTGCAGCGTGATCCGCATGGCGTTGAGAGGGGGCGTCAGCAGGCGCTCCGGCAGGCCCTCCAGCAGCATCGCGATACCGCGGTTCGCGGCGACCACGGTGTAGACGCCGTCGACGACGGTGGCCGGATATGGCTCATAGCCCTGCAGCAGCCGCTCCATTCCCTCGCGCAGTGCCCCCATCGCCGGATCATCGAGGGGCGTCTCGGCGTACCGCGGCGCGTATCCGGCCGCCAGCAGTAGCGCGTTGCGTTCCCGAACGGGGACCTCGAGGTGCTCCGCCAGGCGCAGGATCATGTCCTCGCTCGGGCGGGAGCGGCCCGTCTCGATGAAGCTGATGTGGCGGGCCGAGGAGTCGGCGCGCAGTGCCAGTTCCAGCTGGCTCACCCGGCGCCGCTCGCGCCAGCCGCGCAGCAGCGGCCCTACTCCCGTGCCGGACCCGACTGTTGTCATACCCAGACCGTAGTACGGCCCTGTCCGCATGATGCGGCCTCAGCCACGCGCCTCGCGGCGGGCGCCGGTCGCGCGCATCAGAAGCCCCGGCCGGAGCGGGGGTCTCCGGCCGGGGCAGCCCAGGGGGTGGGTGTGCATGGCGGTCGCCTCCCGGCGAATCGCTTCACAGGGGCTTCAGTCGAACGACCGTTCCTGTGAGCACATGGTGAGGTACGGGGGCGCCGTCCCCTCCACACCCACATGTAGATGAACGGTAAACCATCGCTGGCTGTTCCGTCGCATCGCTCCCCCATCCGCTGTGATCTGCGTGACCTCCCGCTACTGGCCGCCGCCCCGCGGAACCACCGTGGCGAGTACCGACGGCAGCGGATACCAGTCGGCCGAGACCACGCTCGCATGGCGGCCCGCCAGCAGCCCGACGCGGTCCCGGGCCTGCGTCTCGGTCGGATTCGTGTCGTCGATCGCGGGCGCCACGCTGTGCGCGCTCGTCATCACGACCAGGTAGTGGTTCCGGTCGTACCAGGCGGTGTCGACCGAGCCGCCCGCATACGTGCCGGCGTCCCCGTCGAAGAGGACGAACCAGGGGCGGATGCGGGCGTCGGCGTACCGGGTGCGGGGGTCGCCGGCGGCCGCGCCGTGCACCGCCGGGAACGCGCCCGCCTCGCGCAGTCGGCCCGCCGCCGCGAGATCGCGCAGATGGGTGGCGTACTCGCGGTCGGTCCACAGCGAGTCGGCGGGGTTGCCCTCCTCGACCGTGCCGGGGATGAGCTCGATGACGAACTTGCCCGCGAGCGCCGAACGGGCGGGCCAGCCGTCCGTCCGTACCGCCGTGTCGAGCTCCGGGCGGCCGCCCGCCAGGTCGGCAGGACGGAACAGGGCGTCGCCGAGCCGCGCGGAGAGCAGCGCGTCGAGCGCGGCGGGGCCGCGTCCGTTGTTGGCCTGGAAGCCGTCCTTCATCTCCATCTTGATGAGTACGGGACGGTGGCCGGGGTGGGCGTCGTGCCACGCTTTCATGTCCGCGAGGCAACCGCCGAGGTCCTGGTTCCTGGACTTGGTGCGCAGCTCCGCCGCGCGCGCCGCGTTCACGCAGTTGTTGTTGTTGCCCAGGGGGTTGCTGTGCGAGACGCGCCACGATCTGCCGAACACATTGGTCCACACATCGATTTCGAGCATCCCGGCGCCGGAGTCGAGTGCATCCGCGAAGTACGGGTACTTCGCCTTCTCGTAGGCGTTGTGCACGCCGACCCAGGTGGCGGAGGAGTAGGGCAGCTGCCCCGGGTCCGCCGACTTGGGCGTGGACGCCTCCGCCGGAGCGAGTGCGCCGGCGAGCAGCCCGGCCGCGACTGTGGTCGTCACGGCCGCGCGTGAGAGCTTCCCCATGGGTCCCCTGTCTTTACGTCGATTGCATCGGATCGATCAAATCGACGGAAGATTAAGGGACTTGAGTGAACCGTGGGGAGACGGTACTCGGCCGTTACCGTTTTTGCAGGAACTCGTCCAGAATTCCCGGTGCCGTCGTCGCCGCGAAGGCGGGCGCCTCGTCGGCAGCCAAGTCCCTTACGTGGTAGCCGTGTTCACCTGCGGCCACCGCCGCGGTGAGTGTGACGAGGCCGGCCCGCCGGGCGAAGGGTGAGCTGGAGAAGGTCCACGCCGCGATCGCGTCACGTTCCAGCGCGAGCGTGTCGCGGCTGAACGTACCGGCCCGGACCAGGAGATGAGGGCCGTGCAGCGCATGGCCGAGACTGCGGTACGCGTCCCGGGCGAGCAGCCACACCATCGGCGCCGCGACCAGCGCGAAGATCCAGGCGCAGTGCAGGAGGACGGGCGCGAGCAGTGCCCCGAGGGCGAGCAGCGCGGCCGTCACCGGGAGTACGAGGAAAAGGAGGCCGCGCATCATCCTGCGTCGCAGAGCGGCCCGTGGATGCGCGGTCAACGGCACGGACTCGAAAGGGTGCTGGGGCATGCGGAGCGCACCGGCGGTGACCCGCAGCGCCTCGTCGCGCGGTGCGGGCGGGAGGAGGGCGCTGCGCCTGCGGGTCTCCTCCTTGTCCCCGAGCCCGCCGGCGACCACCGAGGCAGTCGCCCCGCCGGCGGCCCGCAGGAGCAGCGGCTCACGGAGCAGTACGCCATGGAGCCTGGCCCGTTCGACGGTCACCGCCCGGGTGGTCAGCAGTCCGCGCCGTACGGTCAGTGTGCGCGCATCGGTCCATACGGCGGAGAAACCCCACCAGTTCTCGACGTAGAGCGCGAGCGCGCCGATCGAGCCGAGGGCGATCACGGCGAACAGGGCGGCCGGGACCGTCAGCCACAGCGCGCTGCTGCCGAACTCCGCGAACGAGTCCTGGACGAGGCCCACCCGCCACAGCTCGATGCCCATGCCGTCGAAGACGCGGTACACGCTGCCGAAGGCGATGCCCACGCCGCCGATCACCCAGAACGTGAGCGGCGCGTAGCGCAGCCAGCGCAGGTCGATGCGGGCGAGCACCGGGTCCTCGGCCAGCGCGTGAACGTCGGCGCGCGCGAGCAGTGCGGTACGCAGCCGGTGCGCGTCGCGGACCGTCAACGCGTCGAGGGCGATCTCGCCGCGGCCGTCGCCCGAGGTGGTGGCGCCGGCCCTGACGACCGTGAGACCGAGCAGCCGGTGGAGCGGTGTGGCGGTCAGATCAACGCTGCGGACGCGGTGCAACGGGACGGTGCGCCGTCGCCTGTTCAGCACTCCGCTCCGTAGCGTGAAGGAGTCGGCGGTGACCTGATAGTGCGTACGGGACCAGCGGATCAGGCCGGTGGCGGTGATGACGGCGAACGAGACGGCGAGAGCGGCGAGGGTGATCCAGCCGCTCGCCGGGATGCGTCCGCCGGTGGCGAGCGCGGTGAGCGCGAGCGAGCCGAGCGGCGGGGCCAGCCAGCCGCAGTGCACGAGAAGGGTGCGCGGGTCGGGCCGGTGCCATGCGGCGGCAGCCCCGGTGAGAGTGGTCATGCCGCGTCTCCCGGCGCTGTCCGGGCGGCTTCGCCGATGCGCCGGGACAGCTCCTCGGCATCGGCGTCGGACAGTCCCGCGATCTTGATGTTGCCCGCGGTGGAGGCGGTGGTGACGGTGAGCGTCGCGAGCCCGTACCACCGCTGGACCGGGCCGCGCAGGGTGTCCACGGTCTGCACGCGGGAGAGCGGAGCGATCCTGCGCTGCTGCCAGAACCAACCGCCGGCCGCGTAGACGGAGTGGGTGCCGAGCTCCCAGGCGTGCACGGCGTAGCGGCGGCGCGGCATGAGGACCGGATAGCCGAGCGCCGGAGCGACGAGCGTGACCAGCAGGAGGGGAGCGAGCCAGGGGAGCGCGCCGGCGAAGAAGAGGGCGGAGAGCAGCACGAGCGTGAGGGCCGTCAGCAGCATCGGCCCGCTCACCAGGAGGAGCGCCTGGACTGTCCACCAGCGCCGGGCTCGGGGGTCGACCCGGTGACGGGGCGGCCGCAGCTGCGGGGCGGGGTGGAGGGGCATGGAGCCGTCACCGCTTTTCAAGTCAACTGTATTGGACGGCGATACGTTACAACGGTACAAGTGACTTGTAAAAGGGAGTGAGGATGCGGTGCCGAAGAAGGTGGACCACGAGGCCAGACGCCTGGAGATCTCCGAGGCGCTCTGGCGCATCGCGAGCACGCGGGGGCTGGACGGGGTGAGCCTGCGGGATGTGGCGGCGGAGGCGGACATCTCGCTCGGCAGGCTGCAGCACTACTTCCGTACCAAGGACGAGATGCTGCTCTTCGCGCTCCGGCACATCAACGTGCTTGCCGACCGGCGGATCCGGGAGCGCATCGGCGCGGTCGTCGCAGACCTGGACGAGGAGCCTGCGCCGCGGACGGTGCTGCGCGAGTGCCTGGCGGGGATGCTGCCGCTGGACGAGAAGAGCCGGGTGGGAACGCTGGTGGGAGCGGCGTATTTTGCTCGTGCCGTGCACGACGAGCGCCTGCGGGCGGAGGCGCGGGAGGGTATCCCCAAGCTGGCGGAGTTCTTCGCGGGCCTGCTGCGGCGGGCGGTGGAACGGGGGGAGGTGTCGGCGGACCGTGTCCCGGACGACGAGGCGATGCTGCTGATCAGCCTGGTGGACGGGCTGACGGCGTACACGCTGCTGGAGGTGCACACGCCGGAGCGGGCACTGAGTCTGCTGGACCTGCACGTGGCCCGGCTGTTCGGGGACTAGGGGGGCACCCGGTCTTGTAGTCATCCGGTCATGTGGTGAGCGTGGGCCGGTGGCGCAGTCATCCGGTCATGTGGTCGAGGTGGGCCGGGGGCGTTGGTGGTTGCTGTGGGTGGGTGGTTTCCACCGGCGAACCGCTGCCCTCCCGCGGTCCGAGCGAGTCTCGTCCGGGTGGGGAGGGGCCGTGCAGGGTCATCCCCGCCAGTTGCTCGGTCATGTGGTGAGCGTGGGCCGGTGGCGCAGTCGTCCGGTCATGTGGTCGAGGTGGGCCGGGGGCGTTGGTGGTTGTTCTTCGTGGGTGGTTTCCACCGGCGAACCGCAGGGGATTGGCGGCAAAACCCGGGTCACGCGCCAAGACCCTGTACGCCGCCGACCGCGAGGAGTCGAGCCCGGAGGGGCGCCGGAGCCCGTACCCGACAAGACCCCGCACCCCGCCGCAGGCAACCCGCACCCCGCCGGAGGCAACCCGCGCCCCGCCGGAGGCACCCGCACCCGGCCGGAGGCACCCGCACTCCGGGTCCGGGCAGCATGACCCCGCTCCCGGCCGGAGGCACCCGCTCCCCGCCGGAGGCGAACCCGTCGCCGTGCGCCGCGCCGCGCCGCACGGCACCATGGGCCGCATGCTGCTGGCCCGACTCGCCGATGTGTCCCAACAGGTCGCCGCCACCTCCGCGCGCTCGCGCAAGATCGGCGCGCTCGCCGAACTGTTCGCCGGTACCCGGCCGGGCGACGTCGCGCTCGTCATCTCGTATCTCGCCGGACGCGTCCCCCAAGGCCGTATCGGCATCGGCTGGAGCGTCCTCAAGGAACCCCCGCCGCCCGCCGACACCCCGAGCCTCACCGTGTCCGACACCGATGCCGCCCTCACCCGCCTCGCCGGCGTCACCGGTCCCGGTGCCCAAGCCGGGCGCAAACGCCTCGTGCGCGAGCTCATGGCCGCCGCCACCGCCGAGGAGCAGCAGTTCCTGATGCGGCTGCTGATGGGCGAAGTACGCCAGGGCGCGCTGGACGCGATCGCCCTGGAGGCCGTCGCCAAGGCCGCGGACGCGCCGGCCGGTGACGTACGCCGTGCCGTGATGCTGGACGGTTCCCTGCCGCGCGTCGCCCGCGCCCTGCTCGCCGACGGGCCGGCCGCGCTCGAACAGTTCCGGCTGCGGGTGGGAAGTCCCGTGCAGCCGATGCTCGCCCACACCGCGAAATCGGTGACCGATGCGGTTCAGGCACTGCAAGCCGCGTGCGTCGTCGAGGAGAAGCTCGACGGCATCCGCGTCCAGGTGCACCGCACCGGTGAGGACATCCGCATCTACACCCGGTCCCTCGATGACATCACCGACCGCCTCCCCGAAGTCACCGCCGCGGCACGCGAAATGACGGGTGACCACTTCATCCTCGACGGTGAGGTGATCGCCCTCGACGACGCCGGGAGACCGGTCCCCTTCCAGGACATCGCGTCCCGTGTCGGCTCCCGCATCGACGTGGACGCGGCCCGCGCCACGCTGCCCTTGTCACCCGTCTTCTTCGACGTCCTCGCCGCCGACGGCGAACCGACCCTCGACCTCCCGGGCGGCGACCGGCACGCCGTCCTCGCCCGCCTCGTCCCCGAACCGATGCGGGTCCGCCGTACCGTCGTCGAAGATCCTGCATCCGCCCAACAGATCGCCACCGCCGAGGAGTTCTTCGCCGACACCCTGCGCCGGGGCCACGAGGGTGTCCTGGTCAAAGCCCTGGACGCGCCGTACGTCGCAGGCCGCCGCGGCCGGTCCTGGCTCAAGGTGAAGCCCGTGCACACTCTCGACCTCGTCGTCCTGGCCGCTGAATGGGGCCACGGCAGACGCACCGGACTCCTCTCCAACCTCCACCTCGGCGCACGCGCCGCCGACGGCACGTACGTGATGCTCGGCAAGACCTTCAAGGGACTCACCGACGAGATGCTGCGCTGGCAGACGGAGCGGCTGCGTGAACTGGCAACCGGAGACGACGGGTTCATGGTGACGGTCCGCCCCGAACTCGTCGTCGAGATCGCGTACGACGGAGTGCAGCGCTCCCCGCGCTACCCGGCCGGCGTCACGCTCCGCTTTGCACGCGTCGTGCGTCACCGTCCCGACAAGCCGGCCGGGCAGGCCGACACCATCGAACAGGTCATTGATTCGCGCAGCTGAATCCAGATCAGCGCAGCCCCATCACCTTGTCGGCGAAGGCCGTCAGATTATCGACCGTGCGGGTGATCCGCTCCTCGAGCGTGAGCGTCTCCTCGTGCAGCCCGCCCCGCAGTTTGGGCTGCTTCCTGCCGCGGATGTACAGCGAGCAGGCGAGGTCGGCACAGAGATACGTGCCCACGGAGTTGCCATCCCGTCCCGCCGCCCCGGCCAGCGGGGCGGCGAACAAGGTCACCCCGGACGAGGCATGCTCCGTGAAGCAGGCCTGGCACATGCTGGACTTGACAGCACTGGTCCGTCCGGTGGAAGGCGCCCGCAGGGCGACGCCGACCGGACGGCCCTCCCGCGGCAGCACGAAATACGCGCGCAGCGGCGCGCCCGGATCGGTCCAGCCCAGGAAGTCGAACTCGTCCCAGGAGAGTTCGCCGAAACCGATGGGCAGCTTCATACGCGTGGCCTCGCCCTTCGTACAGTTGACGAAGGATCCTCGGATCTGCTTTTCGGTCAGTGGTTCCACCGGTGGAACGTACACAGAGCGCGTCTGAACGGGCATCCCATTTATGGTGGCCGAAGCCGCTGCCTTTTCCTGAGCCGTTCCTGAAGGGACCCCGTCATGCCCACAGAGCCGCTGTCGCAGAAGGAGATCGAGGACCGCCTGCGGGAACTCCCCGGCTGGTCCCTGGAGGGCGACCGGATCGCCCGCGCGTACCGCCTCGCCAACCACTTCGCGGCAACCGCCATGGTCGTACACATCGCACAGATCCAGGATGAGCTGAACCATCACTCGGATCTCACCCTGGGCTACAACACGCTGTCCCTGTCGGTGAACAGCCACGACGCGGGCGGAGCGGTCACCGAGAAGGACTTCGAGCTCGCGCAGCGGGTGGAGGGGATCGCCGCGGGGCACGGCGCGGCCTGACGGCCGTCACACGGCGAAGTGCGCGGGGCGCGACAGCTCCATCACCCAGTTCGTCATCCACGTCCGCTCCCCGTCGACCGAGAACGCCTGCTCCCAGCGGGCCGCCGATTCGCTGATTCCCGACCAGGTGAAGCGGACCCTGACGTCCTTGCCGTCGTGGGTGTCGTCTCCGTAGAACTCGCCTCGCCCGTCCGCTCCGAATCGGCCGACCACGGGCGGGAAGAGTACGCCGGTGCGGTCGTTCGACCAGTACAGAGACCACTCCTCGCGCTCGGCGTCGTACAGCCGCAGCGTCAGGCCCCTGAAGCCCCGCGTCGGGAACTCGATCTCGTCGAAGTTCGCCCGGCCGCCGAAGTGGCGGGACGCGCGGCTCACAGCCGGGAACTCCTCCCACGCGCTCGACTCGTCGAGGAAGTCCGCAAGGCGGCGGTTGGCGACGGCCCACTCGCCGTGCAGGAAGTCGAAGTCGTGGGTGGTGCTCATGAGCGGTCTCCTGTGGTGCCGTCGGGAAGGGAGTCGGTGAGATAGGCGTCCAGGCCGGGACGGTCCGGGGCGAGCATGTGGCGTACCCAGGCGTCCCGTTCGTGCTGGATCGGCGGCAGCTCCCACACACAGCCGATCCAGGGTCTGTCGAGCCTGACGAAATGCGTCGGATCGCTGTCCGGGCAGCCGAGGACCGGCTGACCCGCGACCGCGGCACCGAAGTGCAGCACGTTGTCCCACACCCAGCTGTACGCGTTGAGGTACGCGCCGTCGTCCCCTCCCCTGTGGAGGACGACGAATGTGGCCGGCGGGGTGCCGTCCGGCTCCGGGAGGAGCTCGGGAAGGATCGCGTACGCGGCCTTCTCCACCGCGGGATCGATTCCGTCCGGGTCGCCGGTGACGTGGTAGCGCTTGATGTGACGGCCGTCGGCCTCGATCGGCGGCGGCGCCCACAGCCGTTTCTCTGCGAAGGTCATGCCAGGACGCTAAGTCCGCTTCACTGACATCCTGTGTCAGTGAAGTCCAGCCGTCTTGTTTCGATCCTGCTGCTGCTCCAGACCCGGGGCCGGATGACCGCCGCCCAGCTCGCCCAGGAGCTCGAAGTGTCGGTACGCACCGTCTACCGGGACGTCGAGGCGCTGCACGCCGCGGGGGTGCCGCTGTACGGGGACGCGGGCCACGCGGGCGGCTACCAGTTGCTCGCCGGCTACCGCACCCGGCTGACCGGACTCTCCGCCGGGGAGGCGGAGGCGCTGTTCCTCTCCGGGATCCCGGGGCCCGCCGCCGAACTCGGGCTCGGCTCGGCCCTCGCCGCCGCGCAGCTCAAGCTGCGTGCGGCAGTCCCCGCCGAGCTGCGTGACCAGGCCGACCGGATGCGCTCGCGGTTCCACCTGGACGCGCCCGGCTGGTACGCGCCCGGCGAGGAGGTTCCCTGTCTGACGGCCGTCGCGGACGCGGTGTGGCACAGCCGGGTGCTCCACATCCGTTACCGCCGGTGGAAGGAGCCGACCGATGTGAACCGGCGTCTCGAACCGTACGGACTGGTGCTCAAGGCGGGCCGCTGGTACGTCGTCGCGGGACCGGGACCACGGACGTACCGGGTCGACCAGATCCTTGAAGTCGTCGCGGGGGAGGGGGAGCCGGCGGAGGAGTTCGAGCCTCTCGAGGACTTCGACCTGGCCGCGTACTGGCAGCGCTACCAGGCGGACTTCCACGCCCGCCTGTACGGGGGCGAGGCGCTCGTCCGGCTCTCGCCGGGCGCCGCGGCCCGTCTGAAGGGCCCGGCCGCCCGCGCCCTCGCCGACACCGGCACGGTGGAACCGGACGGCTGGACCCGCGCGTTGCTCCCGATCGAGTCCACCGACCACGCGCACGGCGACTTTCTCGCCATGGGCGCGGAGATCGAGGTCCTCGGGCCACCCGAACTCCGCGCCCGTATGGCCGCGACGGCCGAGGCGCTGGCGGCAACGTACGCCTCCGCCTGATCCTCGGCAGCCAGTCACCGGGCCGTGCCCCCGCCGGTCACGCACTCCAGGCACCCGCCTGCGCCGCGTCCCGCGCGAACGCCGCGAAGGTCTTCGGCTCCCGGCCGAGCAGCTGCCGCACGCCGTTCGTCACCGACGCGTTGTGCCCGTCGAGCAGCATGGTGAACAGGTCCGCCAGCCACTGCGACTCGGGCTCCGGGATCCCGAACCGCTGGAGCATTTCCGCGTACTGCGCACCGGACACCGGCACGTACCGCACCTCCCGGCCCGTGGCCCCTCCGATCTCCGCCGCCACTTCCCCGAAGGTGACCGGCCGAGGACCCGTCACCTCGTGCACGAGCCCGGCATGGCCCTCCTCGGTGAGGATCTTGACCACCACGTCCGCCAGGTCGTCCGCGTCGATGAACGGCTCCGCGGTCTCACCCGCGGGGAAGGGGATCTCACCTGCCAGCACTCCCTCGTACATCGCGCCCTCGCTGAAGTTCTGCGCGAAGAAACTGGACCGCACCACGGTCAGATCCACGCCGGACTCCCGCAGTGCGCCCTCGGCGACCACCGCCTCCGGCTCGCCGCGGCCGGAGAGCAGCACCAGCCGCCTCACCCCGCTCTCCGCCGCCACCCGCCCGAAGGCCCGCATCACCTCGGGCGCGCCAGGAGCCGCCAGATCCGGGTAGTACGCGACATACGCCGCGTCCGCGCCGTCCAGCGCCCGCGCCCAGCCGGACCCGTCCTCCCAGTCGAACCGCACCTCTCCCTTGCGGGAGCCCGCCCGCACATCCACCCCGAGCGCCGCGAGCCGCTCCGCCACCCGGCGGCCCGTCTTGCCGGAGGCCGCCGTCACCAACACCGTCTCCTGCTTCAGGTTCTCTGCCATGCCTCAAGGCTCGTGGCCCGCGCTTGGACCCTCCATGCTCCAGAGGCTCAATTCCATATGCGTCCGTCTACGCTGTGAGCCATGGACGCTCTCGCGGGACTTCTGGACGGACCGCGTGCCAGGGGAGCCTTTCTGCTCCGCATGGTGATGGAGCCGCCATGGTCCGTCCGTATCGAGGACCACGCCCCGCTCAGCCTGCTCTGCATGACCGCGGGCGAGGCCTGGATCATTCCCGACACCGGTGACCCGGTGCTGCTGCGCCCGGGCGACGTCGCGATCGCCCGCGGCCCGGATGCGTACACCACGGCGGACGAACTCACCCGCGAGCCAACGGCGTTGATCGGGCCCGGCGGCACCTGCCACACCCTGCAGGGCGAACCGCTCGCGGAGTCCATGCACTTGGGCGTCCGGAGCTGGGGGAACGACCCGGAAGGATCGGCCACCATGCTGGTCGGGACGTACCAGATGAAGGGCGAGGTCAGCGGGCGGCTGCTGGACGCGCTGCCCATGCTGCTTCATCTGCCGGCCGAGGTCTGGGACTGTCCGCTGATGCCGGTGCTCGACGACGAGATCTCCCGGGACGAGCCCGGCCAGAGCGTGGTGCTCGACCGGATCCTGGACCTGGTGCTGATCGCCGTGGTGCGCTCCTGGTTCTCACGCCCGGACGCCGAGGCGCCCGCCTGGTACCTGGCCATGGGCGACCCGGTGGTCGGCCGCGCGCTGCGGCTGCTGCAGGACGATCCCGCGCACTCCTGGACCGTCGCCTCACTGGCCGCCAAGTGCGGGGTCTCCAGGGCCGGACTGGCCCGCCGTTTCCATGAGCTGGTGGGGGAGCCCCCGATGGCGTACCTCACCGACTGGCGGCTCGCGCTCGCTGCCGATCTGCTGCGGGAGTCGGACGCGACGGTGGAGGCGGTGGCGAGGAAGGTCGGCTACAGCGGCTCGTTCGCACTGAGCGCGGCCTTCAAACGGGTACGCGGCATCAGCCCGCTGGAGCACCGTACGGGTACGGCTTTGCCGGAACGGCAACGACGCTCGCCGTGACGGCAGCGGCAGCGACCCTGAGGGGCCGCGGCAACGCCCGGACGCGTGTCTGCTCACGGCGCGCACGGTGCACACCGCTCGCCGGGGTTGAATCAGCGGCAGGATAGCCCCCATGGCCAAGCAGACCACGCAGATCACGCAGACGACGCAGACAATGCGGCCCCCGGGGTTCACGGGGTCCGGATCAACGCTGTCCCTCTGGTCGAAGGATTCCGTACTGTCGGTCGGCTCGGTGGGCTCGGTGCTCTCCATCGGTTCCGTCGGGTCGGTGCTCTCGGTCGGCTCGGTCGGCAGCACCCTGTCGGTCGGCTCGATCGGGTCCGCCCAGTCGCTGTTCTCTGCGGCCTCGTGGCTGAGCACGGGATCGCTGCTGTCCGCGCAGTCGAAGTGGTCGGTGCTCTCCTGGCGCTCCTCCCGTGGCTTCATGGCCGCGGGCGCGATCGGCACGGGCGGGGTCGGACTGGTCGCATGTGCCGTCGGGGCCGTGCTCCTGCTCAGGAAGTGACAGGTTCCAGCTGCCACCACTGACCGGGCGAGTCGGTGTCCTCCCACTGCTGCACATTCGCGCCGTCGTCCGTGCTGCCGTCGGCTACTTCGAGCAGCAGCGTGCTGATGAAGCTGACGATCGTGACCGTGCCCAGCGCGTCCAGGTGCTGCTCGATGATCCACTCCTGGGCGCCGAAGTTGTTGGCCTTCCACTGCTGGATGTTGGCGCCGTTCTCGGTCGAGGCGTTCGCGACGTCGAGCCGCTTGCCGCTGGCCGCGTTCACGAAGTGATAGAGCCCGCTGCCGTTGGGCACCGGGTCGATCTGCCACTGCTGGGCCGGAGACCCGGTTTCCTTGCCCTGCTGCACATTGGCGCCGCTGCCCTTGGCTCCGCCGTACACCTCGAGCAGCAGTCCGCTGCCGATATTGCGCACCAGGTAGAGACCGGGCGTCATCTCCTTAGACATACGCCGATTGTATGGAGATCTCCGTGCGGGCATGCGCCGCCGAGACCACGCTGTACCGGCGCGCCGGCCCACCGAGGAGCATCTGATCGTCACCCCAACTCGTGCCCGCCCGGCCTCCGGGCTCCCGGGCCGACGACGCCGCGCCCGAGCACCAGGCCATCACCACCGAGACCCGGGATGCCGCTCTGTCAGTCGCGTTCGAAGCCGTGCGCGTAGCCGATGACCGAGAAGCCGCGCCTCTCGTACCAGTGGCGTGGCCAGTCCGCCGCATCGGCGATCAGGAACCG